>NZ_VIVR01000001.1:6357884-6660640 GCF_007828955.1 Kitasatospora atroaurantiaca | reverse complement strand
CGGTGGTCTCGCAGAACAGCGGCTGCGGGACCAGCAACTGCTACCGCACGCTGGTGATCGGCAGTACGACCGGGCTCTCCCCCGACGGGATCGTTCACGCCCTCGGCCGTCCGCACGAGACCTGCCGCCCCAACGGATGGCTGCTGGATCGGCGCGACCTGTGCATAGGGGTCACGGCCTCGGACGAGCGGGTCGTGCTCTACGTCGCCCTTAACGGACTGTTCGACTGAGCACCCGCAGAGTGAAGCGTGGCCGGGGGATGCGCTGGTAGCGTCCGGGGTCATGGAGACGACGCTGCACGGCACGGCCGTCACCCTGCGACCGGCCACCGGTGAGGACGTCCCGGTGCTGGCCGGGATCCGAGCTGCGCCGGAGGTGTACGCGCGCTGGCGCGGAGGCGAGGATCTGACGGCCGAGGTGGCGGACGGCCTGGCCGAGCCCGGTACTTCGACGTTGGCGATCGAGTACGGCGGGCGGGTGGTCGGCGCCATCCAGTGGCATGCCGAGACCGAGCCGGACTACCGGCACGCGGGCATCGACATCTACCTGGATCCGGCCGTTCACGGCCGGGGTCTGGGCACCGACGCCGTCCGGACGCTCGCGCGTCATCTGGTCACCGACCATCGCTTCCACCGCCTGGTGATCGATCCGGCGGCCGACAACGCCGCCGCGATCCGGTGCTACGCCAAGGTCGGCTTCCGGCCGGTCGGCGTGATGCGCGACTACGAGCGCGGGCCCGACGGGTCCTGGCACGACGGCCTGTTGATGGACCTGCTGGCCGACGACCTGACCTGACCCCGGGCCTGATTCCCGACCGAGGCCGCCACCGACTCGGCGAGCAGTTCCGCAGCCCGTACCAGCCGCCGCTCCGGCAGACCCGCGTAACCGAGGGTCAGCGCGGGGCCGCCCGGGCTGAGCCGCATGCCGGCCACCGGCTCGACCCGCAGCCGGCGGGCAGCGGCGGCGGAGACCACGGCCGCCTCCGGGACGCCCGCCGGGAGGTCGAGGTAGAGGTGCAGCCCGGCGGCGACACCGCGCACCGTGGCCGTGGGCAGCGTCCGGTGGAGCGCGCCGACCAGCGCGTCCCGGCGGCTGCGGTACCGGGCCCGCACCGCCCGCAGGTGCCGGTCGTACGCGCCGTCGGCCAGCAGCCCGGCGAAGGCCAGCTGGTCGAGCACCCCGGTGCCGAGGTCGGCGTACCGCTTGGCCTCGCGGAAGTCCGCCGTCAGCCAGGCGGGTACGACGGCCCAGCCGAGGCGCAGCCCCGGGGCCAGCGACTTGCTCAGCGAGCCGAGATGAACCACCCGGTCGCGGGCGAGGCCCTGCAGGCAGCCGACCGGCTCGCGGTCGTACCGGAACTCGGCGTCGTAGTCGTCCTCCAGCACCACGCCGCCCGTGTCGCGCGCCCATGCCACCAGCGCGGCCCGGCGCGCCGGGGAGAGCACCACGCCCGTCGGGTACTGGTGAGCAGGGCTGACCAGGACGACGCTCGCGCCGCTCGCGGCGAGGGCGGCCACGACGATGCCCTCGTCGTCCACCGGGACGCCCACCGGCTCGAACCCGTGGGCCCGCAGCAGTTCCAGGGCGCCGGGCGAGGACGGGTCCTCGACCGCCAGCCGCCGGTGTCCCCGCGCTGCCAGGACCCCGGTGAGCAGGGCGAGGCTCTGCGAGACGCCGCTGACCACCATCACCTCCGAGGGATCGACGGCCGCGGCCCGCACCCGGCCGAGGTAGGAGGCGAGTTCGGCGCGCAGCTGCGGCGAACCGGCGGGGTCGCCGTAGCCGAGGTGGGTGTGCTGGGCCTCGGCGAGCGCGCGCCGGGTGGCCGCCAGCCAGGCGGTCCGTGGGAACGCCGCGAGGTCCGGGGTGCCCGGCTTGAGGTCGTACGCGATCGCGGGCTCCGGCGGAGCCGGTGGCGTGGCCGAGCCCGGCGCGGCGATGCCGGACGCGACCCGGGTGCCCGAGCCGTGGCGGCTCACCAGATAGCCCTCGGCCACGAGTTGGGCGTACGCCTCGACCGCGACCCCGCGCGAGACGCCGAGGTCGGTTGCGAGCGTACGGGTGGCCGGGAGCCGGACCCCGGCGCCGAGGCGGCCGTCGCGGACGGCCTCCCGCAGCGCCCTGGTGAGCTGCCCGGTCAGGTCGCCGGAGCCGTGATCGACGGTGATCAGCAGATCGCGCAAGTGGTCCTCCCGGCCGGGCTCCGAGTGGACCTGTATCGAGGACCACCTCGCTCCTAGCGTGGCAGACATGCCGATCTCCGACACCGCCTCGGGCAGTCTGCGCGCCGCGACCGCCATGACCCTGCTGGGCTGCTCGACCGGGGCCACCGCCGCTCTCACCGACTATCCACTGCTCGGCGGCCAGGCCGCCCGGTACCTGCTCGCCGCCCTGATCCTGGTGCCCATCGCCCTGCGGGCCGGGCGGCTCACCCCTCGGTTGAGCGCCTCGGAGCTGGGCCGGCTGGTGGTGCTGGCCGGGACGGGGCTGTTCGCGTTCAACGTGCTGCTGGTCCAGGCCCTGCGCGACACCGATCCGGCGGCGGTGGGCAGCGTGGTGGGCTGCACCCCGCTGCTGCTCACCGTGCTCGGGCCGCTGTTGGAGCGGCGCCGCCCTCGGCTGCGCCTGGTCGCGGCGGCCGGCGTGGTGGTCGCCGGGGCGGCCGTCACCCAGGGCTTCAGCTCGGGCGGTCCGGCCGGGTTCGCGTACGCGCTGGGGACGCTCGCCTGCGAGGCGGCGTTCTCACTGGTCGCCCTGCCGCTCCTCCCCCGGCTCGGTCCGGTCCGGGTCTCGGCGTACGTCACGGTGCTCGCGGTCCCGATGTTCGCGCTCGCGGGGCTGGCCGTGGACGGCTCCGCCCTCCTGCGCCGGCCGAGCGGCGCGGAGCTGGGCGCGCTCCTCTACCTCGGGACTGTCCTGACCGTCATCGCGTTCCTGCTCTGGTACGCGGCATTGGGCCGGCTCGGTGCCGAACGCGCGGGACTGTTCGCGGGGTTGATCCCGGTGACCGCCGCCCTGTCCGGAGCCGCGGTCGGCGCCGGGGCGCTCCACCCGGGCGAGCTGCTCGGCACCCTGCTGGTCGGTCTCGGCGTGTGCCTCGGGGTCGCCCCCGGGGTCACGGCGTCCCGCGGCCTGCCGGGTCGGCGGAGGCCTGCTGCCGCAGCCGATCGAAGGCGGCCGGTGCCGTCCGCCGGCCCAGGTACTCCTTGACGAGCAGCGCGCGGTCCTCGGCGCTAGTGGTGCCGGTGTCGACCTCGACGTCGTAGACGCCGTGGGCGTGCACCCGCTCGACCTGGAACGCCGCCAGGCCGGGCATGATCCGGTCAAGGATCACTGAAGCGGATGCCGGGCCGGGGAGAGGATGGTGAACCTGACAGAGCAACACCTCGTCGGCAGTCATCCCGGTTAGTGTGCAGGCATGTTGAATGCCACGGTGGTCGACCGGTATCTGCGGCGCCTCGGTGTGCCCGATCCCGGGGAGCCGTCGGTGGCGGCGCTGCGCGCGCTGCACGGGCCCACGTCGAGCGCATACCGTACGAGACCCTGGAGATCCTCCTGGCGCGGCCGACCACGGTCTCCCCGCAGGAGTCGATCGACCGCATCCTGCGGGGGCGCGGCGGCTACTGCTTCCACCTCAACGGCGCCTTCGCGACGCTGCTCGACGCACTCGGCTACCAAGTCCGTTGGCACGTCGGCGGGGTGCAGGTGGACGCCGCGACGCCTGCCGGGGCCAACGGCAACCACCTGGCGCTGACGGTGGACTGCGAGGGCGAGGCCTGGTTCGTCGACGTCGGGCTCGGTGAGGGCCTGCACGAGCCGCTGCCGCTGCGCGAAGGGACGTACCGGCAGGGGCCGTTCACCTTCGGGCTCGTGCCGTCGACGGCCGAACCGGGCGGATGGCGGCTCGACAACGACCCTCAGGGCGGCTTCCCCGGGATGGACTTCCGGCCCGAGCCCGCCGGGCCCGCCGACTTCACCGAGCAGCACGACTGGCTCTCGACCTCCCCGGACTCGCAGTTCGCCCGCTTCCCCTGCGCGTTCCGGCGGGACGCCGACAGCATCGACGCCCTGCGCGGCTGCGTGCTGGTCCGGACGGACGGCACCGGCCGGTACAAGCGCGAACTCACCAACTCGGCGGAGTGGTTCGCGGTTCTGCGCGACACCTTCGGGCTGGCCCTGCCGGATGTCGGCCCGGCCGAGCGGGAAGCCCTCTGGCGGCGGACCGCCGCCGCCCACCTGGCATGGAAGGAAGAGCTGCCGCAGCATGCGTAGCGCACCGGTCACCCCGAACGGCGATGTCATCCGCTGGGTCGAACTCCCCGGCACCGGGCCCACCCAGGGCCCCGGCCAACGGCCCGCGCGGGTGTACGTGCACGGGCTCGGGGTGAGCTCGCCCGCGTACTTCACCGAGGCCGCCCTGCACCCCTTGCTCGCCGGGCGGAGGTCACTCCTGGTCGACCTGCTCGGCTTCGGTCTCAGTGACCGCCCCACAGACTTCGACTACACCCTCGAGTCGCACGCCGACGCGCTGGCCGAGGCGCTCACCGCCGGCGGTGCCGAGGGCGCCGAGGTGATCGGCCACAGCATGGGCGGCTCGATCGCCGTCGTGCTCGCCGCACGGCACCCGCACCTGGTGTCCGAGCTGGTCCTGGTGGACGCCAATCTCGACCCGATTCCGGAGCCCGGCCCGCCCGGGGCCGGGAGCAGCGGGATCGCGAGCTTCACCGAGGAGTCCTTCCTCGCCGGCGACTGGGAGCAGGTCCGCGCGGCGGTCGGCGCCCCATGGTGGTCGACCATGCGGCTGGCGGGCCTGGAGGCCCTGCACCGCAGCGCCGTCCACCTCACCCGGGCCACCGTGCCGACCATGCGCGAGCTGCTGCTCGACCTGAAGATCCCCCGCACCTTCCTGTACCCGGCGGCCGACGGCACGTTCCCGGGTACGGCGGGGCTCCTGGAGGCCGGGGTACGCATGGTGCCGATCCCGGACTGCGGTCACAACATCATGCTGGACAACCCGGACGCCTTCGCCCGGGCCGTCTCCGACGCGCTGGGCCGAGCGGAGCAGGAGGGTCGGTAACCCGTGAGTGGTCTCGAATCGCCTGGCCGTTGCGCCCTGTCTAGGCTGTCAGGCAATGACTGTCGACCGACGTACCGTGCTGCGTTCCACGGCCCGACTCGCCGCTCTGACCGCGACCGGGGCCCTGGCCTCCTCCGCCTGCGCCGACACCGCTGAGAAGACCGCCCAGGAGCCGGTGTCGTTCGCCGCCCGGGTCCAGCCGTCGCACCTCAGTACCGTCGGGCCCGTCGCGGCCGGCCTGCCCCCCACGCCCGCCGCACCGAGCCCGCCGGCCGGTGCCGCTCCCACGTCCGCCTCGCCGTCCGCGGCAACCGGGGCGACGGCCTCGCCGCCGCTGGCGGCCGGTACCCCGGACGAGGTGGTGAACGGTCCGCGCGACCGCCGCGAGGTGGCCCTGACCTTCCACGGCCAGGGCGACCCGGCACTGGCCACGGCGGTCCTGGTGGCCGCCGAGCAGCACGGCGCCCGGCTGACCGTGCTGGCCGTGGGCAGCTGGCTGGACCAGCATCCCGAGATCGCCCGGCGGATCCTGGACGGCGGCCACGAGCTCGGCAACCACACCCAGAACCACCTCGACATCTCCGCGATGCCCGCCGACCGGGCCCGTGCGGAGATCGCCCAGTGCGCCGAGCGGCTGCAACGGCTGACGGGCTCGATCGGGCGCTGGTTCCGGCCCTCGGCCGCGCAGTACGCCACCCCGATGGTGCGCGAGCAGGCCCGGCTGGTCGGCTACCAGCACTGCCTCTCCTTCGACGTCGACCCGCGCGACTACACCGATCCCGGCGCGGAGGTGGTGCAGCGTCGGGTGCTCAAGGCGGTGAGCGGCGGCTCGGTCGTCGCGCTGCACATGGGCCACCGCGGCACGGCGGACGCGCTGCCGGGCGTCCTGGACGGGCTGTCGCAGCTCGGCCTCCGCGCGGTGACCGCCAGTCAGCTCTGCGCATAACCTCTCTCGGCACAAGCCGCTGTCCGGTGCGGAGCGGGGCGTGCCATGCTCTGGCTCATGCGCTACATCATCATCGGGGCAGGGGCGATCGGCGGAACGATCGGCGCGCGGCTGTTCGAGAGCGGGCACGAGGTTCTCCTGATCGCACGCGGCGCGCACGGCACGGCGCTGAGAACCGGCGGGCTGCGCTTCTCCACCCCGGAGGGCGTACGGACGCTGCCGGTCCCGACGGCGGAGGGCTCCGGCTCCGTCGAGCTGCGCCACGGCGACGTCCTGGTGCTCGCGGTCAAGACCCAGCACTCCGAGGCGCTGCTCGCCGAATGGGCCGCGCTTCCGGTGGCGGGCGGCGGCACGGCCGGGGAGCTGCTGCCGCTGGTCTGCGCACAGAACGGCGTGGAGAACGAGCGGCTCGCCCTGCGGCGGTTCCGGCACGTCTACGGCATGTGCGTCTGGATGCCCGCAACGCACCTCGAGCCCGGCCGGGTGTCCGCCGCCGGCGCCCCGCTGAGCGGCATCCTGCACCTCGGCTGCTACCCGTCGGGCCGCGACGAGACCGTCGAGCAGATCTCGGCCGACCTCGAGAAGTCGGTCTTCGCGGCGCCCGTCACCGACGACGTGATGCGCTGGAAGTACGGCAAGCTGCTCGGCAACGTGGGCAACGCGCTGGAGGCGGTCGCCGGTCCGATCGACGGCGAGCTGCGCCTGGCGCTGTACGAGCGCGCCCAGGCCGAGTGCGAGGCGGTCCTGCAGGCCGCGGGCATCCCGTACGTCGGCACGCGGGAGCAGCGCGAGGCCCGCGGTTCCCGGGTCGAGCTGGTGCCTCTGGAGGGCCAGGAGCGCACCGGGAGCTCGTCCACCCAGAGCCTGGTCCGCGGCACCGGCTCGATCGAGGCGGATCACCTCAACGGTGAGGTGGTGCTGCTGGGCCGCCTGCACGGCGTGCCGACTCCGGTGAACGAGGCCCTGCAGCGGTGGGCGAACGAGTTCGCGCGTACGGGGCGGCCGGCGGGCAGCCTGCCGGAGGCCGAGCTGGCCGCCCTGCTCGGGGGCTGAGCTGCTCTCAGCCCAGGCGAGGGCCTCAGGCCATGGGGTCGTCGTCGCCGTACGGCCGCAGCCGCAGGGTGCGCGCGTCCGCCTCGCGGATGGCGTCCGCCTCGGCGACCAGGTGTTCCAGGTTGTCCCGGCCCGCGTGGATGAATCGCCCGTGCAGGGCGTCGAAGCGGCCGCGGGCGGTGTCCACGGCGACGGCGACCATGTAGGGGATGCTCGCCCACTCCTTCGTTTCGGCGAACATCGGCATCCCGGCCGTCATGTCGGTCGCACATGCGCCGGGGCTGATGTCGAGCACCACCACGTGGTGGGCGGCGAGCGAGTCGGCGATGTTGTCCGAGAGCTGCAGCAGCGCGCCCTTGGAGGTGGCGTACGCGGTGTAGTTCCCGTCCGGGCGGAGCGCGAAGCCGGAGTTGAGGTTGAGCACCCGGCCGCTGCGGCGCTGGACCATGCCGGGGAGCACGCTGCGCATCAGGTTGAACGGGCCGCGCAGGTTGGTCTCCACGACCTGCCACCACTGGTTGGCGTCCGCCTCCCAGAGGGGTACCTCGGCGCGGTCCACCTGGCCCGCGTTGTTGACCAGGAAGTCGACCGGCCCGAGGTCGCGCTCGACCGAGCGGACGGCCTCCCGGACGGCGCCCGGCCGGGTGACGTCGGCGGTCACGGCAACACCGCGGGCACCGTGGCGTACGCACTGCTTGAGGGTCTCGATCAGCGTGTCGTGCGTGCGCCCGAGCAGGCCGACCGCCATGCCCTCGGCAGCCAGGCCGATGGCGATCTCCCGGCCGATGCCCCGGCCCGCTCCGGTGACCAGCGCGACCTGTCCTACGAGCGATCCCGTCGGCATCCGTGCTCCCTCCTCGGTTGCTCCGCATTCTTTCGGGCAGGTCACCGGGCACGGATCGACCACACGGGCGAACGTGATCCATCTCATCCGATCGGCCCAGCCGAGGTCCGGGCGAACAGCCTGCACGTTCGGAGTAGTAACGTCGTCGGGGCGGCGCGCATGGCCACGACACCGCGCGCGCAGCCGTACGCACCCGGCTGGGCACCCCCAGCACCACCGTGAAGGGCAACTGAGTGAGTGACATCGCGCGCGTCGGAGTAGTCGGCTGCGGCCTCATGGGGTCGGGCATCGCTGAGGTCTTCGCCCGCTCCGGGCTGGACGTCCTGGTCTCCGAGGCCACCGGCGAGGCCCTCGAGTTCGGCCGCACCCGGCTGACCAACTCCCTCGACACGGCCGTCAGCCGCGGCAAGCTGACCCAGGAGCAGCGCGACGAGGCGCTCGGCCGGATCTCCTTCACCACCGAGCTGGCCGACTTCGCCGACCGCGACCTGGTGGTCGAGGCGGTGGCCGAGCGCGAAGACATCAAGATCAAGATCTTCCAGACCCTGGACCAGGTCATCGAGCGCCGGGACGCCATCCTGGCCTCCAACACCTCCTCCATCCCGATCGTGAAGCTGGCCGCCGCCACCTCCCGTCCGGAGCAGGTGATCGGCCTGCACTTCTTCAACCCGGCACCGATCCAGAAGCTGGTCGAGGTCATCCCGACCCTCACCACCTCCGCCGAGACCACCGCGCGCGTCGAGGCCTTTGCCGTGCAGGTGCTCGGCAAGGAGCCGATCCGCGCCCGCGACCGGGCCGGCTTCGTGGTGAACGCCCTGCTGGTGCCCTACCTGCTCTCCGCCGTCCGGATGTTCGAGTCGGGCGTGGCCACCGCCTCCGACATCGACAAGGGCATGGAGGCGGGCTGCGCCCACCCGATGGGTCCGCTGCGGCTGTGCGACCTGATCGGCCTGGACACCATCGTGTCCATCGCCGAGTCGATGTACGACGAGTACAAGGAGCCGCTGTACGCCGCTCCCCCGCTGCTCTCCCGGATGGTCGACGCGGGCCTGCTGGGCCGCAAGTCCGGCCGCGGCTTCTACGACTACACCGCGAGCGCCTGACCTTCCCATTCCCGGGATCACTCCCTGACGCCACGCCACAGGCAGAACGGCCCGGCCCAGACCGCGAGGTACTGGACCGGGCCGTTCTGACGTGCCATCGACTGGCCGCCGGCAGAGCATACGTAGGGATCCATTTCTCGCGTGGGTACCGGCACGTCTCGGGAATTTGACGACTCCGAGTGCCACAGTCGCCCAGTTTCAGAGTTGAAGCCCGAGGGCGAGGACGGCCTTGGCTGCTGACGTCAGCCAGTTCGGGCTGCATCGGGCGTGACGGAAGATCCGCCGGCGCTTGAGAGTGGCCACGCCGCGTTCGACGGGGTAGCGGAGTCCGGGCGTGGGCCCGGTCCGGCGATCTCTGCCCGGCGCTGAGGTCCTTGCGGGGCACGCGCCTGGCCGGCACGGCGAACGTTCCGCCCGCGCCGGCGTACGCCATGTCATACCGACTACCCGGCCGTCACCCGATCCGAGCCCACCCTGAGAGCTCACTGATTCGTCGCCACATCAAGACGGCGTCCCGTTGGCGCCCTTCGAGCTGCGCGACGACTGGACCGCCTTCTCCCGCCGCTACCAGTGCGAGAGTGGCAGGGATCAGCTCCACCCAGGCAAGCAGGCTCACGTCTAACTGCCGCCCACCGCATGACCGTTAGGACACAGACACGACAGCATTTCAAGGGACACGACCCATATCAAGCAAAAAGAAAGCCGACCGTCCATAAGGTGAACATCTGTCAAAAAATACAAGTGCCTGGTCAGGATGGGCCGTGACAGGCTCTCCGCACAGTGACCGCCGGGGGGCGGCCACCGGCTCAACAGGGGCGACGTGGCCACAGCCGACATCAAGGTGGACCCGGATGTCCTGCGCGCGGCACGGAGCAGCACGCATGACATCCCGCACGCGGCGGAGACCGGTGGACGGAAGGCCGGATCTCCCGGCCAGCCGGCCGCGGACGGTCTCACCTCCCAGCACCTCGAGCACGTCTGACCAAGAGCAACCATTTGCATCAGGAGGACCACTGTGCGAGTCCTGTTCACCGCCCCCGGGGCGGTCGGCCACATCTTCCCCGTGATCCCCACCGCGCTGGCCCTGCGGGCGGCCGGCCACGACGTCCTGTTCGCCGGTCAGCCCCCGATCGCGAGCCTGCGCAACACCGGACTGCCCGTCGTCGAGGTCGGCGACGGCAGCACCCTCAGGGAGGCCTTCGCCCGCGCCCTCCCGAAGGACGTCCGTTTCGCCGACCAGGAGCGGACGGAGGAGCAGACGAATGAACTGAGCGCCCTCGGTTTCGCCGAGCTCGGCCGGTCGACCATCGACGGCCTGCTGAAGGTCGCGGAGGGCTGGCGACCGGACATCATCGTGCACGAGTCCTTCCAGGGCGCCGCGCCGCTGGTGGCCGCCAAGCTCGGCATACCTGCCGTGGCGCACAACTTCG
Source organism: Kitasatospora atroaurantiaca (assembly GCF_007828955.1). Taxonomy (NCBI): domain Bacteria; kingdom Bacillati; phylum Actinomycetota; class Actinomycetes; order Kitasatosporales; family Streptomycetaceae; genus Kitasatospora; species Kitasatospora atroaurantiaca. The sequence continues at coordinate 6,650,187 of NZ_VIVR01000001.1, read as the reverse complement.
GGGTGACCTCGGGCGGGGTGGCCGCTCGCCTGCGCCGACTGCTCGCCGACGACTACCGCGCACACGGGGTTGAGGCGACCGCTCCGTCCACCGTCCTGGACGTCGTGCCGGCTTCGCTCGGCGGGGACGGCGGGGGCTGGCGCGTGAGGTACGTGCCGTACAACGGCGGCGGGACGATCCCCGCCGACCTGATCGGGCGCGGCACCAGGCCGCGGATCGCGGTGACGCTGGGCACGGTGTTCACCGAGTGGGAGGGCATCGTGCCCATCTCCCGCCTGATCGAGCAGGCGGGGGCGCTGGACGCCGAGATCCTGCTCGCCGTCGGCGACGAGGATCTCACGCCGCTCGGTACGCTGCCCGGCAACGTCCGGTCGCTGCCATGGGTGCCGCTGAGCCAGCTGCTCCAAGCCAGCGACGGCGTCGTCCACCACGGCGGCTCGGGCAGCATGATGACCGCCGCCGCGCTGGGCGTCCCCCAGCTGATCCTCCCCCAGGGCGCCGACAACTTCGCCAACGCCGCCGCCGGCCAGGCCAACGGCTTCGCACTGACCTCCAGCCTGGACGCCGTCGACACCGCCCTGCTCGACCGGCTGGTCACGGACGATGCCTTGCGGAAGTCGGCCGCGGCCATGAAGGCGGAGATCGACGCCCTCCCGTCCCCTGCCGACCTGGTTGCGAACTTCGAATCACTGAGCTCTTTCAGGGTGGGCTCGGATCGGGTGACGGCCTGGTAGCCGGTATGAGGGGAGAACGAACGAGGCTCCCGGGCGCTTGAGCGAGATGTCTCACGTCTCAACCAGCCAGCCAGGGAGCCTCGTTGGTCATCCATCCTGCCGCACTGGATCTGCCGCACCCGCTCGTCGAGTGGGTCACCATGCTCATCGTCACCCGCGAGGGCGACCGTCACCGGCGCGGGCGGAAAGTTCGCCGTGCCGGCCAGGCGCGTGCCCCGCAAGGACCTCAGCGCCGGGCAGAGATCGCCGGACCGGGCCCACGCCCGACTCCGCTACCCCGTCGAACGCGGCGCGGCCACTCTCAAGCGCCGGCGGATCTTCCGTCACGCCCGATGCAGCCCGAACTGGCTGACGTCAGCAGCCAAGGCCGTCCTCACCCTCGAGCTTCAACTCTGAAAGGCCCACTGGATGGTCGAGCCCTTGGTCGCCCCTCGGTTTTCTGGTGGCCCTGCTCAATGATCGACCCGGCTGGTCCGCAACACTCGGCATGACGTCGCATCACGGCGCTGTCCATGTCGGGATTTACCCTGGCCGCATGATCAATGGTGGGCACGTCGTCATCTACAGCCGTGACGCGGAAGCGGACAGGGCCTTCTTCAGGGATGTGCTGGAGTATCCGCATGTCGATGCGGGAGGCGGCTGGCTGATCTTCAAGCTTCCGCCGACCGAGGTCGCCGTGCATCCCACGGACGGCCCGGAGTCGCAGGAGCTCTATCTGATGTGCGACGACGTCGACGCAACCATGAAGAGCCTGGCTGCGAAGGGAGTGGAATTCACGCAGCCGGTCACTGACGCACGCTGGGGACGGCTGACCAGGCTCCGCCTGCCGGGCGGTGGCGAGGTGGGAATGTACGAGCCCCGCCACGAGCGGGCGACCGATCTGTGAGGCACCCCGGCGCCGGGGAATCCTGGATGGCCGGGTCACCGACGACGCGTCGGTGACCGGGTCAACCGTCCGAGCAGAGCCACCGGATCAGAAGCGAAGGACGTAACGCTTCTGCCAGGGGGTTTCGACGGCCCGGGTGTCGTAGTTCCGGCGGACGAAGTCCACTGCCTCGCCGGCCGGTACTCCGTCCAGGACGGCGAGGCAGGCCAGGGCTGTGCCGGTTCGGCCACGGCCTCCGCCGCAGGCGATCTCGACGCGTTCGACGGCTGCCCGAGCCCACGCCTCGCCGAGGATGCCCTGAGCCTGCGCGTGGCTGCTGGGCAGCCAGAAGTCCGGCCATCGCAGCCACCGGACCTCCCAGGGGACCGCCGGAGGCTGCTTGCCGAGCAGATGGACGGCGAAGGTGGGCGTCGGGCCGGGCGGAAGCGGTCGGCGAAGCGCGCGACCCCGGACCAGGCGCCCGGAGGGCAGGCGCAGAACACCGGTGTCAGTAGCGTTCCAGGTTTCGGTCACCCGCCCACCGTAGTTGCCGGGGCGCGGAACCCGCCGCCGTCAGGCCTCGTACCGCCAGACCTTGTCGTCCCCGGCCAGAGCCGAGGCGGTCCGATGAGTCTGCACCGAGAGGCACCGACAGAAGAGAACTGACGGCACGACACCGACGCTGATCCCGGGGCGGCTTGGCACCGGCGGGGTTGTCGTTGTGCCGCCAGAAATTAACCTCCCGGGTCTACCCGCGTAAACCGGGGCGGGCCCATCATGACTGGGCACCGCGCACCCGAGTGTCTCGGGTTCCAACACCCTTACTCAGACCCGGAGTTACGCATGCCCAGGTTTCGTCATGCCCACCGGGCGGCCGCCGCTGCCGGCGCCCTGCTGCTCGCCGCGATATCCCTGCTGACAGGTGCCTCCCCCGTCCAGGCCGCCACCGGCACGTACTCGCTCGTCACCTTCCCCGACCAGAGCCACAGCGCCGTCTACGACTTCATCAACTCCGCCACCACGTCGGTGGATGTGACGATCTACGAGCTCCGCGACAGCAGCGCCGTCACCGCACTGGTGAACCGTCAGAAGGCGGGCGTGAAGGTCCGGGTGATCCTGGACGCGAAGCACACCTCCATCAACGGCTCGGCCTACTCCACGCTCAAGGCCGCCGGCGCCGGAGTGACCTACTCCTCCTCGGCATTCGTGTACACCCACCAGAAGACGATCACGGTGGACGCGGCCAAGTCGCTGATCCTGACCGGAAATCTGGATGCGACCTACTACTCGACCGGCCGGGACTTCGGCGTCTTCGACACCGATGCCAACGACGTGGCCGCGATCGAGCAGGTCTTCAACGCCGATTACGCCAAGACCTCGATCACGCCGTCCGACGGCGACAACCTGGTCTGGTCGCCGACCGACTCGCAGAGCCGGCTGCTGGCGCTGATCAACGGCGCTCAGCACTCCCTCGACCTGGAGCAGCTGGAGTTCGGCGACGCCGCGCTGGTGAACGCCATCGTCGCGGCGGAGAACCGTGGCGTGGCGGTCCGGGTGGTGGGCATGTACCCGGACAGCTACGGGAGTTACTTCGACCAGGTGGTCGCGGCCGGCGGCTCGGTCGTGACGTACTCCTCGACCGGCGGGCTCTACATCCACGCCAAGACCATCGTCGCCGACCACGGCACCGCGACCGCCAAGGTCTTCGCCGGCTCGGAGAACTTCTCCGACAACTCGCTCAACCACAACCGCGAACTCGGCCTGATCATCAGCGACTCGGGCGTCCTGAACGGCATCGAGTCCACCTTCGCCACGGACTTCGCCAACGGCACGGCCTACTGAGAAGAGCAGGCCCGAAAACGGTGACGGGGCCCGGGAGACGTATCCAGCTCCCGGGCCCCTCGTTTGCCACCCAATTGCTCGCGCCAGCACGTTTAAGAGCTGCGGATCATTCTCAGAGCGTAGTGTTCTACCTTTGAACAACCGTGCCATGGAGAGGCACGGGCGGGACTTGAACCCGCACCCGACGCTTTCCGTCCGCCCTCGGTCGATCTGGCGCTCGGCGGCGAATACTGAGACTGGAGCGAGAATCTGAGTTTCAGGGGCTGCCTCTACCCTTGGGCCACCCCGGCGTGATGTGCCGGGGGGAGGATTCGAACCTCCACCGTTACCCCTTGTTCAGCTTCAACATCAGTATCAGCTTGCGCTCTTCGCGCACCCCTCGCTCGCACGAGGGGCGATCATGAGGCTACCCGAACAGGTAGCCGAACACCGCATCACCGGCCAGCTTGTCGGTGACCACCGAACCGTTCGCCTCCTCACGGGCGAACTGCACGGCCCGCTGGAGCTTCTCGACCCGCTCCAGCAGTTCGTTGACCCGTCGGGCGGGCAGCGCGCCGGAGAACTTCACGGTGGTCCAGTAACCGACCGCGACATCCTCGTAGTAGACCTCGACCTGGGCCGGGTGCTTCTCGGTCGCCTCGGCCTTCACGTGGTTGCGCGGGACCTTCTTGGTCCGGATGGTCCGCACCGCGTCCGTCTTCCACGAGTCGGTGGAAGGGTCGAGGTTCCAGGACTCCGAGGCGTCCAGCACGGGGAGCTTGCGGACGAAGGTGTGCAGGTCGGTGAGCTGCTTCTCGAGGAACAGCAGATAGGTCACCGGCACCTCCTTCAGCAGCGGGCGCCCGTCCACCACGACGTCGGCCCGGGCCTCGCAGTTCGCCCAGTCCTTGGTGGCGGTCACGTCGAACAGACGGGTGAGCGAGGCGGCGGTGCTCCGCAGGATGTCCTCGGCCTTGACCTGGACCCGGGTGGACTCCGGGGGCAGCTGCTCGCCCTCCTCGTCCTTGGGCTGGTACGTCCGCGAGATGCCGGCCAGCAGGGCGGGCTTCTGGAGGTCGTGATGAGCCTGCGTAAGCTCCTGGAAGGACTTCGACTTGACGCCCTTTTCGACCGCGATGATCTGATTCAGCTTTGCCACGTCGAGCAAGCTATCAGCCCCGCCGTCGAGTTGCCGCTCATTTGTTCGCCCGGGGGGAAAGGCGGGAGGCGGAGGGCTGAGCCGACCACCTCCCGGCCGTCGGCTCAGCTGTTGATGGCGTACGGGTCGCCGTAGACCTTCCACTTCAGCGGCGGGTTCAGGTCGAAGTTGCCCGCCTTCAGGAAGACCCGCTGCTCGGTGTCGACCCTGCTGGTGTCGGAGTGTGCCTCCTCCGTCTTCATGGCGGCCTTGCGGGCGTCCAGGAATGCGTTCAGGTACGTGGCCTCGTCGCCGCCCTGGGCGGGGGTCTTGGCCTTCTTCATGGCGGTCCTGCGGATGCCGCCGAAGCTGGTCGAGTCGGTGCCGGGGCCGTGCATCACGATGGCGTCGTAGTAGATGAACTGGCCGAGCGCGCGCAGCCCGTCGGACTTCGCCTGGTTGACGGAGGGGTTGAAGTAGACGCGGTCCCGCTCGTCGTTCTGGGCCTGCTGGAAGACGGTGTCCTTGGCGGCCGTGGCCCAGTCCTTGGTGAAGGCGCTGCCGAGGCCGGAGTGCGACTCGCTGCCGTTGACCTTCTTCAGCGCGGGCAGGTACTTGGCGAGGATGTTGCCGGGCTTCAGGTCGGTGTAGTGCTCGACGAGTTCGAGCATGTCACCGGTGCCGGAACAGAAGCCGATGATGCCTGCGGTGTAGCCGCGGCCGTCACCGATGTCCTCGATGTACTTGTACTGGGCCTTCCAGTCGAGCGAGGAGTTCTCGGCGCTGGAGACGAGCTCCATCGCGATCTCCTTCTTGTGCGGGTCGTCCAGGCCGACCGAGGCGACCTGCACCTGGGCGGCGTGGCCCATCCCGGCGGTCGCGAGGGTGGCGGGTATGACGCAGAGGAGGACGGCGATGGCGGTGCGGGCCGTCCGGTGGTGCGACTTCATCTGACGCTCCGGCTTCTGTCGTCGCGGGCATGGGGGTACTGCCCGGTGAGAGTTAGGAAACTTTCCTAACTGATTGAAGCGCTCGACACCCGTACTCCGCAAGAGTCTTGTCCCGTGCATGTTGGATTCCGGCCTCGAGCAGCCGGAGGCCACATGGCTCAGTACCTTTTGACACCAAATGTCGTGCCTATCACCATCGGGTGGGCGGGCAACCACGGGAGACTTCGATGACGCGCGGGCCGAGTGACACCCCCGAGCAGGAGTTCGTCGAGGCCACCGTCGAGCTCCGGGACGGCACGGACGCCGACGAACTGGTCGAGTGGTGCGCCGGTCACGGCATCGACGTCCTGCCGATGTCCGCCGGCGCACTCCTCACCGGGCCGGCCTTTCGGTTCGAGGAGGCGTTCGGCATGAGCCCCGGCGGCCGCTCGCGTCCCCTGACGCTGCCGGTTCCGCAGGACCTGCGGGAGACCGTGCAGAGCGTCACCGTGCTGCCGATCCCTGAACTCCATACCGGTGACAGCCCATCAGCCCGGCGCCCGAGCCCCGGCGAACCCCCGGAGAAGACATGACGATTCCTGCGATCCTGAGAACCGGTCAACCTGCCCCCGAGACGGTGTTCGGCTATGTGTCGGCACAGTCGCAGGGCGGGGTTCCCGTGACCGACGCAAGCGCGTTCGACTCGGCCGAACCGTTCCGCGCCGACGGCAGCACACTGGACCGTGCCAGACGGCATGCGGAGGAGGCGGGCCTGACGGTCACCGCCGAGAGCCGACTGGGGTTCACGACCGCCGGTCCGCCCGCCGCGTACGAGGAGCTGACCGGCGGTCGGATCGAGTCGTACGAGGCGCTGCAACGTGTACAGGGCGGGAACGTCCGCTATGTCACCCATCTCGACATCGTCGGCACCGGCCAACCCAGCGATCTCGGGGTGGGTACCGCGCGGGGCGCCGACGCGATCGAGGCGGTCGTGCTGGAGCAGCCTCGCTCGCTCCACCACCTGTCCCCCTCGCCGCAGCCCCCGAACGTGGACAAGTTCCACCTGAGGCTCCCCGGGGACGTGGCCATGCTGCTCGGCGCCACACCCGCGCACGCGAACGGCGACGTGGGCGCCGGCGTGACGGTCGCCATGGTCGACACGGGACAGTACGCGCACACCTACTTCACCGTGCACGGGTACCGCGTCAACCCCACCGTCACCCTCGTGCCGGGTACCAGCCCCGCGAAGGACCCGGTCGGGCACGGAACCGGGGAGTCGGCCAACATCTTCGCCGTGGCACCCGGCGCGACGCTGCAGCCCTACCGGGTCAGCAACGCGCGCGGCCAGCTGACCAGCGCCGTCGCAGGCTTCCTCAAGGCGAAGAGCGGCCGCCCACAGGTGATCACCAACTCGTGGGGCGGCGACCTCGACTTCCCGCCCGCCGGACCCCTCCCTGCGGCGTACCGCGCCTGGGTCATGGAGATCCTCGACGCCGTGGAACAGGGGATCGTGGTCGTCTTCTCGGCGGGGAACGGCCAGTTCTCCGTCGAGCCGCAGGTCCCCGGTGTCATCTCCGCCGGAGGCGTGTTCGCCGGTCACGGCCTGGACCTCCGGGCCTCCGACTACGCGAGCGGGTACACCAGCCCGTGGTTCCGCGGTGTCGTCGTCCCCACCGTCTGCGGCCTGGTGGGCATGCGGCCGCGAGCCCAGTACCTCATGCTTCCCATCCCGCCCGGCTGCGAGATCGACATCACCGAGAGCCAGTCGAGCGACGGCCAGCTGCCGGACACCGGCGACGGCACCCGGCCGGACGACGGCTGGGCCCTGTTCTCGGGCACCTCCGCGGCCGCCCCGCAGATCGCCGGCGCCGCCGCGGTGCTGCTGGGCGCCCGGCCCGGGCTCACGCCTGCGCAGGTCGCCACGGCGCTCGCGAAGACCGCCACCGACATCACCGTCGGCCGCAACCACCCCAGGTACAACAAGTCGGCCGTTCGGGGGTTCGACGAGGCCACCGGCCCGGGACTGGTGAACGTCGCCGCTGCGCTGGCCTTCGTGCGCGCCAACTTCTGACGGAGCAGCACACCGCCCCGCCGGATGGATCCGGCGGGGCGGTGTGCTGCTCCGAAAAGGACGAACCGCGTCAGGCGCCGCGCAGCACCGCGCCCGTACGCGCCGTGGCGGCCGCCACGGCCGACTCACGGGCGGCCGAGGCCTCGTCGGCCGTCAGCGTGCGGTCCGCCGCGCGGAAGCGCAGCGTGTATGCCAGCGACTTCTTGCCCTCGCCCGCCTGCTCGCCGGTGAAGACGTCGAACAGCCGGATGGACTCGAGGAGTTCGCCCGCACCGTCACGCAGCGCGGTCTCCACCTCGGCGGCCGGGACGGCCGAGTCGACGATCAGCGCCACGTCCTGGGTGGCCACCGGGTAGGCGGACACGGCGGGGCCGCTGACCCGCTGCTCGCCGTCGGCGGCCAGCAGGTCGAGGTCGATCTCCATCGCGCTGGTGCGCTCCGGCAGGTGCAACGCCTTGATGACCCGCGGGTGCAGCTCGCCGGCGTACCCGACGACCCGCTCGGTGCCGGCCACGACCAGCTCCGCGCAGCGGCCCGGGTGCCACGGGGCACGCTGGGCCTGGCGGACCGTCAGCTCCACGCCTGCGGCGCGGGCGACCGTACGGGCCGCCTCGACGGCGTCCGCCCAACCGGCCTGCGCGCCCTTGGCCCACCAGCCGGACGGCAGCCGCTCACCCGCGAGGGCGACGGCGACCCGGCGCGGCTGGTCCGGCAGCGCCGCGTTGAGCTCGGCGATCTCCGCCTCGCTCGGACGGCGGTCGACGGGCAGCCGCGGCGCGACCCTCAGCTCCTCCTTGGGGAGGAAGACCGTGCCGGTCTCGAAGATGGCCAGGTCGGTGTTGCCCCGGCCGATGTTGCGCCGCAGCGCGCCGAGCAGGCCCGGCAGCAGCGTGGTGCGCAGCGCCGGCTCCTCGTCGCTGAGCGGGTTGACCAGCTTGACCGTACGGCGGCGCTCGTCGTCCTTCTCCAGGCCGAGCGCGTCGAGAACGGCCTCCCCGATGAACGGGTAGTTGTTGACCTCGACGTAGCCCGCGCCGGCCAGCGCGACACCGGTACGGCGGTGGAAGCGCTGGGCATCGGTGAGGCCGCGGCCCGGCGGGACGGTGGGCATCCGGGCGGGCACGTTGTCGTAGCCCTCCAGGCGGATGACCTCCTCCGCGAGGTCGTACGGGTCGGTGAGGTCGGGGCGCCAGGTCGGCGGGGTGACCTCCAGGATGTCGGCGCCCGCGACGGTGCAGCCGATCTCCTGCAGGCGCCGCGTGACGGTCTCGCGGCCGTACACGGTGCCCGCGACCCGGTCCGGCAGGTCCGCGTCGATGGCGATGGTGCGCAGCGGGTGCGGGGCCGCGATGTCGGTGACCCCGGCCTCGGCGGTGCCGCCGGCGATCAGGACCAGCAGGTCCACCGCGCGCTGGGCGGCGGCCCGGGCCGCCTCCGGGTCGACGCCGCGCTCGAAGCGCTTGGACGCCTCGGAGGGCAGCTTGTGCCGCTTGACCGCGCGGGCGATGGTGACCGGCTCGAAGTGTGCGGCCTCGATGATGACCTCGGTGGTGCCCGGCCCGGCGGCCGCGTCGAGGATCTCGGTGGAGGAGCCGCCCATGACACCGGCGAGCCCGATCGGCCCGCTGTTGTCGCAGATCAGCAGGTCCTCGGTGGAGAGCTTGCGCTTCACCCCGTCGAGGGTGGTGAGGGTCTCGCCCTCCTCCGCCCGGCGGACCTGGATCGGGCCGTCGACCCGGCTGCGGTCGTAGGCGTGCAGCGGCTGACCGACCTCCAGCATCACGTAGTTGGTGATGTCGACGGTCAGCGAGATCGGCCGGATGCCCGACTTCTGCAGGCGGCGCTGCAGCCAGATCGGCGACTGCGCGGTCGGGTCGACGCCGGTGACCGTACGGGCCACGAAGCGGTCGCAGCCGGCCGGGTCGGCGACCTTGACCAGGTAGCCGTACGCGTTGGCCGGGGGCACGTCCAGCAGCGCCGGGTCGGCCAGCGGCAGCCCGTACGCGGCGGCGGCCTCGCGGGCCACACCGCGCATGGAGAGGCAGTAGCCGCGGTCCGGGGTGACGGCGATGTCCAGCACCTCGTCGACCAGCTCGAGCAGCTGGATCGCGTCGGTGCCGGGCTCGTGGTGGGACTCCAGGACGATGATGCCGTTGTGGTCGTCGCCCATGCCGAGCTCGCGGGCGGAGCAGATCATGCCGGCCGAGGTGTGGCCGTAGGTCTGCCGCGCGGCGATCGGGAAGGGGCCGGGCAGCACGGCGCCCGGGAGGACCACGACGACCTTGTCGCCGACGGCGAAGTTGGTCGCGCCGCAGACGATCTCCTGCGGCTCACCGGTGCCGTTGGCGGTACCGACGTTGACGAAGCAGTGCCGGATCGGCTTCTTGAAGCCGGACAGCTCCTCGATGGAGAGCACCTCGCCGACCACCAGCGGGCCCTTGAGGTCGGCGCCGATCTGCTCGACGGTCTCGACCTCCAGACCCGCGCGGATCAGCCGCTCCGCCACATCGCGGCCGGTCTCACTCACGGGGAGGTCGACGTACTCGCGCAGCCAGGAAAGAGGGACGCGCATCAGATCTCCATCCCGAACGGGAGGGTGAAGCGGACGTCACCCTCGACCATGTCGCGCATGTCGGCGACGTTGTGGCGGTTCATCAGGATTCGCTCCAGGCCCAGGCCGAAGGCGAACCCGCTGTAGCGGCTCGGGTCGACCCCGCAGGCGACCAGCACGCGCGGGTTGACCACGCCGCAGCCGCCCAGTTCGATCCAGCCCTCGGAGGAGCAGGTGCGGCAGGGCCGGTCCGGGTTGCCGACGCTCTCGCCGCGGCAGACGAAGCACTGCAGGTCGATCTCGGCGCTCGGCTCGGTGAACGGGAAGTACGAGGGCCGCCAGCGCAGCTCCAGGCCGTCGCCGATCAGCTTGGAGACCAGCTGCTCGATGGTGCCCTTGAGGTCGGCGAAGGTGATGCCCTCGTCCACCGCCAGGCCCTCGACCTGCCGGAAGACCGGGGTGTGGGTGGCGTCCAGCTCGTCGGTCCGGTAGACCCGGCCGGGGCAGACGACGTAGACCGGGGGCTCGCGGTCGAGCAGGGTGCGGGCCTGGACCGGGGAGGTCTGGGTGCGCAGCACGACGCCGGAGTCGGGCGAGCCGTCCGGGGCCTGGACGAAGAAGGTGTCCTGCATCGAGCGGGCCGGGTGGTCCTCGCCGAGGTTGAGGGCGTCGAAGTTGAGCCACTCGGCCTCCACCTCGGGGCCCTCGGCGACCTCGTAGCCCATCGCGATGAAGGTGTCCTCGATGCGCTCCGCGAGCGTGGTCAGCGGGTGCCGGGCGCCGCGCGGGGTGCGGTCGTACGGCAGGGTGACGTCCACCGCCTCCTCGACCAGCACGCGGGCGTCGCGCTCCGCCTCCAGCTCCACCTGACGCTTCGCCAGCGCCTGGTTGACGGCGCCGCGGGCCTGGCCGATCAGCTTGCCGGCCGCCGCCTTGGCGTGCGGGGGCAGCGCGCCGATCTCGCGGTTGGCGAGCGAGAGGGCCGACCGGTCGCCGGTGTGGGCGACCTTGGCCTGCTTGAGCTCGTCGAGGGTGCCGGCCGCGGCGAAGGCCGCGACGGCCTCGTCCCGGGCTCGCTCGACCTCTTCGGGCTTGAGTGCCTCGACCTCTACCGGGTCGTACGACTTATTGGGTGCCGACATCTCTATCTTTCCCGTGCTCCTGCTCGTCCGTGCTCAGGTAAAGGTCTTCGCCTCTGCGTTACGCACTGCGTGGCCGGGGCACGGGCAGCCGATCTCCGCAGGTGGAGGAAGGATGTCCGCGGCACCGCCGCGCAGGGCGTCCCACAACGCCAAAGGTCGAGTGTAGTCGCAGCCCGCAGAACGCCCGTCGCTGGAAGTACTCACAGCACGCTGTGCTTGTCGTTCATGCTCTTTCAGAGCATGCTGTGCTTGTCGTTCATACTCTTTCAGAGCATGAAGTCGGGCACTCCTGCGGGCAGGATAAATCGGAAGCGGGCGCCGCCGCCGGGCGCGCGGCTGATCCGGATGGTGCCGCCGTGGGCCTCGACGATGCCCTTGACGATATAGAGGCCCAGGCCGGTGCCGCCGCGCTTGGAGCCGCGCCAGAACCGGGTGAAGACGCGCGGCATCGACTCCTCGGGGATGCCGGTACCTTCGTCGCTCACGGTGACCGCAGTTCCTTCCAGGACCCTGGGCGGGGTGCCGGGACGCTCCCAGCCGGCCGCCTCCACCACTTCCTTGGCGGGCGCCAGCTCGATCGTGACAGTTCCCTCGCCGTGCCGCACCGCATTTTCCAGCAGGTTGGCCAGCACCTGGTCGATCTTGTCGGGGTCGGCCCAGAGCTGGGTGAGCGGCTCGGCGATCCGGATGTCGAAGCGCTCGGCCGGGATGCCGGCCGCCACCTTGCCGTCCACGTGCCGCCGCACGGCGGCCGCCAGGTCGACCACCTGCTTGCGGATCTCCAGCCGCCCGGCGTCGATCCGGGAGATGTCGAGCAGCTCGGCGATCAGCCGGGTGACCCGGTCCGCGTCCGCGTCGACGGTCTCGAGCATCACGCGCTTCTGGCCGTCGGTGAACCGCTCCCACTTGGCCAGCAGCGTCGCGGTGAAGCCCTTGACGCTGGTGAGCGGGGAACGCAGCTCGTGGGCCACGGTGGCGATCAGCTCGGCGTGGCTGCGCTCGGTACGGCGGCGCGCCTCGGTGCCGCGCAGCGCGACCACCACCCGGTGCACCGGGCCCTGCGGGCGCTCGCGGACGTAGCGGGCGGAGACCAGCACCTCACGGCCGCCGGGCAGTAAGAGGTTGCGCTCGGGCTGTCCGGTACGGGTGGCCAGGCCGCCGTACGGGTCGGTCAGCTTCCACCAGCGGCGGCCGTCCAGGTCCTCCAGCGGGAGCGCCTGCTCCAGCGAGGCCCCCAGGGCCGTACCGGGACCGATGCCGGTGATCCGGGCGGCGGCGCGGTTGAAGCAGACCACCGCACCGGACGCGTCGGCGATCACCAAGCCGTCCGGCAGGTCGTCCGGGTTCACCACAGAACCGCTGCCGACCATGGGCGTCCTCCCCGCTTACCCACCGTATCCGTGCCCCCACTGCCCGACCCTAGCGCCCCTACCCCTGTGCGCGACACCCTCCGGGCGACCGCTGCGCGCGGGCGGAGGCGTAGAGGCAGACGGCGGCGGCCGTGGCGAGGTTGAGGCTCTCGGCGTGACCATGGATGGGCACGCGCACCACCTCGTCGGCGAGTGCGCGGGTCTCCTCCGGCAGGCCCCAGGCCTCGTTGCCGAAGACCCAGGCTCCGGGGGCGCCCAGGGTGCCCTCGTCCAGCTCCTGGTCGAGGTCCCGCTCCCCCGCCCCGTCGGCCGCCAGCACCCGTACGCCCGCCTCACGCAGCCGCCCGACGGCCTCCTCGACCGGGACGCCGACGGCGAACGGGAGGTGGAACAGGCTGCCGACGGAGGCCCGGACGGCCTTCGGGTTGTACGGGTCCACCGACGCGTCGGTGAGGATCACCGCGTCCGCACCGGCCGCGTCGGCGGTACGCAGCACGGTGCCGGCATTCCCGGGGTCGCGGACGTGGGCCAGCACGGCGACCAGCTGCGGGCGGGCCTTGAGCACCTCCTCGAAGGGGGTGTCCAGGAAGCGGCAGAGGGCGACGATGCCCTGCGGGGTGACGGTGTCGCAGATCTCGGCGATCACCTCGTCGCTGGCGGTGAGCACCGGCAGGCCTTCGGCTCGGGCGGCCGAGACGATGTCGGCGTGCCGCTCGGCGGCCTCCGGGGTCAGGTAGATCTCGACCACGACATGCTCGGCCGACCCCGTCGGCTGCCCGTACGCGACGGCCTCGCGGACGGCCTGCGGGCCCTCGGCGAGGAAGCGCCGCTCCTTGCTGCGCTGGTTCCGCTTGGCCAGCTTGCGGGCCGCGATGACGCGGGGCGAGCGCAGGGAGGTGAGCAGGGGGGCGTCGGGGCTGTGCATGGTCTCGTCTCTGTGGGAGTAAAGGCCCTGGATGCACTCAGACCCGCAGGCGAGCCTGCGGGTCTGAGTTACTCGGCTGACGGGATCAGCCGGAGTGGATCAGGCGGCAACCTTGGGAGCGTTGACGTCCTCGGGCAGCGCCTTCTGGGCCACCTCGACCAGCGCGGCGAACGCGCCCGGGTCGTTGACGGCCAGCTCGGCCAGCATCTTGCGGTCGATCTCGACGCTGGCGGCCTTCAGACCCTGCACGAAGCGGTTGTAGGTGATGCCGTTGGCACGGGCCGCAGCGTTGATGCGCTGGATCCAGAGCTGGCGGAAGTCACCCTTACGCTTCTTGCGGTCGTTGTAGTTGTAAACGAGCGAGTGGGTGACCTGCTCCTTGGCCTTGCGGTACAGGCGCGACCGCTGGCCGCGGTAGCCGCTGGCCCGCTCGAGGATGACCCGGCGCTTCTTGTGGGCGTTCACTGCCCGCTTGACGCGTGCCACTTCATTACTCCTTGGGTTGGACCACGGACTACTTCACGTGGTCCGTCATGACGAATGGATCGGGAGGATCAGCTGCCCCGCTGCTCCAGGAAGCGGCGGGTGGGCGATCACTTGCCGAGAAGCTTCTTGATCTTCTTCGCGTCGGCCGGGGCGAGCTCGACGGTGCCGGCGAGCTTGCGGGTCAGCGTCGAGGGCTTGTGCTCGAGCAGGTGGCGACGGCCGGCACGCTCGCGCAGCACCTTGCCGGAGCCGCTGATCTTGAAGCGCTTGCTGGCGCCGCTGTGGGTCTTTTGCTTCGGCATGTCGCCGTTTCTCCTCGTCGGTCCGTCCGACCGCCCGCGCGTTTCCGCACGGGCGGGGACTGGATTGATCCTGATACTCAGGGCAGGCCGCCCCGGTACCTCAGTGTGGCCGGTCCGCTCGGGCCGCCGTGAGCACTGGGCTCAGGCGTCCTGAGTGGCCTCGGCCGGCTGCTCGACCTCGGCGTCCTCGACGTCGGCCGCGTCGGCCTCCGCCTCGGCTGCCTCCGCCTCGGCCGCCGCGTTCTCGGCCTCGAGAGCAGCGTCGTCATCCGCGACCTGGGCGTCGTCCGAGCCGGTGTTCCGGCCCTGGCGCTCGGCCTTGCGGGCGTCCGCTGCGGCGCGGGCCTCGGCCATCGCCTCGGTCTTCTTCTTGTGCGGGCCGAGAACCATGATCATGTTGCGGCCGTCCTGCTTGGCCGAGGACTCCACGAAGCCCAGGTCCTGGACGTCGTTCGCCAGCCGCTGCAGCAGTCGGAAGCCCAGCTCGGGGCGGGACTGCTCACGACCGCGGAACATGATCGTGATCTTGACCTTGTCGCCCTGCTTGAGGAACCGGACGACGTGACCCTTCTTGGTGTCATAGTCGTGCGGGTCGATCTTCGGCCGGAGCTTCATCTCCTTGATGACCGTGTGCGCCTGGTTCTTGCGCGCCTCACGGGCCTTCATGGCCGACTCGTACTTGAACTTGCCGTAGTCCATGAGCTTGCACACCGGCGGCCGGGCGGTCGCCGCGACCTCGACCAGGTCGAGGTCGTACTCCTGCGCAAGCTCCAGCGCCTTGGCAAGCGGCACAATGCCGACCTGCTCGCCGCTGGGACCGACGAGTCGCACCTCGGGGACGCGAATCCGGTCGTTGATGCGGGGCTCGGTGCTGATGGGGCCTCCTCGGTTGCACCTTCTGCGATGCGGCCGTCGGACGGCGGTCGCACGTAGTGGACTCGACCACTGGGCGGGGCTTCATTCGTGCTGCGCTGCCTACTCGCTGGTGGGCTGCATGCACCGCGACACGAAAAAAGCCCCGCTCGGTACACAGGCGGGGCTCCACACAACCGGGGGCGGCGCCCTGGTGAGGGACGCTGCTGGCGACTACCGATACCTTGCGGCCGATGTCGCGGACCGGGACCCGTCGACCGCTAGGCCGATCAGGTGGGAGACTTTCGCGGTTGCCCTCTCGGGCCTCCTGAGTGGAGCCTCCACTTGCTGGCCGGGAGGTCTTGCGATCTCCTGGCCGGTCAGTCTCGAAGCATACCAGCGTTTCTCCCGGGAGTGTTATTCCGCTCAACCGACAGGCGAACCGTCCGTCACCTCACGGGCCCCTTGTACGCTCCCTGCTGTACGCATCAGCACTACGGAGTGAGCCACCTTGAGCAGCCAGCCCACCGACAGCAACGACGAGGCGACCGGCTTCGACGACCTCACCCGCGACATCGCCGAGGTCCCGGCCGTCGAGGTGATCACCACCGTCGCGGTGCACCTGATGAGCGCGGCCGCCGTGAAGTGCGGGCTCGCCGAGAGCGGCGAGGCGGACAAGGACCTGGACGAGGCCCGCAAGCTGATCACCGCGCTGGCCGGCCTGGTCACCGCCGGGGCTCCCGAGATCAGCAACTTCCACGCGGCTCCGCTGCGGGACGGCCTGAAGTCACTGCAGCTCGCCTTCCGCGAGGCCTCGCTCGTGCCGGACGCTCCCGGCGCGGGCCCCGGCGAGAAGTTCACCGGGCCCGTCTACAGCTGACGCGGCTCCGGCAGGCCCGACGCGACTTCGGCGAGCCTGACGACCTCGACGAGCCTGACGCGTTCGGCGAGCCAGGAGGGGCGCGGGGAACTGCGCGAATCGGAAGGCCCTCTCCGTCACCGCTCCGCTGTCAGCAAGAGGCACCCTGTTGCGCATTGCGCTTCGGGTTGCCACTTGTTCTCGGTGGTCCGGTGGGCGGTGGGGGCCTTCCGGTTTCGCGCAGTTCCCCGCGCCCCTGGTGGTTCGCCCTGCCTGCTGAGGGTTAGCCCTGGCTCTTGAGGAGGGCCAGGTCGAGGCCGTTGGTGAGTCGGACCCGTAGGACGGGGTCTGCCGCGAGGGCGGCGGCGAGTCGCTGGGACAGCTGCCGGACGGCGTCCTCGGAGAGACCGTCCGCCAGGCTCAGGGCCAGAATGCCGTCGGTCTCGGCGGACGGGCGGAACTCGGCGCGGAGCACGTCGGGCTCGGCCGCCAACAGGACGCCCACCGCCTCGTGGACCGCCGGGTCCTGCGCGGGCGGCAGGTACGTCCGGTTCTCGGCGACGGCCCGCATCCGGGCCCCGGTCAGCTGGTACGTGACCGGGCCCGCCGGGTCGATGAGCAGCGTGTCAGCACGCTCCGAGTACGCGGCGAGGACGGCCTGCGGCGCGGCGACCGGCGCCGGACGGGCGTCCGCGCGCCAGCGGGCCAGGGTCTCCAGCGAGGTGAAGGCGGGCAGCGCGCGGCGCCCGTCGGGGGCCTCGATCACCGGGACGGCCATGTCGCTGGTCTTCTCGTGCTTCAGCCCGGTGGCATCGGTCTCCACCTCGCCGAGCAGGGCGACGATCGGGACCATCAGCCGGCTCGGCGTCAGCGCGGCGAGCAGCTCGGGCTCGGCCGCCCGGTCCTTCGACCAGGCGGCCAGGGCCTGGGCGAGGCGCGGGTCAGCGGTGCCGTCGTCGTCGGCGAATCCGGGGTTCGGGATGTTCTTGTGGTCCACCCGGTGAGCGTATGCCACCACCGCCCGGGGATTCTCAGGAGGCGCTCACCCGCGGCTCAGGGCGGGCCAAGCGAGGCCGTCGAGCATCGGCGGCATGGCAGAAGGAAGTCGAAGGGCCGCCCGGGCCGCCGCCCGTCACCGGCGTCGGGTGTGGCGGACGGTGGTGTCGGCGCTGGTGCTCGCCCTGGCGGGGGCGGGGCTGTATCTGTCGTTGGCCACGGCGAGCCGCTCCGCGACCACCACCGTCGCCGCGGTGCAGAGCGCCAGCCCGTCCGCGAGCCCCACCGTCGATCTGGACGCCGTGCTCGCGACCGCCGTCGCCGGCGCCGCTTCGGAGGCCGAGGGACACGTCTCGGTGGCCGTCCTGGACGTGGCCTCGGGCGCCCGGGCCACGTACGGCTCGGACGCCGTCGTGACGGCCAGCATCGTGAAGGCCGACATCCTGGCCGCGCTGCTCTGGCAGGCGCAGCAGGCCGGGCGCGAGCTGACGGCCGCACAGAAGGCGGCGGCCGCGCTGATGATCGAGCAGAGTGACAACACCTCGGCCGGCACGCTCTTCGAGGCGGTCGGCGGGGCGGACGGCCTGGACGAGGCCAACCAGGCCTTCGGGCTGACCCGGACCACGGCGGGCACGGACGGGTACTGGGGGCTGACCAGCACCACCGCGGCCGACCAGTTGAGGCTGCTTCAGGTGATCTTCGGCGCCGACTCGGTGCTGGACGCGGACTCGCAGAGCTATCTCCAGGGCCTGATGGGGAAGATCAGCACCGACCAGGACTGGGGCGTGTCGGCGGCCGACGAGGACGGGGCCCACACCCTCAAGAACGGCTGGCTGCCCCGCTCCGACAGCGGCCTGTGGGTGGTGAACAGCATCGGGCGGGTCACCCATGACGGGCGTGACGTCCTGGTCGCCGTCCTCTCCGACGGGAACAGCACTCAGGCGACGGGCATCGCCACGGTCGAGTCGATGGCGGTCGCCGCCGTGGAGACACTGACCGGTCAGGCCTCCGGCTGACCTCTACCCACCGGTAGGGGCGGTGTGGCAGTCTGCGCCCATGGCGAACCTCGTGGCCTCCCCCGGAACCGCATCCGACCGCGCCCGCTACGACCGGGCCACCGCGCATCTCGACGCACCGCTGGCCATCGTCGACCTGGACGCCTTCGACGCCAACGCCGCCGACCTGGTGCGCCGGGCGGCCGGCAAGCCGATCCGGGTGGCGAGCAAGTCGGTGCGCTGCCGGGCCCTGCTCGAGCGGGTGCTGGCGATGGAGGGCTTCGCCGGGATCATGAGCTTCACGCTGGCCGAGTCGATCTGGCTGGCCCGCTCCGGCTTCGAGGACATCCTGCTCGCCTACCCCTCCGCCGACCGGGCCGGGTACGCCGAGCTGACCGCCGACCCCAAGCTGGCGGGCAGCATCACCGTGCTGCTGGACGACCCGGCGCAGCTGGACCTCATCGACGCCGCCCGCGAGGGCGCCGAGGAGGTGCGGGTCTGCCTGGAGCTGGACACCGCGCTGCACCTGTTGGGCGGCCGGGTCCGGGTCGGCGCGCGGCGCTCGCCGCTGCGCACGCCCGAGGCGCTGGGCGCCTTCGCGGAGCTGGTCCAGCGCCGCCCGGGCTTCCGGGTGGTCGGGCTGATGGCGTACGAGGGGCACATAGCGGGCGTCGGGGACCGCATCGCCGGGCGGCCGGTGCGCTCGCGCATGATCCAGCTGATGCAGTCCAAGGCGCGGACCGAGCTGGCCGAGCGGCGGGCCGCGGTGGTGCGGCGGCTGCGGCAGGTGGCCGAGCTGGAGTTCGTCAACGGCGGCGGGACGGGCAGCGTGGAGACCACGGTGGCCGAGCGGGCGGTCACGGAGGTGGCCGCGGGCTCGGGGCTGTACGTGCCCCGGCTGTTCGACAACTACCGCTCGTTCCAGGGCCGTCCGGCGGCGCTGTTCGCACAGCCGGTGGTCCGGCGGCCGGGCGTCGGGGTGGTGACGGTGCTGGGCGGCGGGTACCCGGCGTCGGGTGCCGCCGGCGCGGACCGCTCGCCGGTGCCGTACCTGCCCGAGGGGCTCAGGTACGACCCGCAGGAGGGGGCGGGCGAGGTGCAGACCCCGCTGTTGGGTTCGGCGGCCGACGACCTGCTGATCGGCGACCGGGTCTGGTTCCGGCATGCCAAGGCCGGCGAGCTGTGCGAGCGCTTCGCCGAGCTGCACCTGATCGAGGGCGACCGGGTGGTGGAGACCGTTCCGACGTACCGAGGGGAAGGACGGACCTTCCTGTGACGGGTGTCGGAGGGCTGCCGTAGGCTGACGGACAGTCAGAAGGATGAGGGGGAGGCCATGGAGGCGGAGATCGTCGCACTGGCGACGTCGGGGGCCACCACGCTGGTCGGCCTGATGGCCACCGAGCTGTGGACGCAGGCGCGGGGGCGCTTCGCGGCGCTGTTCGGGCGGGCGAGGGCGGAGGCCATGGCGGAGGAGCTGGAGGTGGTGCGCGAGGAGGTCCTGTCGGGGGGTGACAGCGAAGCGGCCGCCTCGGAGTGGGCGTCCCGGCTGCGCCGCGCGCTGGCCGCGGACCCGCAGGCGGCGGCCGCCCTGCGGGCGCTGCTGGACGAGTTCGCCCCGGGCGAGGCCGGTGGTCCGGCCACGGTGCAGAACACCGTCAACGCCAGGACGTTCCACGGGACCGTGATACAGACGGGCCGGATCGGGGACATGAGGATCAATCCGGGGTCCTGAGCCCCGGGGCGGGGCCTACGCGCGAGCCCCCGTTCCCCTTCCGCGGATCTGCCGGGAAGGGGGACGGGGATGCGGGTCCGTCAGGCCTTGGTACCGCCGGAGGCACCGCCGAGGCCCTTGCCGGTGTAGTCGGTGATGCTCTTGACGATGTCGTCCATCTGGTCCACCTTCGGTGCCTTCGCATCGATGTCGAAGCCGAGGCGTACGGAGACCAGGGACTTGCCGTTCGCGGTCGGGAAGACGACCGACTCCACGTAGCCGTCATTGCCCTGCGGCGCGTCGACCTTCCAGCGGACCAGGTAGCCGCTGCGGCCGTTGACGGTGACGGCCTCCGACTTCAGCTCCTCGTGCGACTTGATGTCGCCGTAGGACTCCTTCGCCGCCGCCGCGATGTCCTGCTGGGCCGCCTGCTTGGCGTCGGTGCCCTTCAGCCGGCCGGTGACCACACCGCCGAGCGAGCACTCCCCGCTGCCGCCGGGGCAGCTGTACGAGCCGACGGCGAGGGCGGCGAATCCGCTGCCGGTGGTGCCGCCGCTCCAGCCGGACGGGAACGGGAGGCTGATCCGGTTGACGACGTCGACGGCCACGCCGTCCGTGGCGGTGCCGCCGCCGCTGCCGCCGTTGGAGCCGTCGTTGGAACCCCCGCCGTTGCCGCCCGGGCCGCCCTGGCCGCCGAAGCCGTCACCGCCGAAGCGGTAGCCCGGCCGGCCGTCGCCCTGCCGAGCCGACTTGGTGTCGGACCTGCCGTCCATGGCCAGGTACGTGACCCCGGAGCCGACCGCAAGACCGGCCAGCGCCGCGATCGTCGCCGCGATCACCACCGGCTTGGGGAGCTTCCTGCGTGCGGCAGGGGCCGCGCCCGGCTCGGTACCCACCGTGGGCAGCTCGGGGAAGCGGACCGCCGGCCCGCTCTGCAGCACCTCCCCCTCCAGCACCTTGGTATCGGCGGTGCCGCCGTTGCCGGCCTCCGGGGCGGGCGCCGGCCCGTCGCCGGGGGCGGGCCTGGTGCTCGCCGTCCAGCCCTTGCCGTCCCACCAGCGCTGGGGCCGGGGGTCACTGGTGGTGTCCTGCGGATCCGGGTACCACCCGGCGGGAATCTGCTCGCTCACGGGAAAGAATCTAAGGGCCCGCAGATAAGCGGGATATCAGTGCAACGCTGAATCGGCCCCTTTCCCGATGAGATTCCGGTGAGAATCAACAGCAGGGCCGGGCCGGCCCGGCTACAGCGGAGTCACGTACGCCCCCGAGATCCCTCCGTCCACCAGGAACTCGCTCGCGGTGATGAAGGAGGAGTCGTCGCTGGCCAGGAAGGCGACCGCGGCGGCGATCTCCTCCGGCCGGGCGAACCGGCCGAGCGGGATGTGCACCAGCCGGCGGGCGGCCCGCTCCGGGTCCTTCGCGAACAGCTCCCGCAGCAGCGGGGTGTCGACCGGCCCCGGCGAGAGCGCGTTGACCCGGATGCCCTCCCGGGCGAACTGCACACCCAGCTCGCGCGACATCGCCAGCACTCCGCCCTTGGAGGCGGTGTAGGAGATCTGCGAGGTGGCCGCGCCCATCCGCGCCACGAAGCTCGCCGTGTTGATGATCGAGCCGCGGCCGTGCCGCCGCATGTACGGCAGTGCGGACCGGCAGCACAGGTAGACGGAGGTGAGGTTGGCCTCCTGCACCCGGCGCCAGACGTCCTGGCCGGTGGTGAGGATGGAGGCGTCCTCGGGCGGCGAGATGCCCGCGTTGTTGAAGGCCACATCGACGCTCCCGTACGTCTCGTACGCCTCGTCGAAGAGCGCCTCCACCATGTACGGGTCGGTGACGTCGGTGTGCACGAAGAGGCCGCCGACCTCCTGCGCGGCCGCCCGGCCCGTCGCCTCGTCGAGATCGGCGCAGACCACCTTGGCGCCCTCCGAGGCGAGCCGGCGCGCCGCGGCCAGACCGATGCCGCTGCCGGCCCCGGTGACCACGGCGACCCGGCCGGTCAGCCGGCGGCAGACGTGAGTGTCCGTCACAGGCACTCCCTCCTCGATCACTCAGGGAGATCTTTCGATTACCGAGAACCGTACGGCCTGCCACTGACACTGCGGCAGATGACTGGCCGTGCCCGGCGGGTTGACCGTGATTCGACCGCACCGCGGCAGCCGGACGAGGAGAATCCGGCCATGACGACGAAGCCCGTGATCGGCATCAGCACCTACCTCACCGACGCCAAGTGGGACCACTGGACCGCGCAGCGCGCCGTCCTGCTCCCCGAGCGCTACCCCTTGCTGGTCAGGGCCGCCGGCGGGGTGGCCTTCATGCTGCCGCCGGACGCGCCGGAGCTGGCGCCGGAGGTGGTCGCCCGGCTGGACGGGCTGGTGATCGCGGGCGGCCCGGACGTGAACCCGGCGCTGTACGGCGCGCAGCCGCACCCGCAGACCCGCGCGTGCGCGCCGGAACGCGACCTGTGGGAGGCCGCCCTGCTGCGCGCCGCGCTGGCGGCCAGGCTGCCCCTGCTCGGCGTCTGCCGGGGCATGCAGCTGCTGAACGTGGTGTGCGGCGGATCCCTGATCCAGCACCTCGACCAGGTGGAGCTGCACCTCGGGAAGGCCGACCGGTACGGGGAGCACGCCGTCCGGCCGGTGCCGGGCACGCTGCTGGGCGAGCTGCTGCCGGAGGAGTCCACGGTGGTACCGGCCTACCACCACCAGGGCGTGGAGCGGCTCGGCGAGGGTCTGACGGTCGGTGCGCTGGCCGAGGACGGCACCATCGAGGCGGTGGAGGGCACCGGCTTCACCCTCGGCGTGCAGTGGCACCCGGAGCAGGGCGCGGATCTGCGGGTGATGCAGGCCCTGATCCGGGCCGCGGCCGCGAAGCCGGCACCGGCCGAGCTGCTGCCCACGAGGGGCTGAGGACGGCTCAGCCCGGCGGCAGCCCCGCCAGGGTGGCCAGCACTCCGAGCGCCCCGGCGCCGAGCAGGCAGCTGACGGTCCCTCGGCGGGCCGCGAGCAGCCAGAGCAGGGCCAGGGCGAGGACCGCCGCCTGCCACGGGTACTGCAGGGCGAGCCCGAGCGGCACGGCCGAGCCCGCGATGGCGCCGGTGACGGCGGGGCCCGCGCCGGTCATGAAGTCCTGCACACGCCGGTCCGCGCGCAGCCGGTCGAAGTGGGCCGCACCGAACAGCACGAAGAGGAAGGAGGGCATGAAGGCCACGGCGGCGGCCAGCAGTCCGCCCGCGATCCCGGCGGCGGCGTACCCGACGACGGCGACGGTCTGCACCACCGGGCCCGGGGTCACCTGGCCGAGCGCCACGGCGTTCAGGAACTGGCCGTCCGTCATCCAGTGGTAGCGGTGCACGGCGTCGTACTGCATCAGCGGGATGATCACGAACCCGCCGCCGTACGACAGCGCCCCGACCTTGAACGCCACCCAGGCCAGCGCCCCGAGCCCGCCGGCCGCGGGCACCGAGCCGACGAGCAGCGGCAGCACGGCGCGGTGCCCGGCCCGGCGTACGGCGATCTCGGTGAGCCCGGACCCCAGCAGGACCAGGACCAGCCAGGGCCCGGTCAGCACCGCGGCCGCCCCGCCCGCCAGCGCGTAGCCGGCCCAGCGGGCCCGCGCCGCCCGGCCCGGGCCCGCGCGCTTCAGACTGGCGGGTACCAGCGCGGCGGCGGCCTGCAGGGCGACCGCCGGTACGGCCGCGCCCGCGCCCGCCGCCGCACCGAGCACCCAGGCCGGCGGGTCGCCCGCGAGGAAGAGCACGGACAGCGCGAGGATCAGCACGAGCCCGGGAGCGATGAAGCAGGCACCCCCGACCAGCGCGCCCGGCGCGCCGCGCAGCCGCCAGGCGGTGAAGATCGCAAGCTGGGTGGAGGCCGGTCCGGGCAGCAGGTTGGTGGCGGCGATCCCGTCCTCGAACTCGTCCGCGCGCAGCCAGCCGCGCCGCTCCACACAGAGGCGGCGCAGCAGCAGGATGTGCGCGGGAGGGCCGCCGAAGCCGAGGCAGCCGATCCGTCCCCACTCGCGGGCGATCGTGCGAAGTCCTACCCGTTCCATTGCCGCTCCCCTGTTCGCGTCCGCGCGCAGACCCTACCGGCCGGACTCCGGCCGGTGGAGGGCCGGTCGGGCGGCAACGACAACGGTCACCAGTGCAGCCTTTGGATCTTCGTCCGATCTGAGGTTCACTTCCGGTGCGGGGCGGATCGGCCCTGGCCGCTGAGCGTTCGGGAGAGGACGTCGATGTCCAGCCACGACCATGACCACGGCGCACACGACCACGGCGGGCACGGGAGCCACCGCGGCCACTCGCACGGTGTGGCCGCCGATGCCGACCGCCGCTGGCTGCTGAGCGCACTGACGCTGATCGTGGCCTTCATGGCGGGCGAGGTCGTGGTCGGCTTCGCCGCCAAGTCGCTGGCGCTGATCTCCGACGCGGCGCACATGCTGACCGACGCCGCCTCCATCGTGCTGGCGCTGGTGGCGATGCGGCTGTCCGCACGCCCGGCCCGCGGCGGATACACGTACGGGCTCAAGCGGGCCGAGATTCTCTCCGCCCAGGCCAACGGCGTCACCCTGCTGGTCCTGTCGGCCTGGCTCGGGTACGAGGCAATCAGGCGGCTGGTGAACCCACCCGAGGTGACGGGCTCGCTGGTACTGATCACCGCCCTGGTCGGCATCGTCATCAACCTCGCGGCGACCTGGTGCATGTCCAAGGCCAACCGGACCTCGCTGAACGTCGAGGGCGCCTTCCAGCACGTGGTGACCGACCTGTACGCCTTCATCGCGACCGCCGTCGCCGGTGTGATCATCCTGACCACCGGCTTCCTGCAGGCGGACGCGATCGCCTCGCTGATCGTGGTCGCGCTCATGCTGCGGGCCGGCATCGGCCTGGTCCGGGACTCCGGACGGATTTTCCTGGAGGCCGCCCCGGCCGGGATCGACCCGGACGCCGTGGCCGACCGGCTGGTGGCGGCCCCGCTGGTGGTGGAGATCCACGACCTGCACATCTGGGAGATCACCTCGGGCCAGCCCGCGCTCTCGGCGCACATCCTGGTCGCTCCCGGCGGCGACTGCCATGCGGTCCGCCGCGGGCTGCAGCGGCAGCTGCGGGACGACTACCGGATCACCCACGCCACCCTGCAGGTCGACCACGTGGGCACCGACGAGGACCAGGAGCTGCTGCAGATCACCGAGCCCGCCGCGGCCTTCCCGGACCACTGCGGCGACTCGCACGGCCCGGTGCACCGCAGCGGCCCGCACGAGCACTGAGCCGCTACCGGCGATCCGTCAGTCCGGTACGGCATGATCTGAGGGGTGACCGCACCCCGACTGATGCTGCTCGACTCGGCGAGCCTCTACTTCCGTGCCTACTTCGGCGTGCCGGAGTCCCTGAAGTCACCCGACGGGCAGCCGGTGAACGCCGTGCGCGGCCTGCTCGACTTCATCGCCCGCCTGGTCCAGGATCACCGCCCCGACCAGCTGGTCGCCTGCATGGACGCCGACTGGCGCCCGCAGTGGCGGGTGGACCTCATCCCGACGTACAAGACCCACCGGGTCGCCGCGGAGGCGACCCAGGAGGGCGAGGAGGAGATCCCGGACACCCTCGCCCCGCAGGTGCCGATCATCGAACAGGTGCTGGACGCCCTGGGCATCGCCCGGGTCGGCTCGCCGGGCTACGAGGCGGACGACGTGATCGGCACCCTCGCCACCCGTGCCAAGGGCCCGGTGCAGATCGTCACCGGGGACCGCGACCTCTTCCAGCTGGTCGACGACGAGCGGCAGATCACCGTGCTCTACCCCGTCAAGGGCGTCGGCAGCCTGCAGACCGTCGACGAGGCCGTGCTGGTGGAGAAGTACGGGGTGCGGGGCGCCCTGTACGCCGACCTGGCGGCGCTGCGCGGTGACCCGAGCGACGGGCTGCCGGGTGTCAAGGGCATCGGCGAGAAGACCGCCGCCCAGCTGCTGCAGACGTACGGCGACCTGGCGGGCATCCGGCGAGCCGCGCTGGACCCGGTCTCCAGGCTCACCCCGGCCCGCCGCAAGAACCTTCTCGAGGGCTCGGCGTACCTGGACGTCGCGCCGACCGTCGTGCGGGTGGCGACCGATGTACCGCTGCCCGAGTTCGACCCGGCCGTGCCGCACGAGCCGCTCGACCCGATGACCCTCGAGGAGCTCTCCACCCGCTGGGGCCTCGGCGGCTCACTGGACCGAGTCCTCTCCGTCCTGACCGCCTGAAAGCTGCGCAGGTGGGCACCCCCAACAGGGGCGCGGGGAACTGCGCTGCCAACCACGCACCTCGCTGAACTGTCCGCTCCCCCCGGTTGCACTCCCCAGGGGCGCGGGGAACTGCGCGACCAAGGCCCTACGAAGCTGCATCGCTGATCGCGCAGTTCCCCGCGCCCCTGGGGATACCCCTACCCGCACGGCCGACCAAAGCCGGGGAGCTGCGAGACGCTGCACGGCCGGTCGCGCAGGTGCCCGCGCCCCTGGTGGGGTGCCCGTCAGCCGACGGAGGAGTAGGCGATGATGCCGCGGCGCAGGGCGTCGACCGCCTTGCGGGCGGTGCCGCGCAGCTGGGCGTCCTCGCCGGCCGCGTCCTGGATCTGCCCGAGCACGTCGATCAGCTGCTTCGTCCAGCGGACGAAGTCGCCGGCCGGCATGTCGGCGTCGCGCAGGACGGAGTCCAGGTTGTGGCCGAGCGCCCAGCGGTACGCGACCCAGGCGAAGCCCAGGTCGGGCTCGCGCTGGCCGACGCCCTCGTCGGTGTTGATCCGGTGCTGCTCCTCCAGGGCGTCCAGGTGGCCCCAGATCCGGACCATCTTGCCGAGCGCCTCCTTGGCGTTGCCCTCGGGGACCCGGGGGGCGGCCGCGTCGTCGGCCTGCCGGGCCTCGTACACCAGCGCCGAGGCGCAGGCGGCGAGCTCGGCCGCGCCGAGTTCGCTCCAGACGCCCTCGCGGATGCACTCCGAGGCCAGCAGGTCGAGCTCGCCGTACAGCCGGCCGAGGCGCTTGCCGTCCGGGGTGACGGTGTCGCCCTGGAGGTAACCGAGGTCGGTGAGCAGGCCGCAGATCCGGTCGAAGGTGCGGGCGATGGTGTGGGTGCGGGAGCGCATCTTGCGTTCCAGCAGGTCGGTGTCGCGGTGCAGGCGGTGGTAGCGCTCGGCCCAGCGTGCGTGGTCCTCGCGCTCGTCGCAGCCGTGGCAGGGGTGCCGGCGCAGCGCCGTGCGCAGGCGGGTGATCTCCGGGTCGTCGGCGGCGGCCGCACGGCCCTTGCGGAACCGCTCGGGCTCCAGGTGGCCCGCCTTGGTCCGCAGGGCGGAGGCGAGGTCACGCCGGGACTGCGGGCTGCGCGGGTTGAAGGACTTGGGGATCTTCACCCGCTCGATCGCGCTGACCGGGTGCGGGAAGTCGATCATCGCGAGCCGCTTGACCTGCCGTTCGGCGGTGAGCACCACCGGGCGCGGCCCGTCCTGGTAGTCGGGGTGCCGGGTGGTCCGCGGTGAGCGGCTGACCGGCGGCAGGCCGGGGTCGAGGACCAGTGCGAGCCCGGCGAACTTGCCGGTCGGCACGTGGATCACGTCGCCCGGCTTGAGCTGCTCGATCGACTCGATGGCCGCGGACCGGCGCTGGCTGGTGCCCTCGCGGGCGAGCTCGTTCTCACGGTCCTTCAGCTCGCGGCGCAGGCCCATGTACTCGTCGAAGTCCCCGAGGTGACAGGTCATCGACTCGCGGTAGCCCTCCAGGCCCTCCTCGTTGCGCTGGACCTGCCGGGCGATGCCGACCACCGAGCGGTCGGCCTGGAACTGCGCGAAGGAGGTCTCCAGGAGCTCCCGCGAGCGGTGCCGGCCGAACTGGCCGACCAGGTTGACGGCCATGTTGTACGAGGGCCGGAACGAGGACCGCAGCGGGTAGGTGCGGGTGCCCGCCAGCCCGGCGAGGGCCTCGGGGTCGAGCCCGCGCTGCCAGAGCACGACCGCATGGCCCTCGACGTCGATGCCGCGCCGCCCGGCCCGGCCGGTGAGCTGGGTGTACTCGCCGGGGGTGACGTCGGCGTGGGTCTCGCCGTTCCACTTGACCAGCTTCTCCATGACCACCGAGCGGGCGGGCATGTTGATGCCGAGGGCGAGCGTCTCGGTGGCGAAGACCGCCTTGACCAGGCCCTTGACGAAGAGCTCCTCGACGACCTCCTTGAACCTCGGCAGCATGCCGGCGTGGTGGGCGGCGATGCCGCGCTCCAGGCCGTCCAGCCACTCGAAGTAGCCGAGGACGTGCAGGTCCTCGTCGGGGATGTCGGCGCAGCGCTCCTCGACGATCGCCCGCACCTGGTGCCGCTCGCTGTCGCGGTTGAGGCGAAGCCCGGAGGTCAGGCACTGCTGGACGGCCGCCTCGCAGCCGGCCCGGCTGAAGATGAAGGTGATCGCGGGCAGCAGGCCCTCGGCGTCGAGGCGGTCGATGACGTCCACCCGGCCCGGCGTCCAGACCCGGCCAGGTCGGCCGTTGGGCATCGAGCGGCCACGGCCCTTGCCGAAGCGGTCGCCGGCGCGCGGGTTGGCGGCCTGCTCGGAGCGGGCGAGCCGGACCAGCTCGGGGTTGACCGCCTTCGCCGGGTTGCGCGGCGCGTCCTTGGGCCGGCCGTCCCGGTCGGGGTTGGCGAAGAGGTCGTACATCCGGTTCCCGGCCATCACGTGCTGCCAGAGCGGCACCGGGCGGTGCTCGGAGACGATGACCTTGGTGCCGCCGCGGACGGTGTCCAGCCAGTCGCCGAACTCCTCGGCGTTGGAGACGGTGGCGGAGAGCGAGGCGAGGACGACGGACTCCGGGAGGTGGATGATCACCTCTTCCCAGACGGCGCCGCGGAAGCGGTCGGCGAGGTAGTGGACCTCGTCCATGACCACGTAGCCGAGGCCGTCGAGGGACTGCGAGCCCGCGTAGAGCATGTTGCGCAGCACCTCGGTGGTCATCACCACGATCGGTGCGTCGCCGTTGACGCTGTTGTCACCGGTGAGCAGACCGACCTTGGCGGCGCCGTAGCGCTTGACCAGATCGGTGAACTTCTGGTTCGACAGGGCCTTGATCGGCGTGGTGTAGAAGCACTTGCGGCCCGCCTGCAGGGCAAGGTGGACGGCGAACTCGCCGACGATGGTCTTGCCGGAGCCCGTGGGGGCGGCGACCAGGACGCCCGAACCTTCCTCCAGGGCCTGGCAGGCCTCGATCTGGAAGGGGTCGAGCGGGAAGTCGTAGAGCTGCTGGAAGCCGTAGAGGGCGGTGGCCTGCTCCTTGGCGCGGCGCCGGAAGGCCGCGTACGCCTCGGCGGGGCTGAGCTCCTCAGTCTCCCGGTTCTCGGGCATGGCGCTGTCCATCTGCGTCACCTCTTCTTCCCGTGGGAGTGCGGCCCGTGTGGGCGAGACGGGGGCGCAGACGGCGACGCCTGCGGCTGCGAGGACCGTCCGGCGGAGGCCGGCGCCTGCGTGCAGCACATGTGGTTGGTGTGGTGATCGAGCATCTCAGCCTGAGATTACCCCTCTGGACTGACATCGATAGCACCGTTTTCCGGCGGACCGAGCGCCCTCGCCGGGGTCGGGCGCTTTGGCGCCTTGTCGACTCGGTTCCGGCCACCGCCGTCGCAACCTGGCGCGTTCGAGCCTGTGCAGGGAGTCACAGGAGTGTTCGAATGACTCGGCACCAGGCACCAGGCACAGCACGCACACCGAACCCACCTTCCGAGAGAGGCACCGGCATGCTGGCGACCCGCCATCGGCTCACGTTCCGCCTGACGACCCTTCTGCTCAGCGTCCTCACCGCCTGCGGGCTCGGCCTGGCCGGCGCGGCGACCGCCGGCGCCACCGAGCTGAACGGCAAGAGCGAGTCGGGAGAGTTCTGCGTCTACGGCGGCCCCAACACCACGTACCAGATCCTCGACCTCTACCTCTCGCGCGGTGACTTCAGCCAGCTGAGCTGGCCGCTCTACGGCGGGTCACCCAACGACCGCAACGAGTCGTACTGGAACCTGGACAGCTACACCTGGCACGTCTACACCGACAGCAACCGGGGCGGGCGCCACGGCTGGATCGACCCGGGCGTCTCCTCCAACGCCTCCAGCACCTTCTGGCACCAGGTCTCCTCCGCGTACTACACCGCCTCCTGAGCCGACCCGGCACGCCACCGTGGCACTGCCCGCACCGCCGGGCGGTGCCACCGCCACTTCCCGACCGTCACCACCCCGCGCACCAGGAGCAGCCTTGCCCAGCCGGCCGAAGCCGACCACCTCGTCAGCCGTTCTCGCCCCAGCCCTCGCGGCGCTGGCCGCCCTCGTCCTGTCGGCCTGTTCGGGTACCGGCTCCGCCTCGGACGTCGCCGTGGCCACGACGCCGACGCTGCTGAACACGGCGACGCTCAGGCTGCCCATGCAGGACTACATCCCGAGCACCCGGCAGCTGAGCGAACTGGGCCGGGCGCAGCGGGTCCTCACGGCCCAGTGCATGGCCCGGTACGGCTACCGGTACCGCATCCCCGAGCTCCCCGAGCGGCCGTCCGAGGGCGGCGAGAACGGGCGCAGGTACGGGCTCACCGACCCGGAGGCCGCCGCCTCGACCGGGTACGGCGCGGACGAGGCGAACCAGCCCGCCAAGCCGGCCCGGCCCTCGATGGACGCGGCGGAGACGCTGGTGCTGAGCGGCTCGGGGAACCTGGATCCGAAAACCCTGCCGAAGACCCAGGCGGAGGCCGAGAAGTCCGGCCGCAGCGACGGTGAGGTGAACGGCAAGCCGGTGCCGGTCGGCGGCTGCACCCGCGAGGGGTACCTGAAGCTGTGGATGCCCGCCGCGGACTCCCGGGACCCGATGCGGGTGCAGGACCTGGACGCCGAGGCGTACAGCCGCTCCCGTCAGGACAGCCGGGTGGTCAAGGCGACCGAGGCCTGGACGGAGTGCATGGCGAAGAAGGGCTACCACGCCAAGAACCCGGTGAGCCCGCAGCCGGAGCTCGGGCTGACCCCGGCCACGTTCACCTCCCCGGAGGGGGTCACGGCGGCGACCGCCGACGTCGGCTGCAAGCGCGAGGTCAACCTGGTGGGGATCTGGTACTCGGTGGAGTCGGCCTACCAGAACCGGCTGATCGAGAAGAACACCGAGCTGCTGCGCGCCACCAGGAAGCAGCAGGACGACGCACTCCGGCTCGCCGCACAGTTGATCGCTCAGGCCGGATGAATCAGATCCACAGTTGCAAATGTCTTCAACCAGTCGATGATGCGTCGGACTTCACAGCCAATCCGGTCCGATTCGATCGCTTCTGATCATTCGTCATGACTCCGGAGGCTGCTCCCTACAGTCGGATCACCGAGCCCGCCGAACCGGTGCGGGCCTCGCCGACAGGAGGATCGCGATGGCGAATCTGGAGACCGCGCTCAAGGAAGCCATGGCCATCGACGGCGCGATGGGCGTCGCACTGGTGGACTACGGCAGCGGGATGGCCCTCGGCTCGCTCGGGGACGGCGCGGAGATCGACCTCAACGTCGCCGCGGCGGGCAACACCGACCTGGTCCGCGCCAAGATGCGCACGATGGAGATGCTCAACCTCCACGACAACGACATCGAGGACATCCTGATCAGCCTCACCACCCAGTACCACCTGATCCGGCCGCTGACCACGCAGACCGGCCGGGGCCTCTTCCTCTACCTGGCCCTCAACCGCGTCCGCGCCAACCTCGCGATGGCCCGGCACCAGCTCCGGATCATCGAGACGGGTCTTGAGATCTGACCGGGGACCATCTGCTGACGGACCGTCGGAAAGGGGCAGGAGGCGTGCCCGTACCGCTGTACCAAGCCAAGGCCGAGTTCTTCCGGATGCTCGGTCACCCGGTGCGGATCCGGGTACTGGAACTGCTGCAGGCCGGCCCCACCCCGGTTCGCGACCTCGTCGTGGCGCTGGACGTCGAGCCGTCCAGCCTCTCGCAGCAGCTCGCGCAGCTGCGCCGGGCCGGGCTGGTCACGGCCACCCGGGAGGGGTCGACGGTGGTGTACGCGCTGGCGGGTGCGGACGTCGCCGATCTGCTGCGGGCGGCCCGGCGGATCCTCACCGAGCTGCTCGCCGACCAGGGCGTACTGCTCGCCGAGCTGCGCGCGGCCGACTGAGGGCGTCCGCCGGTGGGCGAGGCAACGGGCCAACCACAGGGGCGCGGGGAACTGCGCGAGATCGGAAGGCAACGACCTGCGCCCTACCGCTTCGCGCAGTTCCTCGCGCCCCTGGGATACCCCATCCTGACGGTGCACCTACTGGCGGAGCCTCTGAGCGGCAATCGGGCGGCGGCGTCAGCGGCCGAGGAGCTCCCCGATCCCGGCCGCCAGCGCCCGGTACTCCTCCGGCCGGTTGTACAGCTGCGCGCTGATCCGCAGCACTCCCCCGCCCGCCCACGGCCGGACGGCGATCCGGGCGTTCAGCCGCCGCCGGACCGCCACCATCAGCGCCTTGGCGGTGTGCTCGCTCTCCGCACAGCCGGGCGGCAGCCGCACCGCCCGCATCGCCGACCCCTCCATCGCGGGCAGCGCCCGCAGCCCGGCCCGGTCCGTCAGCACCCGTTGCCCGTACGCGGCCAGCGCCGTGTTGTGGGCCCGGACTCGCCCGGGGCCGAGCCGCTCCAGCAGGGCGAAGCCCTTCGGTGCGGCCAGCCAGGGGGTGTAGTCGCAGGTCCCGCGCCACTCCACCCGGCCGGGGAAGCCGCGGTCGTGCTCCCAGGAGAGCATCAGCGGCCGGACCTGCGACCGCCGGGCGCCGTCGACGGCCAGGACCGCGGCGGCCCTCGGGGCGAAGGCCCACTTGTGCAGGTTGCCCACCCAGAAGTCGGCCCCGCCGGCCGCCTCCGCCAGGTCCACCGGCAGCATGCCGGGTGCGTGCGCGGCGTCCACCACGGTGATCACGCCCTGCTCGCGCAGTGCGGCGAGCAGGTCCTGCCCGGCGAGCTGACGCGCGGTGGGCGAGCTGACCAGGTCGAGGACGGCGACCCTGGTCCGCTCCCGGACGGCGGCCAGCACCTGCTCGCGAACGGCGGCCGGGTCGGGAGTGTGGAGCGACAGCCTGACGCTGCGCACCCGGGCGCCGGTCTCGGCGGCCCGGCGTTCGACGGCCCTGGTGACCGCGCCGTAGCCGTGGTCGGTCACCAGGATCTCGTCGCCCTCGGAGAGCGGGACGGACTCCAGCACCACCGCGATGCCCTCGGTGACGTTGGTCAGCAGGGCGAGGCGGTCGGCGCGGCCGCCGAGGGCGGCGGCCACCCGGGAGCGGGCGGCGGCGATCCGGTCCGGCAGATCGGCGAAGAAGCCGTCCGGGTCTCCTTCCTGCTCCGCCCGGAGGCGGGCCTGGGTGCGCTGGACCGGCAGCGGGACGGCACCGTACGAACCGTGGTTGAGGTGCGCCACGGCCGGGTCGAGGCTGAACAGCTCCCGGGCGCCCGGGACCGGGCCGGGCGGTTCGGCGGTCATACCGGCTCCCCGAAGATCAATGGTGTGTGACATTTCACACTGCATACTTCTAGCCGAGATCGGCCGCCCGCGGCAACCATCGGCCCGTGACCCACACCGATCCCTTCCTCGCCCTGAGCGCCCGCACCGGCCGCTTCAGCTACGGCTCACCACGCGCCGTCACCCTCTCCGCCGACGGCTCCCGGCTGCTGTTCCTCCGTTCCACCGGCCCGGAGGACCCGGTCGAGCGGCTCTGGCTGTTCGACCTGACCACCCGCCAGGAGCGCCTGGTGGCCGACCCGGCCGCACTCATCCCCCGGCGCACCGGAGCCCCGGCCGCACTGCCCGCCCTGGAACGGCGGCTGCGCGAGCGGCTGCGGCTGTGGGCGCCGGGCATCGGCACGTATGCCGCCACCGCCGACTGCGCCACCGCCGTGCTCGCCCTCGACGGACGGATCTTCCATACCGACACGGCGAGCGGCGTCACCGCCGAACTCCCCACCGACGGGCCGGCGTTCGACCCACGCCCCGATCCTGCCGGGCGGCGTGTCGCCTACGTCAGTGGCAGCGCCCTGTACCTCACGGGCCGGGTGGGCCCGCTCTCCCCGCGCGACGGCGCCGTCTGGGGCGTCGCCGAGTTCGCCGCCGCGGAGGAGCTCGGCCGCACCCGGGGCCACTGGTGGTCACCGGACGGCGAGGCCCTGCTGGCCACCCGGATCGACGAATCGGCCCTCCCCCGGCAGTACTTCGCCGACCCCGCCCACCCGGAGCGCGAGCCCGAGAGCTTCGCGTACCCGCAGGCCGGCGGGCCCAACGCCGATCTCCAGCTCTGGGTGCTCGGACTGAACGGCCGCCAGGTCCGACTGCGCTGGGACAGCCTCGCCTTCCCGTACGTCTGCGCCGCCGGCTGGGAGAGCGAGGGCGAGATCCTGCTCACCGTCGCCGACCGGCTGCAGCAGACGGTCCTGCTGCTCAGCGCCGACCCGGCCGACGGCTCCACCCATGAACTCTCCCGCACCACCGACGAGTTCTGGGTGGACGACCTGCCCGGCACCCCGGCCCGACTGGCGGACGGACGGCTGCTCACCGCCACCGACACCCCGGACGGAACCGCGCGCGGCCTCGCGCTCGACGGCAAAACCCTCACCGACGAGCGCATTCAGGTACGGAGGGTGGTCGGCAGGCTGCACGGCCGGCTTCTGATCGAGGCCGGCGAGGGCGACCCGGCCGACCAGCACGTCTATCTGCTCGACCCCGACGGCGGGCCCCTGGAGCGGCTCAGCGAGGGGCCCGGGGTGCACTCCGCGCTGGCGGGCGGCGAGACCCTGCTGATCACCTCGGCCACTCCGGACGGCATCCGGCGCCAACTCCACCACCAGGGCTCGGTGTTCCCCCTCCCCGACCACTCCGCCGCGCTCCCCTACCGGGTCACCCCGCAGCTGGCCCGCGTCACCGAACTCGGCCTGCCCACCGCCGTGGTGTACCCGCGCGGACACCTCGCCGGGCACCGGCTACCGGTGCTGCTCGACGTCTACGGAGGCCCCGGCTACCAGGCCGTCGCCAACGAGCCGCGTCGCTGGCAGCACCGGCAGTGGTGGGCCGACCAGGGCTTCGCGGTGGTCACCACCGACAACCGCGGCACCCCCTTCGTGTCACCGGGGTTCACCCGGGCGATCTTCCGCAGGTTCTCCCAGGTGGCGCTGGACGACCAGGTCGCCGCCCTGCGGGCGCTGGCCACGACCCACCCCGACCTGGACCTCTCCCGGGTCGGCGTGCGCGGCTGGTCCTACGGCGGCTACTTCGCGGCGCTCGCCATACTGCGCCGCCCGGACGTCTTCCACGCCGCCTGCGCGGGCGCCCCGCCAACCGACTTCCGGCACTACGACACCGCGTACACCGAGCGCTACCTCGGCCTGCCGCAGGACAACCCGGAGGGCTACGAGGCCGACTGCCTGATCCCCGACGCACCGTCACTCAGCCGCCCGTTGCTACTGATCCACGGACTGGCCGACGACAACGTGCACCCCTCGCACACCCTGCTGCTCTCCGAGGCGCTCACCCGCGCCGGACGGGCCCACAGCGTGCTGCCCCTGCCCGGGGTCAGCCATATGACACCGGACGGCGTGAGTGAGCGGGTGGCCGAGGCCGAGCTCGCCTTCCTTCGCACCGCGCTGAGTTGACGCTTCGTCGACCCTCTTCCATGTGACCGATGACATGTGAAATATTACGGCCCACCATCCACCGTCCGGAAAGGACCGGTCAGTTGCGCAGACTGTCCGCAGCCCTCGCCGCTGCGCTCACCACCAGCGCGATAGCAGCGACCCTCCTCGGCACTCCCGCCCAGGCCGCGCCGACTCCCAGGACCGTCGTCGCCGACCAGGGAGTCGACGGCACCGAGGGCCCCGAGCAGCCGCTCGCCCCGCTGGAGCGCGAGCGTCAGTCGCTGCGCACCAAAGCGCTGGAGCAGCTCAACAAGGGCGCCGTCGCCAAGACCTCCGACGGCCGCGCGCCGTCCAAGGTCAAGGTCGGCAACGACTACGTCCAACTCGCCCAGCAGCGCAAGGACAAGGTCTTCGTCATCCTCGCCCAGTTCGGCGACGAGGTCGACAACTCGACGCTCTACAACGGCCAGCCGCGCTACGGCGGCACCCCGGGCCCTCGGCACAACACCATCCCGAAGCCCGACAAGAGCGACACCCACACGCTCTGGAGCGGCGACTTCAACCGCAGCTACTACCAGCAGCTGTTCTTCGACGACACCCCGGGCGCGGTCTCACTGCGCAACTACTACCGCACCCAGTCCTCCGGCCGGTACGACGTCGAGGGCACGGTCAGCGACTGGGTCACCGTCCCGTACAACGAGGCCCGCTACGGCAGCAACAAGGGCCCGCAGGGCAGCGGTGCGTGGACGCAGGGGCAGGAGTTCATCCGGGACGCCGTCAAGGCCTGGTACGACGGCCAGATCGCCAAGGGCCGTTCGGCCGCGGACGTCAAGGCCGAGCTGGCCCAGTACGACGTCTACGACCGCTACGACCACGACAAGGACGGCAACTTCAACCAGCCCGACGGCTACCTCGACAACGTGGTCGTGGTGCACGCGGGCGTGGACGAGACCTGGGGCGGCGGCGCCCAGGGCGCGGACGCGCTGTGGGCGCACCGCAGTTGGGCCTTCGGCGATCCGACCGGCCAGACCGGTCCGGTGGGCAACCGGATCGGCGGCGTCCCGGTCGGCGACTCCGGCCTCTACGTCTACGACTATCTGCAGGGCGGCGAGAACAGCGGCGTCGGCCTGTTCTCCCACGAGTACGGCCACAACCTCGGCCTGCCCGACCTCTACTCGCTCACCGGCGGCGACAACAGCGTCAACTTCTGGTCGCTGATGTCCTCGGGGTCCTACCTGGGCAAGGGGAGAAACACCACCGGTGCCTACCCCGGCGACCTCGACGCGTGGAGCAAGCTGCAGTTCGGCTGGCTCAACTACGACGAGGCGCAGGCCGCGACCAGGTCCAGTCATGCGCTCGGGGTCAGCAGTTACAACACCGACCAGGCCCAGGCCGTCCTGGTCCACCTGCCGCCGGGCCGCACCACCACCGACCTGGCCGACCCCGCCGAGGGCAAGGCGCAGTGGTGGAGCGACACCGGTGACAACCTGGACAACTCCCTTGCCCGGACGGTGGATCTGACCGGCAAGGCCTCGGCCTCGCTGGACGCCGCCGCCTGGTACGACATCGAGCAGGACTACGACTTCCTCTCCGTCGAGGCCTCCACGGACAGCGGCAAGACCTGGAAGCCCCTCGGCGGCACGGTGAACGGCGCCCCGATCGGCAACACCACCGCCAACACGCCGGGCCTGAGCGGCACTTCGGGCGCCTGGGCACAGCTGCACATCCCGCTCGACGCCTACGCCGGCGGCCAGGTCAGGCTGCGCTTCCACGTCACCTCGGACGGCAACACCCATGGCAAGGGCGTACTGGTGGATGCCGTGAAGGTCACCGCGGACGGCTCCGAGCTGTTCGCGGACGGCGCCGAGAGTGGCGGCCAGGGCTGGACCGAGACCGGCTTCACCGTGCTCAACGGCCGGAGCGCGGTCAAGGAACACCCCCGGGCGTACCTGGTGGAGAACCGCCGCTACGTCGGCTACGGCGCCTTCCTGAAGACCGGCCCGTACAACTTCGGCTACAGCGGTGTGGAGGGCAAGCAGAACGTCATCGACAACTACCCCTACCAGGAAGGGGTGCTGATCTGGCTCTGGGACACCGCCTATGGTGACAACAACACCAAGGACCACCTGGGCGGAGGCCTGATCCTGCCGATCGACGCGCACCCGGCGCCGATCCGGTTCGCCGACGGCACGCTGGTCAACGGCCGGGCACAGAGCTTCGACGCGGCCTTCTCGCTCAAGCCGACCACGGCCTTCACCCTGCACAAGGCGGGCGTGGCGACCAGGTTCGGCGCGGAGCCGGCCGTCCCGGTCTTCAACGACCACACCGGTGTCTACACCGACCCGGCGACGCCGCAGCTCGCGGTGAACGTCCCGGACACCAACACCCGGATCGAGGTGGTCCGGGAGACCCGTGGCGGCATGCTGACCACCGTCAAGGTCGGCCCCGCCTCCTGAGTGACCCATCGGCGAGCCCCGGCCCCCGCGCAGTTGCGGGGGCCGGGGCTCGCCGCCGTTCAGTACCCGTGCCGGGCGGCTCCCGTGCGCAGCAGGGCGAAGGCCGTCCCCGCGTCGGCGACGGCCTGGCGGTGGGCCTCGTCCAGCGCCTGGCCGCCGGCCAGGCGGGCCCAGTTGGTGCGGCCCAGCACCTGGCGGACCGTGACGAACTGGGCGGCCAGCAGCCCCGCCGTCAGCTCCGACGGGCCGGGCAGGGTCTCGGCCAGCGCCTCGGTCAGGGCTTCGGTGTCGGCGGCGATGTAGTCGAGCAGGTGGGAGGAGAGGCTCGGGGTCTCGTAGATCAGCCGGTGGAACGCCAGCACCTGCGGGTGGTCGCACAACCCCGTGACGGGGTCGTGCTCGGCCAGCCGGTCGAGGTAGTGCCGCTCCAGGGACTCCAGCGGGGACATGCCGGCCGGGCGGTCGCGGACCACCCGGCCCGCCTCGCCCTGGTGGTCGGCGATGCGGTGCAGGACCAGCTCCTCCTTGGTGGCGAAGTAGCGGAAGAGCGTCGGCTTCGACACCTCGGCCCGAGCGGCGATCTCCGCCACCGAGACCTGGTCGAAGCCCTTGGCCAGGAAGAGCGAGATCGCCGCGTCGGCGATCGCCTGGCGGGTGCGTTCCTTCTTGAGGGTCCGCAGACCTCCGGTCTCGTTCATGGGGCAATCATAAACCTGGATACTTTTGTTACTGGGTTGCGTTTCTTACCCGGTTGCTGTTCCATGGGGTTACCGCCACAGGGAGGACGGCAGAGATGGCAACCGTGCTGATCGTGGGAGCGGGACCGACCGGGCTGACGCTGGCGTGCAGCCTCGCCCGGCAGGGCGTTCAGGTCCGCATCGTCGAGAAGTCACCCCGGTTCCACCGCAGTTCGCGGGGCAAGGCGCTCAACGCCCGCAGTCTGGAGGTGCTCGCCGACCTCGGGCTCGGTGCTCGGCTGCTCGCATCGGGCCGCACCCACCTGCGCTTCCGCAAGTACTTCGCCGGCGAGTTCGTCGCCGAGACCGACCCCTTCGCCGACTCCCGGCCCACCCCCGACGCCCCGTACGACAGCGGGCTGTTCCTCCCGCAGTGGCGGGTCGAGGAGCTGCTGAGGGAGCAGCTCGCCGAGTACGGCGTGAAGGTCGAACTCGGTGTCGAGCTGGTGGACCTCACCCAGGACGAGGACGGGGTGACGGCCCTGCTCGCGGACGGCGGCCGGATAGCCGCCGACTACCTGGTGGGCTGCGACGGCGGGCGCGGCCCGGTCCGCAAGCGGCTCGGCGTCGCCTTCGAGGGAACGAGTGACCCGGAGCAGGCCATGGTCTGCGGCGACGTCGAGGTCTCGGGCCTCGACCGGGACGTCTGGCACCAGTGGTTCGGTCCGGAGGGTGCAGTGCTGCTCTGCCCGTTCGAGGGCACCGACATGTGGCAGTTCCAGGCCGTCCCCGAGCGCGACGCCGAGGGCCGCCTGGTCGAGCCCTCGCTGGAGAGCTTCCAGCGGCTCTTCGACCGCTATGCCGGCCTGCCGGGCATCCGCCTGAGCAACGCGACCTGGCTCTCCACCTGGCGGGTCAACGTCCGGATGGCCGACCGCTACCGGGTCGGCCGGGTCTTCCTGGCCGGGGACGCCGCGCACGTCCACCCGATCGCGGGCGGCCTGGGCATGAACACCGGTATCCAGGACGCGTGGAACCTCGGCTGGAAGCTGGCCTACGTGCTCACCGGCCGCTCCGGGCCCGGCCTGCTGGACAGCTACCAGGAGGAACGCCTGCCGATCGCCGCCTGGACCCTCGACGTGACCGCCGCCGCCCTCACCGCCGTCATGGAGAGCGCCCGGACGCCGGGGGCCGGCCTGCACGCGGCCCGCATCACCGACGGCTCGGGGCTCGGCATCGGCTACCGCTGGAGCACCCTCTCGGACGACCGCCTCGGCGGCACCCTCCAGGCCGGCGACCGGGCACCGGACGCACCGGTCCTGGCCGCCGACGGCACGCCGGTCCGGCTCTTCGACCTCTACGCGGGCGGGCACTTCACCCTGCTGTCCTTCGGGTGCGGGCTTCCGGACCTCGACGGCCCGGTACGCGGCTTCGCCGTCGGCGCCGGTCCGGGGTCGCTCACCGACCTGGACGGCCACGCCCGCCGCGCGTACGGCGTCAGCGAGGACGCCGTGGTCCTGGTCCGGCCGGACAACCACGTCGCGCTGACCGTACCGGCGGCCGAGGCAGGGGCAGTCCGCGCCTACCTGAACGCACTCGGGCACTGACAGGGCACGGGTGGCGCGGTACGTACGATCAGTGCAGTTCAGGACGGCGGACAGAGGAGGGGACAGTGCCCACGTTGGGTTCGTTGGCCGAAGTACCGGAGCTGACGCTGGCGTTCACACCAGGCGCGTCCGAGCGCGAAGCGGAACGCACGGTGGTGGGCGCCGCCCTCGCCCCGGCGGAGGAGCCGCCGGGCCCGGACCTCGCGGACCGGATCGTCCGCACCGCCCT
This sequence comes from Kitasatospora atroaurantiaca, assembly GCF_007828955.1. Lineage (NCBI taxonomy): Bacteria > Bacillati > Actinomycetota > Actinomycetes > Kitasatosporales > Streptomycetaceae > Kitasatospora > Kitasatospora atroaurantiaca. The sequence continues at coordinate 6,609,867 of NZ_VIVR01000001.1, read as the reverse complement.
GGACTGCGGCTGGGCGGACGATCCGCGGCGGGCCGCCCGCCACCTGGGCCGGCTCGCCGCCGCCAAGGTGGCGGCGCTGGCGGTCCCGGCCACTGCCCTCCCCGCGGCTCTCGTGGAGGCGGCCGGCCGGCACGGGGTGCCTTTGCTGACGGTGAGCCCGGACGTCCCCTGGTCGCGGGTCGCACAGGTCGTCGCCGAGGAGCGGCTGCGCGAGACTCGGGAGCACCTGGCCCAGCTGGAGCAACTGCTGGGCCACGCCCGGGAGCAGGGCCCGGAGGACCGGCGGATCGAGCGGCTGCTCGGCTGGCTGGCCCGCACGGTCGGTGGCAGGGCCGTGGTGCGCTGCGGGCGGCACGACAGCCGCCCGGCCGAGGCCTGGACGCTCCCGACCGCGGTCGAGCGCACGACCACCGACATCGCCGAGGGGGGGCTGCGCTCTGCGGCCATCGACGACGCGGGGCTGCACATCCGGCTGCACGCGATCGGGCGGCGCCGTCCGTACCCGGTCCTGGCCGTCGGGCGGACGGCGCCGTTCGACGGCCGCGCCAACGCCCTGGTCACCCATGCGGCCGACCTCCTCGTTCCCCTGCTGCAGGTCGACGACGGCGAGGCGGACCGGCGGCGGCTGTCCGAGGTCGCGGCCGCCCTGCGCGTCGCGGTGTTCCAGCTGCTGATGGGCGGTGAGGTGACGCTCGCGCAGCGGACCGCCGAGGGCCTGGCGCAGGGCCTGCTGGACGCCGAGAACGCGCGCGTCTACGTCCTGGAGGGGCCGGCGGTCGAGCGGGACCGGCTGGCCCTGGAGTGCGCAGCGGCGACCAAGGGCCGTGCGCTGGTGGTCCGTTGTCCTGCGTACGACCAGCACCTGATCATCCTGGCGCCCTTGAAGCAGACCCCTTCCGCGTCACCGGACGGCTGGGACACCGTCGGGACCACCCTTCGGCGGCTCGTCGCCGACAACCCGGAGCGCTTCCTGGGCGGCAGCGGCCCGTTCCCGCTGTCGCAGACCGCGGGTTCGTACGGCGACGCCACCCGCGCCCTGGCGGTGGCCCGTCTGCAGCCCGCGCGCGCGGCCCTCTACGCCGCCGAGAGCCGGCTGGCCGAGGTGCTCGACCCGCGGGCGGCCGCAGGCTGGGCCGCCGCCGTGCTGAGGCCGCTGAGCACCCTTCCCCTGGGCAGCCAGGACCAGATGCTCGGCACCCTGCACCTCGGGTTGGAGTTCCCCGCGACCAGCGCGGGCAAGATCCTCGGCGTCAGCCGCAACACCGTCCGGGCCAGGCTGGACCGCGCCGCCGGTCTGCTGGGCCTCGACCTCTCGGAGGTGCGCGCCCGCGCGGTGCTCCACCTGGCCCTGCGGGTCTTCGACGGCGAGGCACCGGTGCCGGCCGAGGTGGACCTGCCGGACGTGCTGGCCGGTGAGGGTGCCCGCACGTGGGCCGCCGAGCTGCTGCGCCGCCTGGCGGAGGACGGCCGCGACCTGCGGGCAACGCTGCTGGCGTGGCTCGTCGGGAACACCAGCGTGGAGCAGACCGCAGGCTGCCTCGGTCTGCACCCCCAGACCGTCCGGGAGCACCTGCGCAGTGCCGAACGCCTGCTCCAGCGCCAGCTGTTGTCCGGTGGCGGGGGCGTCTACGAGGTGGCGCTGGCCTTCGCCGTCCTGGGCGAGCTGGCGCTGCCCGAGTGCTAGGCCTGGGCCTGAGCGGGCGGCCGGCCGTCGGACCGTGCACCGGTGACTGTCCCCGGCCGCCCGACCGTGCACCGGTGCGGTACCGCCGGGCCGGGCACCCGTCCTAGAGTCGGCTCAGCGGCCGCTCCGGGAGCGGGCCGCACCTGAGCTCACCAGGCGGATGTCCGCTGCTGCTGCGACCTCGGTCGCCGGCTCCGCCTGGTGCCAGAGGGGCTCACCGGGCGGCCTGCCATCGGCGCCGCCTGGTGAGCGACGGGCCGGCCCGGGCCGGGGGCCCCACTCCCCGCCCGGGCCATGCGGTGCCCGGTTACCGACGCAGGGTCAGCAGGCCGCCGAGCGGGACGTGCAGGGCGAGCTCCCGGCCGTCCACGGTCGGGGCGGCCTCGGCGACGGTACGGCCGAGGCAGTCCTGGACCAGCACGGCCAGCGGGCCCGGCGGCCGGTCGAAGGCGAGCCGGACCAGGGTGTCCGCGTCGGCGTTGCCGAGCAGCAGCACGTCCCAGTCCCCGCCGACCGGCACCGGCACCGGCGCGTACCGTCCGAAGGCCAGGCTCCGGCCGTGCCGGGCCTCGATCAGGGGGTAGGCGAGTTCCGGGCGGTGCGGGCGGAACTCGCCGCACTGGAGCAGATCGGTGTGCTCGCGCATGACGGAGAGCCAGAAGCGCAGGGCGGCCAGCTGCTCGTGGCGCTGCGCCCCCAGGTCGACCGACACCTGCGGGGTCGCGAAGAGCACCGACAGCAGCAGCACCGCGATCTGCTCGGGCCGCTCGGACGGATGCCAGGTCAGCGGGTCGGCGTGTACGGCGAGCGGCCCTGCGGTGAGCCGCAGGTCGGCCGTGCGGGCGCGGTTCTCGGCGGTGTTGTGCGGGCAGTCGGTGGCCCGGACCATGGTCGCGTACGGCCGCAGGCCGGGCCCCACATAGTCCTGCCGGTGCTCGATCAGCACCTCGGGGCGGGCGGCCCGCAACCGGTGGTCCAGCTCGGCGAGCAGCTTCTGCACGCCCTCGGCAACGGTCGCGCAGTCCGCCTCGGGCGAGGCGGCAGCGGTGACAGCCGTGGCGGCCGTGCGGGCGAAGGTGTCGATGAAGTCCACCTTGAGGCCGTCCACCCCGTACTTCTCCACGGCCGCGGACAGCCGCTCCACCTGGTGGCTCCGGACGGTGGCACTGCGCGGGTCGAGGACGTACGTCTCCAGCTGCGGCAGGTGCGCGAGCGAGTGCCCGGCCAGCTCCGCGACGGCGGCGCTGCGGTCTCCGGCGAACGGAACGGCATGCCAGAGCAGGTAGTTGAGGCCCAGCGCCCGCACCCGTGCGACGTGCCCGGCGAAGTCGGGGAAGGCGGCCGGGGCGGGCTGCCAGTCGCCCGTGGTGGCGTAGGAGCGGGAGGTCTCGTCGGTCTGCCAGCCGTCGTCCACGATGACGGTGCCGAAGCCGAGCGGGGCGGCGAGGGCGGCGAGCCGCTCGACGTCGACGGCGGTCATCGCCAGGTGCAGCGCGTACCAGGTGCAGAACACCGGCTCGAAGGCGGCGGGCGGAACGGCCACCGGCGGCAGCAGCGTGGCCCACCAAGCGGCGCAGCCCCGTACGGCGTCGGCGAAGTGACGCTGACTCAGGTCGAGGAGCAGGCGCAGGGACGGGCCCTCGTGCTCGACCCACCAGCTGAACTCCCCGGTCTCCTCGACGACTCCCTCGCCGATGCTCACCGGGAGCACGGGCTCGCCCACCGCGAAGGTGCACAGGGCTCTGTCACCGGTACCGACCAGGCTGCCGACCGGCGCTCCTTTCGGCAGCGAGGCGACGCGCGGGGCGAGCCAGGAGGGCGGCAGCCAGCGGGCGCCGGTGTCCGGCGTCCAGTAGGCGGTCGCCCCGGTGCACGGCAGCCGCCACTCGACCCTCAGCCGTTCGGGCAGTCGGTCGTCCGGCCGGACGGCGGCCACCTCCACCAGCACCACGCCCGGCACGTCCTGCGGCGTGACCGTGACGGTCAGGTCGCGTGCCCCGATGGCTGTGGCGCGGGCCCGCAGGCCCGGTACGTCCAGCTCCCGGGTGGTCTCGGTACGGCCGGAGGGGCGGGCGCTGCCGTCCCAGCCGATCGGGGTCTCGGTCACGTGGGTGGAGCCTTTCGGGTGGAACCCGTACGGGCCGGGCGCGGAAGCGGTCAGGACGCTCGGCCCGTACGGGAGTCGGGGGTTGAAGGTCAGCGGCGGAGCGGGCCCTCGCAGGTGAAGTCGGCGGTGCCGGCCTGGCCGCTCGGCCAGACGTCGACCTTGCCGAAGTAGCAGTTCATGTCGTCCAGGTTGTTGGCGACGCCCTTCGTCCGCTGCAGGATGAAGTAGTCCACCGTGGCCGACATGTCCTTGAACACCTGGTCCGCACTGGCGGAGTCGGCGAGGTTGGCGGTGATCCTGCCGGTGCAGACGAAGCGCATCGGCTTGTTGTCCCAGTCGCCGTTGTCCTTGCAGTTCGGCGTCATGTAGGCGGCCTTGGTGAAGGCGGCCTGCACCTCGGACGCGTAGGCGTACTGCAGGTTGCCGTTGGCGGTGAAGCCGGTAGTCGGGACGTACAGGGTGTCCACGATCTTGATCTGGGCATCCAGAAAGGCGTTGTACTCGGCCTGCAGGCCGGTGTCCGCGCCGACCCGGTTCCGCCAGGCGTTGAAGCCGGCCGGGTCGTCGGCGCGCTGGTAGCCGTACATCTCGCGGATCAGCGAGGGGTGCTTGAGCCAGAGGAACTCGAAGAACGTCCCGGCATAGTTGTAGAAGTGGAAGGCCGGGGTGTCGTTGTACGTCGCGTGGATCAGCTGGTTGACCGTCAGGCGCGGGATGCCGGCCGCCTCGTCCTGGGCCAGCTTCCTGACCAGCGACTTGCGGACCAGGATGCCCTGGTCCCGGGTCGAGCCGTCGAAGAACTCCGCCGTCCCCTCGTCCATCGCGGTGGTCATGTCGCCCGCGTACCAGCGGTCGTCACCGAAGTAGCCCGGCACTGCCCAGCGGCCGTTGAGGTAGTGGGTGTACTCGTGCCGGAACAGCTCCTCCAGCGTCAGGGTGGAGTCCTGCGGCACCCGGCGCTGGTAGGTGTAGAAGGTGGCGCCGCGCTCGATGTAGATGCCGCCGTTGTTGGTGCCCATCCCGGTGAGCAGCGGGTGGTAGACCTCGTAGTCGGCGCGCGAGGCGTACAGGTGGATGTGCAGCGTGGAGTTGGTGTCGCCGGCCAGCGGGACGTCGGTGCCGAGCACCCGGAAGTACTGCGTCTTGACCTGCTTGCTGGCGTAGTACATCTGGTCGACGGTGGCCTTGTCGAGGGCGGTGTGCACCTCGACGGCGCCGTTGTCGTACTTGTAGGTGTTCGGGAAGAGCTGCGCCTCGATCTGGTCGGTGCAGACGTTGTACTGGGCGCAGACGCCGTAGAAGTTGGCCCAGCCGACGATCTTCACCCACGGGTCGGAGAAGGCGCCGAAGGTGGCCTTGGTGGTGTTCAGCAGGTCGCCGAGCTCGGCGACGATGCCGGATTTGAGCGAGGCTATCTGGCCGAAGCGGCCGTACTCGCCCATCGCGTCGCGGGCCATCCAGGCGTTCTTGGTGCCCTTGAGGTGGGCGAAGCCGGCGAAGGAGCGGAAGGCCGCGCGGTAGGCGGCGTCGGCGGCGACCGCTGCGGTGAAGGGCGCGTCCCCGTTGTAGATGCCGAGGTAGTTGATGTTCAGCGCGGCGAGGCCGGCGGTGCCCCAGGCCCAGCTGTCGGCGACGGCGGTGCCCGGGCCGAACTTGGCGAGGATCTGCTTGACCAGGCCGAGGTTGTTCTGGCGCAGGCCGGTGCTGCCGGCGGTGATCGTCATCTCCCGGACGGTCGCGCCGGCCGCCTCGGTGCCGTCGAAGGCGTGCGCGCTGCCCGAGTAGGCGGTGATGGCCTGCTGGATCGCGGCCAGGGTGGGGGCGTCGGTGACGTCGATCTCGGAGTGGTTGAAGTCGAAGTACACCGTGGCGTGCAGGAAGGTCCACAGCTCGTAGAGGTGGGCCGAGCCGGTGCCGTCGTCGGTCGCGGCCAGCTGCACGATCCTGTTGGCGACGGCCTGGACGTGGGCGTCGTCCATGGTGGTGGCGTACCGGGCGTCCCAGGTCCACAGGAAGCTCTTCAGGCAGCCGTCCACGGTCACGGCGGGGTCGGTCAGGAAGGCCGTCAGCTGGGCGGGGCTGAGCCCGGTCATACCGTCGACGGTGCAGGGCACGCCTGCGGCGGTGGTGGCCGATCCGGAGGCGGACGCGGCCAGTTCGGCGGCCGTCGGCGCGGGCCGGCCGACCCGGTCGGGCAGCATGCCGGGGACCAGCGAGCTGCCGAGCGAGCCACCGCCGGGGGCGGGCGCCGCGCTGCCGGCCTTGGCGACGACGTCACCGACGCGGTCCACGTCGTCGTACGCGGTGGGCAGGGGCTCGGCCGGCGCGGTGGTCGAGCTGCCGGCCGCGGCCGGGCGGGTGAGGGCCTGCGCGGTCTGGACGGCCGGCAGCGTGAGGGAGGCGGCCAGTGCGGCGGCGAGCAGAACTCGGCGCGCGGTACGGGGGTTTGACACCTGTGCTCCTGATGATGTTGAGGTGTGGGGGTGAAGCGGAGCGGTGCGGTGGTGCGTCCGACGGTGCGGAAGTCAGGCCTCCGGGAAGTGGCAGGCGGCCTGGCGGGTGGTGCCGGCGGTGATCTGCAGCAGCGGGGGTTCGGTGCGGCAGACGTCCTGCGCCTTGGGGCACCTGGGGTGGAAGGTGCAGCCGCTCGGCGGGTTGGCGGGGCTCGGTGGGTCGCCGAGCAGGACGATCCGCTCCCGCGCCCGCTCGGCCGCCGGGTCGGGCAGCGGAACGGCGGAGAGCAGCGCCTTGGTGTAGGGGTGCGCGGGGTTGCCGTACACCTCCTGCTTGTCGCCGATCTCGACGATCCGGCCGAGGTACATCACGGCGACGCGGTGGCTGATGTGCTTCACCACGGCCAGGTCGTGGGCGATGAAGACGTAGGCCACGCCCAGTTCGCGCTGCAGGCGCTCCATCAGGCCGACGATCTGCGCCTGGATGGAGACGTCGAGGGCGGAGACGGGCTCGTCGGCGACGACCAGTTCGGGCCGGGTGGCCAGCGCGCGGGCGATGCCGATGCGCTGGGCCTGGCCGCCGGAGAACTGGTGCGGGTAGCGCTCCAGGTGCTCGGGGGCCAGCCCGACCAGCTCGATCAGCTCGCGCACCTCGCGGCGGACGGCGTCGGGCGCGGTGCCCTGGGCGCGCAGCGGCGCGGCGATGATCTGCTGGACGGTCTTCCGGGGGTTCAGCGAGGCGAACGGGTCCTGGAAGATGATCTGCAGCTTGCTGCGCAGCGGACGCAGCGCGCGCTGGCCGGTGCGGGTGATGTCCTGCCCCCGGAAGTCGACCTGACCGGCCGTCGGGTCCAGCAGCCGGACCAGCATCCGCCCGGTGGTGGACTTGCCGCACCCGGACTCGCCGACCAGTCCGAGGGTCTCCCCCGGCCTGACCTCGAAGCTCACCCCGTCCACGGCCTTGATGCCGGCCTGGCGGCGGAGGGTGCCGCGCGGGCCCGGGAAGGTCATCCCGAGGTCGCGTACGGTCAGCAGTGCGGTCATCCGGTCACCCCGTCGAGTCGGCAGGCGTTGTGGTGTGCCTCGGCGACCTGCCGCAGCAGCGGGCGCTCGCCCGTGCACAGCTCCGACTTCTCGGCCGCGTACACCGGGCAGCGCGGGTGGAAGGCGCAGCCCGCCGGCGGGTCGAGCAGGGACGGCGGGCTGCCCGGGATCGAGCGCAGGGCCTCGCCCTCCTCGGCGTCCAGCCTCGGCAGCGAGTCCAGCAGGCCGCGGGTGTACGGGTGCCTCGGGGCGGTGAACAGGGCGTCGGCGGGGGCCTGTTCGGCGGCCGAGCCGCCGTACATCACCAGCACCTCGTCGGCGACCCGGGCGATCACCCCGAGGTCGTGGGTGATCATGATGATGCCGAGGCCGCGGTCCTGCTGGAGCTTCATCAGCAGTTCCAGCACCTGGGCCTGGACGGTGACGTCCAGCGCCGTGGTCGGCTCGTCCGCGATGATCAGGTCGGGTTCGCAGGAGAGTGCGAGCGCGATCATGGCGCGCTGGCGCATACCGCCGGAGAACTGGTGCGGATGTTCCGTGGCCCGGCGGGCCGGTTCGGGGATACCCACGTCGCCGAGCACCTCGACGGCCCGCGCCCGGGCGGCCTTCCGGCTGCCGCCGTGGTGCTCCCGGTACGCCTCGGCGATCTGGTCGCCGATGGTGAAGTACGGGTGCAGGGCGGTCAGCGCGTCCTGGAAGACCATGGCGATCCGGCGGCCCCGCAGCCTGCGTACGGTCTCCTCCGGCGCCCCGAGCAGTTCGGTGCCCTCGAAGCGGACCGAGCCGGTGACCCTGGCGCCCCGGTGCAGGCCCATGACGGCCAGGGAGGTGACGGACTTTCCGGAGCCGGACTCGCCGACGATACCCAGGGTACGGCCGCGCCCGACGCTGAAGTCGACGCCCCTGACGGCTTGGACGACGCCTTCGGCGGTGTTGAACTCAACTGCCAGATCCTTGACTTGGAGCAGCGTGTTGACTTGGGGCAGCGTCACGACAGCCTCGCCCTCGGGTCGATCCAGGCGTAGACCAGGTCCACGACCAGGTTGGAGGTGACGATGAAGAAGGAGGCGAGCAGCGTGATCCCCATGATCACGGGCTGGTCGGCCTTGTTGAGCGAGTCGGCGAAGAGCTTGCCGACGCCGGGGAGGCTGAACAGCGACTCGGTGATCAGCGCACCGGCCAGCAGACCGCCGAGGTCCATGCCGAGCATGGTGGCCACCGGGGTCAGCGCCGGGCGCAGCCCGTGCTTGCCCACCACCCGCCGCTCCCGCAGGCCCTTGGCCCGGGCGGTCCGGACGAAGGGTTCCGCCATCGTCTCGATGACGGAGTTGCGGGTCATCCGGGCGTAGATCGCGGCGAACATCAGCGCGAGGGTGATCCAGGGGAGGATCAGGTTGCGGATCCAGCCGACCGGGTCCTCGTCGAAGGCGATGTAGCGCGGGTAGGGCATCAGCCCGAGGACCGAGACCACCAGGTAGAGCAGGATCATCGCGGTGAAGTAGACGGGCAGCGCGGCGATTCCGATGGTGCCGATCATCACGGTCCGGTCGATCCAGGTGTTGCGGCGCAGGGCGGAGAGCACACCGGCCGAGAGGCCGAGCACGAGCCACAGCACGGCGGCGCCGAGCGCGAGCGAGGCGCTGGCCGGCAGCCGGTCCATCATCAACTCCCAGACCGGCTGGGCACTCTGGAAGGAGTACCCGAAGCAGGGGAAGTCGCAGCTGACCGCGTAGTGGCCGCTGCCCATGGTCTGGCCGGCGAAGATGCCGAGCACGTAGCGGCCGAACTGGACGATCATCGGGTCGTCCAGGCCCATCTGCTGCCGGACGAGTTCGATGTGCTCGGTGGAGCAGTCCTTGCCGCAGAACTGGGCGGCCGGGTCGTTCGGCAGCAGGTAGAAGATGGCGAAGGTGAGCGCGCAGATGACCAGCAGGGTGGCGGCGATGCCGATCAGACGCCGCAGCAGGAATCCGATCACGCCCGGCTCCCCTTCGGGTCCAGGGCGTCGCGCAGCGCGTCGCCGAGCAGGGTGAAGGCCAGCACGATCAGGAAGAGACAGGCGCTGGGCAGGACGAAGAACATCGGGTCGACCTTGTAGTAGAGCACCGAGTCCGCGATCATCTGCCCCCAGGAGGGAGTCGGCGGCCGCACCCCGACGCCCAGGAAGGTCAGCGCCGCCTCGGCCCCGATCAGGCCGGGGATGGCGAGCGTGACGTACACGATGACGGTGCCGGTGAGGTTGGGCAGGATCTCGGTGAACAGGATCCGGGCGCTGGAGGTGCCGCAGGCACGGGCGGCCTCGATGTACTCGCGGTGCTTGAGGGACATCGTCTGACCTCGGATCACCCGGGCGATGTACGGCCAGCCGAAGACGCCCATCACCACGATCAGCAGCAGGATGCGGTTGACGTCCCGGGCCACCGAGAGCAGCGCGATCATGAAGATCAGGCTGGGGAAGGACATCATCACGTCCATGAACCGGCTGATCACGGTGTCGATCCGGCCGCCGAAGTAGCCGGCCGTGATGCCGAGCAGCACGCCGATCAGAGTGATCATCAGAGCCGCGCTGAACGCGACCAGCAGGCTGATCTGGGCGCCGTAGAGCAGCCGGGCGAAGATGTCCCGTCCGAGCATCGGCTCGACGCCGAGCCAGTGTTCCGGGCTCACCCCGCCGAGGCTGCCCTTGGGCAGGCCGCCGAGGTACTGGTTGACGGCCTTCTTGTCGGTGTCGGCCGGGCCCCTGCCGCTGATCGCGGTGAGGACCGGGGCGAGCAGGGCGGCCAGGACGAAGAAGCCGATGATGCCGAGGCCGGTCAGGGCCGCCTTCTGGCGGCGCAGCCTCGTCCGGGCCAGCTTCCAGGGGGAGGCGGGGAGTTGGGTCGGGTCTTCGGTGCGGGCGGGGACGGCGGGGCTGGCCGCCGCCCCCGCTCCCCCGGATGCGACCGGGGGGAGCGGGGCGGTCATGGGGCGGCTCCCGACTACTTGACGGACTTGAGGCCGATGGCGGCGTAGTCGATCTGGCCGGCCCAGACCGGGTGGGCGTACGCACCGGCGATGTTGGAGCCGACCAGCAGCGGCTTCTTCTGCCAGACCAGCGGCACGGCGGGCGACTCGTCCATGATCTTCGCGTCCAGCGCCAGCCAGGCCTGGTTGGCCTTCTGCAGGTCGGAGAGGCCGGCGATGCGGTCGAGTTCGGCGTTGACCTGGGGGTCGTTGAAGCGGCTGAGGTTGCCGTAGTTGTTCTTGTCGACGATCGAGCGGCCGTCGTAGATCATCGGCAGGAAGGTGGCCGCCGACGGGTAGTCGGGGCACCAGCCGCCGACCGAGAGTCCGGGCTGCTTGGCCTTGTCGCCCACGATGCCGGAGACGGCGGTCGGGTCGACGGTGCTGATGGTGACGGTGACGTTGACCTTCTTCAGCGCCGCCTGCAGCGCCTCGGCCTGCTGCTTGCCGCCGGTGGAGGTGATCAGCTCGGTGGAGAAGCCGTTCGGGAAGCCCGCCTCGGCCAGCAGTGCCTTGGCCTTCTCGGGGTCGCCGGCCGGCTTGATCAGGAAGTGGTCGACCGGGGCGCCCTCGGTGAGCACCGGCGGGAGGTAGGTGGTGGCGATGTCGTTGAAGGCCGGCCCGCCGAACGAGGCCTGGAACGCCTCCTTGTCCACCGCGTACTGCATCGCCAGGCGCACCTTGGCGTTGTCGAACGGCGCCTTGGTGTTGTTCATGTCCAACTTGGTGGTGCAGCCCGCGTTCTCGCTGATCAGACGCTTCTTCACGTCCGGGTTGGTGAGCACGTCGCTGACCTTGGCGGGAACGAGGTCGACGTACGAGATCGCGTTCCGGTCGTCGCCCTGGTCGGCGATCAGCCGGTCGGCGATGCCGGTGCCCTTGAGGGTCTGGTCGACGACGATCTTGTCCGGGTAGGCCTTGCGGACCGGGTCGGTCTTCTCGTCCCAGTAGGTGTTGCGGACCAGCACCATGCGCTTGCCCCGGTCGTACGACTCGATCTTGTACGGGCCGGAGGAGAACGGGTGGTTACTGTAGTTGGCGCCGGCCTCCTTGGCCTTCGGGACGGGCGCGAAGGTCGGCAGTGTGACGGTGTAGCCGAACTCGGCGACCGGGCGCTTGAGATGGAAGACGATGGTCCTCGCGTCCGGGACGTCGATCGCCTCCTTGCCCAGGCGCTCGCCGCCCAGCGGACCGGCGTACTTCTCGGGGGCGTTGAGGTAGCGACGGGCGTAGTCGGGGCCGCCGGGGAGCTCGGCTGAGAACGAGCGCTCGACGTTGTACTTGATGTCGTCGGCGACGATCGGCGTGCCGTCCTCGTACTTCAGACCGTCCTTCAGGTGGAAGGTCCAGGTCTTGGCGCCGTCGCTCGGGGTGCCGAGGTCGGTGGCGAGGTCGGGCTCGATCTTCAGGCCCTCGGAGCCCGGGGCCGCCTTGAAGGTGGTCAGGGTGCGGTAGAGCAGTCGCACGCCGACGTCCATCACGGGCATGGTCCAGTTGCGGGTGGGGTCGAGCTGGTCGAAGTCCACGTTGGACAGGATGTTGAGGGTCCCGCCCTTGACCGGCGTACCGCCGATGATTCCGTTGCCCTCGGTGGTGACACCCTTCTGGCCGGTGTCGTCGCCGGTGTCGGTGCTGCTGGTACACGCCCCGAGCCCGAGGGTGAGTGCTGCCGCGATCGCCGCCGCGATGGCAGCGTGAGTACGCCTGGTCATGTGCAACTCCGCAGTGGGGGGCCGCTGTTGTGGCCTGTTACGCCCCGGGGATGGTCCGGGGCCACCGGGGAGGGCGACCGCTGGGTCTAGCCGCTCCGAGGTGTGACCCGTAACATAGTAATGTGAAATTGCACTGCACAAGGGATGGCGCACGCCGTTATCGACCTGTGTCCTAGCGGGCCCCAACTCCCTTTCGGTGCAAGGACGTTCGCGCAGATCAGCGCGGTCGAGCAGGACAATCCACCCACTCGTCGCGACGGCAGAGGAGCCGCAGCAGTGACCACCGACCCCCAGCCCCGCCCGCTCAACACCGGCAGTCACGACCTGCCCGTCTCCCCTGCCCTCGACGCCTTCATGGGCACCGCCTGGGCCGCCACCCCGCTGCCGGCGAGCGACCGCGTCGCCGGGTACCAGGTCACTCCGGCCCGGCGCGCCCGGCTGGCCGCCGCCTTCCCCGGCGAGCGCCTGATCATCCCCGCCGGGCAGCTGAAGGTCCGCACCAACGACTGCGACCACCGGTTCCGCCCGCACAGCGCGTACGCCTGGCTCACCGGACTGACGGGCGAGGAGCAGGTCGGCCACGTGCTGGTCTTCGAGCCGACCGGCGAGACGGTCCTGTACCTGCGCCCGCGTTCCCCGCGCGGCGGCGGCAGCCCGTACGGCTCCGAGTTCTACCGGGACCGCCGCTACGGCGAGTTCTGGGTCGGCCGCCGCCCCGACCTGGCCGAGGCCGAGCAGCTGACGGGCATCCGCACCGCCCACCTGGACGACCTGGCCAAGCTGCTGACGGGCAGTCAGCCGCCGACCCGCGTGCTGGCCGGCGTTGACCAGGCCGTGGACGCCTTGACCGGCCGGCCCAGCGCCCAGGACACCGAGCGGGACGACCGGCTGGCCGGCGTCCTCTCCGAGCTGCGCCTGGTCAAGGACGCATGGGAGGTCGCCCAGCTCCAACTCGCCGTCGACCACACCACCACCGGCTTCGAGGACGTCGTCCGCGCCCTGCCCGCCGCCCTGCGCCACGGACGCGGCGAGCGCTGGCTCGAAGGCACCTTCAACCTCCGCGCCCGCGCCGAGGGCAACGGCACCGGGTACGACACCATCGTCGCCTCCGGCGCCCACGCCTGCGTGCTGCACTGGATCCGCAACGACGGTCCGCTGGACGCCTCCAAGCTGCTCCTGCTCGACGCGGGCGTGGAGACCGACACCCTGTACACCGCCGACATCACCCGCACCCTCCCGCTGAGCGGCACCTTCTCCCCCGTCCAGCGCCAGGTGTACGAGCTGGTGCTGGCCGCCCAGGACGCGGGCATCGCCGCGCTGCGCCCCGGCGCCAGCTTCCGCGACTTCCACCGGGCCGGGATGCGGGTGATCGCCGAGGGCCTGGCGGAGTGGGGCGTCCTGAAGATCTCCGCCGAGGAGGCGCTGCAGGAGGACAGCGGCCTCTACCGCCGCTACACCCTGTGCAGCAGCGGGCACATGCTCGGGCTGGACGTCCACGACTGCGCGAAGGCCCGTGCGCAGACGTACCTCGACGGCGTCCTGGAGGAGGGCCAGGTGCTCACCGTCGAGCCCGGTCTCTACCTCCAGCCCGACGACGAGACCCTGCCCGCCGAGCTGCGCGGCATCGGGGTCCGGATCGAGGACGACCTGGTGATCACCGCCGACGGCGCCCGGCTGATGTCCGGCGCCCTCCCGCGCACCGTGGCGGGCATCGAGGAGTGGATGGGCGGACTGCTCGCCTGAGCCGGCGGCGGGGTGCGGCCCTCCCGGCTCACCCCGCCGCGTCGAGGCGGGCCCGCTGATCGGCCGTCTGGAGTTCACTCCAGGTCAGGCGGCATGATCTGGGCCATGACCACGAGCACCTACCTGACCCCGGCTCAGGCCGTCGAGGAGTCGGGCTTCAGCCTGGACACCCTCCGCTACTACGAGCGGATCGGGCTCCTCGGCACCGTCGAGCGATCGAGCAGCGGCCACCGCCGCTTCACCCAGGACGACCTGGAGTGGCTCGGCATGCTGCGCTGCCTGCGCGAGACCGGCATGCCGATAGCGGAGATGTTCCGCTTCGCCGAGCTGGTCCGGGCGGGTGAGGAGACGTATCCCGAGCGGCTGGCCGTGCTGGAGGAGCACAACGAGCAGGTGGAGGCCCAGATCGCCAACCTACGGCAGCAACAGCGGCTCATCCACGCCAAGATCGGCTTCTACCGGACGGCGCTGCACTGACGGCGTCGCCAATATTTGCTGCACCAGCGACAGATTCCACTGTTTCTGCCGAGATTTGGCATAGACACAGCAAAATCTTCGGCCAGCGGCAGTCCGACCCATGGACGCCGACCGATCCGAGCTGGTTGGGTAACTCGCGCTTTCCCGCACGCAGTTCACCCCCAACCCAACCCTCGCTCGGGAGAACTCATGCGCATGTCCCCGCTCAGAGCCATCGCCCACACCACGGCCGTGCTTGCCCTGGCCGCGTTCGGCACCACCTCGCTCGCCTCCGGCGCGCAGGCCCAGCCCGCCCCCGCCCACCACGGACTGAAGCCTCTGGCGCCCGCCGCGAAGCAGCTTCAGCCGGCGGCCCATTCGAGAAACACCCTCAAGGTGGGCTCCGGCGACTCCCAGGGCGTGGTCTCCCCCAACCCCCAGGTGTACCTGGTCTTCTGGGGATCACAGTGGTCCTCCGACCCGGCCGGGGTCGCCACCGACATGCAGAACATGTTCAAGGGCCTCTACGGCAGCCAGGACACCTGGGGCACGATCCTCGACCAGTACTGCGAGGGCGTCGCCAAGGGCACCGTCACCTGCGGCAGCAACGGCATCCACGTCAACCACCCGGCCTCGTCCCCGCTGGCCGGCGCCTGGTTCGACAACACCTCGGCAGCGCCCACCAACGCCACCGCCGCCCAGATCGCCGCAGAGGCGGCCAACGCCGCCGCCCATTTCGGCAACACCACGCAGACGCCCAACCTCAACGCCCAGTACGTGATCGTCTCCCCCACCGGCACCCACCCGGACGGCTTCCCCAACTCCGGCTTCTGTGCCTGGCACGACTGGACCAGCTCCTCGTACGGCAAGCTCGCGTACACCAACCTGCCCTACATCCCGGACAGCGGTGCCGGCGCCTGCACCACCTTCACCGACGGCCGGCTGCTCTCCGGGATCGAGTCCACCGAGACCCACGAGTACGCCGAGACGGTGACCGACTTCTGGCCCAGCATCGGCTGGAACGGCGGCGGCGGTGAGATCGGTGACGCGTGCGTGCAACTGGACGCCTACGTCACGCTGAGCACCGGCACCTTCGACCTGCAGGGGCTCTGGTCCAACAGCGCGAACAAGTGCGTGACGCACGGCTGACCTCCGCCGTGGGCAACCGGCCAACCACAAGGGGGGCGGGGAACTGCGCGAAGCGGTAGGGCACAGGTGGTTGCCTTCCGGTCTCGCGCAGTTCCCCGCGCCCCTGGGGTTACCCGGTTGCCCCCCAGAGGCTCCGTCAGGCCGGTCTGATCAGGCCGCTGGTGAGGCCGGCCGCGATCGCGGCGGTTCGGCTGTCGACGCCGAGCTTGTCGTAGATGTGCACCAGGTGGGTCTTCACCGTCGCCTCGCTGATGAAGAGCCGCTTGGAGATCTGCCGGTTGGCCAGGCCCTCGGCGAGCAGCTGCAGGATCTCGGCCTCGCGCGGCGACAGGGTGGGACGCCCGGCCCGGACCCGGCCGAGCAGGCGGGCCGCCACCGGCGGGGCGAGCACGGTCTCGCCGCGTGAGGCGGCCCGCACGGCGGCGGCGACGTCCTCGGGAGGGGCGTCCTTGAGCAGGTAGCCGGTGGCGCCGGCCTCGACGGCGGCCAGGATGTCGGCATCCGTCGAGTAGGTGGTGAGGATCAGCACGGCCGGCGGGTCGGGCAGGGCGGTGATCCGCCGGGTGGCCTCCACCCCGTGCATACCGGTGCCCATCTGGAGGTCCATCAGGACCACGTCGGGCCGCTGTTCGAGCTCCTCCAGCACCTTCAGGGCCGCCACGCCGTCCGCCGCCTCGCCGACGGCCTCCAGCTCCGGCAGGTCGTCCACCATGGCGCGCAGCCCGCGCCGGACCACCGGGTGGTCGTCCACCAGCAGCACCCGGATCACCGCGCACCCGCCTCGGTCAGCACCCGCAGCGGCAGCGAGACCGCGACCGCCGTGCCCTCGCCCGGGGTCGACTCCACGGTCAGACTTCCGCCGAGCGCGGCGATCCGCTCCCGCATGCCGTGCAGGCCGAAGGAGCCGGGGGCAGGCGCGGCCGGGTCGAAGCCGACACCGTCGTCGAACACGTCCAGGGTCACCTCGTCGTCGAGATAGGTCAGGGTCACCGCGATGCGCCCGGCCTGGGCGTGCCGGACGGCGTTGGCCAGGGCCTCCTGGGTCAGGCGCAGCAGGGCCACCTCCGCCTCGACCGGCAGCGGGTAGGGCTCGCCGTCCAGGTGGAAGGCGGCACCGGGGCCGGCGGCGAGGCGGCGCAGCGCCTCGGCGAGGGTCGCGTCGTCCAGGGCCGGCGGGGTGAGGGCCTCGACGAACCGGCGGGCCTCGGCGAGGTTGGCGGAGGCGGTCTGCCCGACCTCGCGGATGCGCTCGGCCGCCGCCGCAGGGTCGGCGGGCAGGGCGGCGTCGGCGGAGCGGGCGAGCAGCACGATGCTGGACAGGCCCTGCGCCAGGGTGTCGTGGATCTCGCGTGCCAGGCGCTGCCGTTCGGCGAGCCGGCCCGCCTCGCGCTGGGTCGCGGCCAGTTCGTCGCGGGTGCGGACCAGGTCGTCGATCAGGCGCTGGCGCTCCCGGCTCTCCCGGTACAGCGCCGCGTAGCCGTACGCGGTGAGCAGGGCGACGGCCGCGCCGGCCAGCGGGCCGAGGATCTTGGCGGTGGTGAGACCGCCGTCGGTGCCCGCCTGCGCCGCGACCACGATCGCGGTGAGCCCCAGGACGGCGGGGACGGCCAGGCGGACGGGCATCAGGTGCAGGCAGACGAAGTACAGCGGGAACGCCAGGTAGCAGAACTCCGGATGCTGCAGCGTCAGCCCCACCCAGAGCAGCACCACCGCGGCCAGCCAGAGCCCCGCCCACAGCCGGGTGGTACGGATCCGCTCCACCACTCCGCCCGCCGCGTACACACCGGCCAGCGCGGCCGCGGTGACCAGCCCGCCGGGCCCGAGGCCGCCGTCGACCACGCCGCGGGCGACCAGCACACCCAGCAGGGTGAAGAACAGCCCGTGCAGGGCGAGGTTCATCAGGCGCAGCGCGGGGGTGTTCGCAGAATGTCCTGGCGGGGGCGGTTCGGTACGGCTCACGCCTCCCGAGGGTACGGGGTCCGGTCGGCGCGCCGGCCGGCCGCGGCATCAACCGTTCGATTGATTCCCCGGTCACCCGCCCGCAGGGGGTCAGGCCCGTTCCTCTCCCTGATGGAACCGGACACCCGCGCCGACAAGGTGGAGGAGCACTCACCCCCATGTCCCGGGAAGGTCCCCGTGTTCGTCGCACTGCGTGACATCCGCTTCGCCAAGGGCCGCTTCGCCCTGATGGGCGCGGTCGTCACCTTGATAACCACACTGGTCGTGTTCCTGTACGGCCTCACGGGCGGCCTCGCCTCCGCCGCCTCCTCGACCATTGCCGAGCTGCCGGCCGACCGGATCGTCTTCGGCGCCCCGGCAGGTGCCGCGCCGACGGTGTCGTTCAGCAACAGCACCGTCTCGCCCGCCCAGGAGGCCGCCTTCGGGAGCGCGCCGGGTGTCCGGTCCGCCCGGCCGCTGGGCATCTCGCTGACCCGGCTCACCGCGAGCGAGTCCGCGGCCTCGGTCAGCGTGGTCGGCGCACCGGCCGGGCTGCTGCCGCCGCTGGAGTCGGGCAGCGCGCCGACGGACGGTCAGGTGGCGGTGGGCGGTGACACGGCGGCGGAGTACCACCTCACGGTGGGCGAGCAGGTGAGGGTCGGCCCGAAGACGCTGACGGTCTCCGGCATCACGGCCGAGCGCTCGTACTCGCACGCCCCGACGGTGTGGACCACCCTCGGCACCTGGGAGCAGCTGAGCGGCCAGAACCGGCCGACCGCGCTGGCCCTGACCACCTCGGGCGCGAGCCTCGCCGCGGTGGACGCCGCGCAGGGCACCGGGACGGTGTCGCTGTCCGACGCACTGGCGGGCATCAACGGCTACTCGGCGGAGCAGGGCAGCCTGCAGATGATCCAGGGCTTCCTGTTCGCGGTGAGCGCGCTGGTGGTCGGTGCCTTCTTCACGGTCTGGACGGTCCAGCGCAGGCCCGACATCGCGGTGCTCAAGGCCGTCGGCGCGAGCAGCGCCTACCTGGTGCGGGACGCGCTGGCGCAGGCGGCGGCCGTGCTGCTCTGCGGGGCGCTGCTGGGCGGCACCATCGGGGCGGTCGGCGGGATCTTCGCCGCGGCCTCGGTGCCCTTCGACGTGAGCTTCGCGAGCGTCGCCGTGCCGGTGACGGTCATGGTCCTGCTCGGCCTGGTGGGCGCTGCCCTGGCCGTCCGCCGTATCACCTCTGTCGACCCGCTGGCCGCGCTGGGAGCCAACCGATGACCGCCGTCCTCAAGACCCGTACCGGCCTCGCCCTCCGCGAGGTGACGCTGACCTACCCGGACGGCGAGAGCCGGCTCACCGCCCTGGACCGGGTGACCCTGGAGGTGGCCCCGGGCGAGTTCGCGGCCGTCGCCGGGCCTTCCGGGTCGGGTAAGTCCAGTCTGCTCGCCGTCGCGGCGACGCTGCTTCGGCCGGACAGCGGGCAGGTGCTGATAGACGGCCAGGACGCGGGCGAGCTCAGCGACGGGGCCAGGACCGCGCTGCGCCGCGAGCGGCTGGGGATCGTCTTCCAGCAGTCCAACCTGCTGGCCTCGCTGACGGCCGTGGAGCAGCTGCTGGTCCTGGAGTCGGTACGCGGCGGCAAGCCGCGGGCCGCCCGTGAGCGGGCCGAGGAGCTGCTGGCCTCGGTCGGCCTGGACGGTGCGAAGCAGCGGCGACGCCCGCACCAGCTCTCCGGCGGCGAGCGGCAGCGGGTGAACATCGCCCGCGCCCTCTTCGGCCGACCCTCGGTCCTCCTGGTGGACGAGCCGACCTCGGCCCTCGACCACGAACGGGGCGCCCAGATCGTCGAGCTCCTCGCCGAGATCACCCGCACCCACGGGACGGCCACGGTCATGGTCACCCACGACCGCGACCTCCTCGGCCGGGTGGACCGCGTCCTGGCGATGCACGACGGCCGGCTGGCCTGAGCTACTTCTCGGGACCGAGGATGCTGTCGACGTCGAGTGTCACCGCAGCGCCGATGGACGCGGGGAGGGTGAAGAACTGCCCGGGGTGGTGGATCGCCTGGACGCGATACTCGCCATTGCTCGGCTCGGTGAGGACCATGACCTTGCGGTTCCTCCGGTCCACGATCACGTAGACCGGCACGCCCGCCCCGGCGTAGACCCCGGGCTTCACCTTCAGGTCCTGGAGGTAGGTCGAGGACGTGACCTCGAGCACCAGACGGAACACTGCCGGGTCGTAGCAGTTGTACTCGAGGAGGTGATCCTCGATGTCGGCGTCAACCACTGCCAGATCCGGGACGGCGTAGGCGGTCGGTCCGTCCGGGAGCCACAGACCGACGGCCTGAAGCACCTGCGATTCCTCACCGTCCAGCCCGGCCGCCAGGAGGGCGGCCATGATGAGGGTGAGCGCGCGACTGTGCGACGCATTGGCAGGTGGCGTCACAGCGATCTGGCCCCCGATGATCTCGACCCGATGCCCTGGCAGCTGACTGGAGATCATGTCAGCGGCTTCGAGCAGCGTGGGCTGCTCGAACGGGTGCTCTACTGCCGCGGCGGACATGGATTCCTCCTGGCTGCCGATGTCGGGACCATCATGCTAGTGCGCCGCTTGACACACCGACGATCGCGTCACACTCACTCGAACGAGTCACCGCGCCCCGAGGCGCAGGGCCGGCCGTTCGTCCACGACCGCGTCCGCGCCGGCGGCCCAGAGGGAGCGGATGTGGCCGAGGTGCTGGGCCATGCACTCCTCGGCGGCATCCGCGTCTCCGGAGATCATCAGGTCGAGCAGCTGCAGGTGCTCCTCGGCGGAGGAGACCAGCTCGCCGCGCTGGTCGAGCCGGTTGAGGCCGTAGAGGCGGGAACGCTTGCGGAGGTCGCCGACCACCTCGACCAGGCGGGCGTTGCCGGCCAGGCCGAGTAGGTCGAGGTGGAACTGGCGGTCCGCCTCGAGGTAGGCGATCAGGTCGTGCTTGCGGGCCGCCACCACGATGGCCTCCGCCTCGGGGCGCAGCGCCTCCAGCTGCTCGCGGGTCGCCGTTCTGGTGACCCGGCCGACGGTGGGGACCTCGATCAGGGCGCGGATCTCGGTGAAGTCGTCGAGGTCACGCTCGGTCAGTTCGGTGACCCGGAAGCCCTTGTTGCGGACGGCCTCGACCAGGCCCTCACGGGCGAGGTCCAGCATCGCCTCACGGACGGGGGTGGCCGAGACGCCGAAGTCAGCGGCCAGCGCCGGGGCGGAGTAGACGACGCCGGGGCGCAGCTCGCCGGAGATCAGCGCGGCGCGCAGGGCATGGGCGACCTGGTCGCGCAGGCGCTCCTGAACGGAGATGAGGGCGCGGGGCTTGAGGTCCGCCATGGTGTTCCTCCGGAGGTTTGCAGGACACCATTGTACAATGTCACGTTACGTTGATTGTGAAACATTTCGGCGCGCTGCGTGAAGCTCGTACTGAGCCGCCGCCACCGCGAGATCCTGCCAGGCCATCCCGACGCTCTTGAAGAACCTGGGCCGGTCGGTGGGCACAACTGCCGTTCCGTTGACCAGTTCTGACAGATTAGCAAGCCGTTCGGCCGCAACACCGGGGATCAGCAGATCGCCGGCCTCCCGCAGCGCGGCCGCGCGGGCCTCCACGTACAGGGCCGACCGCGCGACCAGCGCACCGTCCACCTCACGGGCCGACGCCTCGTGCGAGCCGACGGCCGCGACGGCGGCACGGCCGGGCACCAGGCGGCCGTCGAACAGCGGGGTGCGGGCCGTGGTGCAGCAGACCACGAGGTCGGCGCCTGAGACCGCGTCAGGGGTGCCGACGGAGGCGGCGAGCCCGTGGGACGTGGCGTACGCGGCCAGCTCGGCGGCAGGCCCGGCACTGCGCGCCACCACGGTGAGCCGGGTCAACGGGAGCACGGCACGCAGCGCGTCCAGGTGTCCGTACGCCTGCGGGCCCGCGCCGAACAGCACCAGGTGCCCGGCCTCCGGCACCGCCAGCCGCCGCAGCGCGAGAGCCGTGACGGCCGGGGTGCGCAGGGTGGTGAGCGCGGCGCCGTCCAGCAGGGCGAGCGGCCTCAGGGTGGGCCCGTCGAGCAGCAGGTAGCTGCCGGTGATCCGGGCGAGGCCGCGTCCGGGATTGGCGGGCGCCACCCCGGCGATCTTCACGCCCGCGTACGCGGCGCTCGCCGCCGGCATCAGCAGCAGCTCCCCCGCCGGCACGGGCACGCTGGTCCGCGGTGGAGCGGCCTCCGGGTCGAGGCCGTCGAGCAGGACGCGTTCCAGCGCCTCGACGGCCTGCGTCGGAGTGAGGTCGAGAGCGGGCTGAGCGAGCATCAGAGCAGGAACCCCGTCCCCAGTGCGTCGTGCGGGTCGAGGACGAAGCGGTGCTCGCCCGTGCGGTGGGCGGTGCCGGTGACCTCGGTGATCAGGCCGTCCGGATGCCCTCCGGCGAGCCGGCCCGTGAACACCGTACCGATGACCGACTCGTGCCGCAGTTCCTCACCCGCCGATAGGCGGCCGTCGGCGGCGAGCAGGGCGAGACGGGCGGAGGTGCCGGAGCCGCAGGGCGAGCGGTCGATCTGGCCGTCCGCGAAGACGGTGACGTTGCGCTGGCCGGGGCCTGACGGGGTGTCGGGCAGCTCCTCGTACAGGATCACGCCGTAGACGCCCGAGAGGCGCGGGTCGGAAGGGTGGCGAGTGGCCGGCTCGTCGGCCAGCGCGGCGCGGATCTCGCGGCCGACGGCGGTGAGCTCCGGCAGCTGATCCACAGCCACGCCGAGGCCGAGCGAGGCTGCGGGGACCGAGGCGTAGCAGGCTCCCGAGTGCACCAGGTCGACGGCGACGGTGCCGCGTGAGGTGGCGACGGGAAGCTTGCGGGCGGCGATCCGGGTGGGGACGTTGCGGAAGGTCACGGCCGTCGTGCGGCCCCCGCTGCGGTGTACGGCGGCCGTCACCCGGCCCGACGGCACGTCGATCCGGACCCTCGCCACGCCGTCCTGGGGAGCGGCGACCAGCCCGGAGTCCACCGCCCAGGCACCGAGCGCGATGGTGCCGTGGCCGCAGGCGGTGGAGTAGCCGTCCTTGTGCCAGAAGAGCACGCCGAGGTGCGCCTCGTCGTCGTCCGGTGGCACCACGAAACCGCCGTACATCCCCGCATGGCCGCGCGGCTCGCGGGTGAGCAGGCGGCGGATGTCGTCCAGGGCGCTCGGGCGCGGGTCGGTGGCGGTGCCGCCGGCGCCGAGCGCGACCGCGCGGCGCTCGGCGACGGTGTCGCCCGGGACGGGCGGCAGACCGGCGGTGACGATCCGGAAGGGCTCGCCCGCCGTGTGGTAGTCGACGGTCTCGACGGAGATCACCGCGCCGTCCCGGCGGGCAGCAGGGTCACCGTACGGCCGGCGGTGTAGAAGTCGAGCACGGCCTGGCCCTGCTCGCGGGCGCCGTAGCTCGCGGACTTGGCGCCGCCGAAGGGCAGGTGGAAGTCGACGCCGCTGGACGGGGCGTTGACCCGGATCATGCCGGCGTCGAGCCGGTCGGCGGCGGCCAGCGCGGTGTCCAGGTCGCGGGTGTGGACGGAGGTCGCCAGGCTGTGGGAGGTGCTGTTGGCGATCGCCACCGCCTCGTCCAGGTCGGCCGCGCGCAGCATGACCGCGACCGGACCGAAGAACTCCTCGGTCAGCAGCGGATCCGAGGCGGGCACGTCCGCCAGCAGGGTCGGCTCGATGAACCAGCCGGTCCGCTCGACCCGGTTGCCACCTGCCAGGACGCTCGCCCCGGCGGCCCGCGCCGAGTCGATCGCACCGGTCAGGCGGGTGAGCGCGGGCTCGTTGATGACCGGTCCGCACACGCTGTCGTCGATGGCGGCCAGCGCCTTGGCGAGCGCGTCGCGGAGCGGCTCGTACGCCGCGCCGACGGCGATCACCCTGCTGGTGGCCGTGCACTTCTGGCCCGCGTACCCGGCGATGGCGGCGGCGAGGTGGCCGGCCGCCTGGTCGATGTCGGCGTCGGGCAGCACCAGCGCCGCGTTGAGTCCGCCCATCTCGGCCTGCACCGGGACGCCGCGCGCCGTGGTGCGGGCGATCACGGCCTGGCCGACGGCGGTGGACCCGGTGAAGGAGACCACGTCCGCGGCGGAGACCAGCGCGTTGCCCTCCTCCGGGCCGCCCGGGACGACGGTCAGGACGTCCTCGGGCAGACCGGTGATCTCGGCGAGGCGCAGCGCGCAGGCGGTGCCCTCGGGCGCGGGCTTGAGGACGACGGTGTTGCCGACGGCGAGCGCGGGCGCGGCCTTCCAGGTGGGGATGGCCAGCGGGAAGTTCCAGGGGGTGATCAGCCCGGCCACCCCGTACGGGCGGCGGCGCGTGAGCAGCAGGCCCTCGCCGGCCGCCGTCTCGTGGGCGGCACCTGACGGGGCGTAGGGCGCCTGGGCGTAGTAGCGCCAGATCGCGGCCGTACGCGCCACCTCGCCGCGGGCCTCGGCGAGCGGCTTGCCCACCTCACGGACGATCAGCGCGGCGAGTTCCTCGGCGTGTGCCTCGACCGCCTCGGCGGCGCGGGTCAGGGCGGTGGAGCGGGCGGCCGCGCCGGCGGCCAGCCAGGCAGGCTGGGCGGTGCGGGCGCGCTCCACGAGGGCGGCGGTGCCGAAGGCTCCTGGCGCGTCGACGGAGACCACCAGGTCGGACGGGTCGGCGGGGTTGTACGAGCGGACGGTCACTTGGGACTCTCCAAGGAATCGGGGTACCCACAGGGGCGCGGGGAACTGCGCGACCAGGGCTCTACGGAGGTGTACGGTTGCGCGCGCACGCAGTTGATCAAACAGAGCCCCGCGCCCCCATTGGTTGCCCTTACGCGAAGTGATCTACAGCAGGAAGCCGGCCGGGAACGGGTCGGTCGGGTCGAGGAAGTACTGGGCGGTGCCGGTGATCCAGGCGCGGCCGGTGACGGTGGGGACGACGGCGGGGAGGCCCGCGACGGTGGTCTCCTCGACCAGGCGGCCGGTGAAGCTGGTGCCGATGAAGGAGTCGTTGACGAAGTCCTGGTGGAGCGGCAGTTCGCCCCGGGCGTGCAGCTGCGCCATCCGGGCGGAGGTGCCGGTGCCGCACGGTGAACGGTCGAACCAGCCCGGGTGGATGGCCATCGCGTGCCGGGAGTGCCGCGCGGTCGAGCCGGGGGCGAGCAGCTGGACGTGGTGGCAGCCGTGGATCGCCGGGTCCTCGGGGTGCACCGGGCGGGCAGAGCCGTTGATCGCCTCCATCACCGCCAGGCCGGCGTCCAGGATGTCCTGCTTGCGCTCGCGCTCGAACGGGAGCCCGAGCTCGGCGAGCGGCAGGATGGCGTAGAAGTTGCCGCCGTACGCGAGGTCGTAGCCGACGGTGCCGTAGCCGGGGACGTCCAGCTTCTGGTCCAGGGCGACGGAGTACGAGGGCACGTTGCGGATCGTCACCGCCTCGGCGGCGCCGTCCCGGACGTGCACCTCGGCGACGACCAGGCCGGCCGGGGTGTCCAGGCGGACGGTGGTGACGGGCTCGACCACCGGCACCATACCGGTCTCGACCAGCACGGTGGCGACGCCGATGGTGCCGTGGCCGCACATCGGCAGCAGGCCGGAGACCTCGATGTAGAGCACCCCGAAGTCGGCGTCCGGCCGGGTGGGCGGCTGCAGGATGGCGCCGCTCATCGCGGCGTGGCCGCGCGGCTCGTACATCAGCAGGGTACGGAAGTGGTCCAGGTGCTGCTGGAAGTGGACCCGGCGCTCGGCCATGGTGGCGCCGGGGATGGTGCCGAACCCGCCGGTGATCACCCGGGTCGGCATGCCCTCGGTGTGCGAGTCGACGGCGTGGAAGACGTGACGGCTGCGCATGGTGTCGGTTCCCTCGGGTCGAGGGCCGGCTGCCCCCGCAGCCGGCCTCTGGCGGATCGTCAGACCAGGCCCTCGGCGATGGCCTTCTCGGTGGCGGCGCGGACGGCCGCCTCGATCTCCGGCGACAGCGGGCCGCGCGGCGCACGAGTCGGGCCGCCGGGGCGCCCCGCGATGTCCATGGAGAGCTTGATGGCCTGGACGAACTCCGTCTTGGAGTCCCAGCGCAGCAGCGAGTGCAGCGACTTGTAGAGCGGCAGCGCGGTCTCCAGGTCGCCCGAGACGGCGGCCCGGTAGAGCTTGACGCTCGCCTGCGGCAGCGCGTTCGGGTACCCGGCGATCCAGCCGACCGCACCGGCCAGCGCCAGTTCGAGCAGGACGTCGTCGGCACCGATCAGCAGGTCCAGGCCCGGGGCGAGCTCGGCGATCTCGTACGCCCGGCGGACGTCGCCGCTGAACTCCTTGACCGCCACGATCGAGCCCTCGCCGTGCAGCTTGGCGAGCAGCTCGGGCACGAGGTCGACCTTGGTGTCGTACGGGTTGTTGTACGCCACGACCGGCAGGCCCGCCTTGGCCACCTCGGCGTAGTGGGCGCGGACGGTGTCGTGGTCGGCGCGGTAGGCGTTCGGCGGCAGCAGCAGGACGGACCCCGCCCCGGCCTCCGCGGCCTGCTCGGTCCAGCGGCGCGACTCCGCGCTGCCGTACGCGGCCACACCCGGCATCACCCGTGAGCCGTCACCGGCCGCCTCGACGGCGGTGGTGACGACGCGGGCGCGCTCCTCCGGGGTCAGCGTCTGGTACTCGCCGAGCGAACCGTTGGGCACGACCCCGTCGCAGCCCGAGTCGATCAGCCAGCGGACGTGTTCGGCGTAGGCGTCGTAGTCGACGGAGAGATCGGCCCGCAGGGGAAGCGTGGTGGCGACCATGATGCCGCGCCAGGGGCGGGTGGGCTCGTGCGGTGCGAGGGACACGGGGGCAACTCCCTAGTTGTGAGGTGTGACATTTTATTAGATGGAACAGGGAAGCCACAAGAGGGATCCCCCGCGAAAGGTCTAGGTCGGGTCGGCCAGCTGCGAGAGCGGGACGGGGCAGGCCAGCGGGCGGCTGTCGGCGCGCGGGTTCGGGTCTCCGGCGAGGCAGGCGACCGCCGGGCCGCACATCCGGCCCTGGCACCAGCCCATCCCGGCCCGGGTGAGCAGCTTGACCGTACGGGCGTCGCCGGCGCCGAGCTCGTCCACGGCCTCGCGGATCCGGGCGGCCGGGACCTCCTCGCAGCGGCAGACGTCGGTGTCGGGGCGCAGCCAGTCCGTCCAGCCGGGGCCCGGGCGGTGGGCGGCGGCCATCAGCTCGGCGAAGGCGCGGCGCCGCTCCCGGCGGCGCCGCAGGGCCGCCGGGACGGGCGCACCGGCGATGACGCGGGCCGCCAGCTCGCCCTCCACGACGGCGAGGTCTGCCCCGCCGACGCCGCAGGTCTCACCGGCCGCCCAGAGGCCGGGGAGGCTGGTGCGCTGCCCCGGGTCCACCTTCAGCGCGACCGTGCCGTCCGGGGTCACCCGCGTCTCGGCGCCCAGCTCGGTGGCCAGCTCGATCTGCGGCAGCAGCCCGTGGCCGACGGCGAGGGCGTCGCAGTCGATCCGCCGCTCGGTGCCGGGGACGGGCCGCCAGTCGCGGTCGAGCCGGGCCACCGTCACCCCGGTCACCCGGTCGGTGCCGTGGGCCTCGACGACGGCGCTGCTGCGCCGCAGCCGTACGCCGTGCCGCAGCAGGGCGGCACCGTGGTTGGCGCCCTCGAGCAGCTTTGCGGGGTTGGTGGCGAGGGTCCGGGCGCCGCGCGCATAGCCGAGGTAGTCGGTCGCCTCCACCACGGCCGGCACGGCGGCACCGGCGGTGACCAGCGACGAGGCGGCGGCCAGCAGCAGGGGCCCACTGCCCGCGACCACGATCCGGCGGCCGGGCAGCACCAGGCCCGCCTTGAGCATGGCCTGCGCACCGCCCGCCGTCACGACGCCCGGGAGCGTCCAGCCGGGGAAGGGCAGCTGGCGCTCGTACGCGCCGGTGGCGAGCAGCACCGAGCGGGCCCGGACGACGGCCCGGTCCGCCGCCTCGGGGCCGAGGGTCGCGTGCAGACGCCAGACCTCGCCCTGCTCGGCCGTCCAGACGTGATGGCCGGCCAGGTGGTCGACGCCGCTCGCGGCGAGGCGGTCGGACAGCGCGGCGAAGACGGACCAGCCGTGGTGCAGGCGCTCGGGGTGGGCGGCACCGAGGCCGGGGGCGGGGTGGCGGTAGTACTGGCCGCCGGGGCGGGCGCCGGCGTCCAGCAGGGCGCAGCGCAGGCCGAGCTCGGCGGCGGTGACGGCGGCGGCCAGCCCGGCGGGGCCGGCACCGATGACGGCGAGGTCGTAGGGCTCAGACGGCGAGGTCGGCACGGCCGTGGCCCTCCTGGGTGGCGACGGTGTCTCCGGGCTGCGCGGGCAGCAGGCAGGTGCGTTGGTTGGGGCGGCCGTTGACGGTGGCCAGGCAGTCGAAGCAGACGCCGATCCCGCAGAACGCGCCGCGCGGGCATCCCCCGACCCTGGTGGTCCGCCAGGCCAGGATGCCCTCGGCCCACAGGGCGGCGGCGATGGTCTGACCCGGCAGGGCGGGGATCTCCCGGCCGTCGAACTCGATGGTGTGCGCGGGTCCGGGCTCGGCGCCGGCCAGGGCGGCGGGGGTTCGGCGCATGGTGCTTCCAATCCTCATGACGCGGTGAACGCGGCGAAGCGGTCGGCACGGAAGGGCGTGAGGTCCAGCTCCGGCTGCTTCTGCGTCAGCTGGCGGCTGATCAGCAGGCCGGTCGCCGGGGCGAGGCCTATGCCGGCCCCCTCGTGGCCGCAGGCGTGGTGCAGACCGGGGACCCTCGGGTCGGCGCCGATCGCGGGCAGGTGGTCCGGCAGGTAGGGGCGGAAGCCGCGGTAGGCGCGCTGCACGGCGACGTCGGCGAGCACCGGGAAGAGCGCCGCCGCCTGGGCGGCGAGGCGGTGCAGCACCTCGACCGAGAGGGTGCGGTCGAAACCGACCCGCTCCCGGCTGGCGCCGATCAGCACCGGCCCGGCGGGCGTTCCCTCGACCACGGCGGAGGTCTGCAGGGCGGCCGAGCCGCTCGCGACGTCCGCCACGTAGTCGGCGGCGTACACCTTGTGGCGGACGATGCGCGGCAGCGGCTCGGTGACCAGCACGAAGCCGCGCCTCGGCAGGACGGGCAGGTCGACGCCGGCCAGCGCGGCGACCTCGCCGCCCCAGGTGCCGGCGGCGTTCACCACGGCCGGGGCGTCCAGGCTGCCCCGGTCGGTGGTGACGCCGAGGACGGCGCCGTCGGGGCGGGTTCGGATGCCGGTCACGGTCTCGCCGAGGTGCAGGACGGCGCCCGCCCGACGCGCTGCGCTCAGCAGGTGGGCGGCGGCCAGGGCGGGCTGGACCTGGGCGTCCTGCGGGTAGTGGAACCCGCCCGCGAGCCCGGGTGCCAGGTGCGGCTCCAGCTCGTGCAGCCTCCCGCCCGGGACCTCCTCGGCCTGTACCCCGGCCGTGCGCTGCGAGACGGCGAACGTGCGGAGGGCGTCCATCCCGGCCTCGCCGGAGGCGACGACCAGGCCGCCCTTCGGCTCGTACTCGATCCGCTCGCCGAGCTCCTCGGCGATCTCCCGCCACAGGCGGGTGGAGAACAGGGCGAGTTCGAGCTCGGGGCCCGGCTCCTTGTCGGAGACCAGCAGGTTTCCCTCACCGGCACCGGTGGTGCCGCCCGCGACCGGGCCGCGGTCGACCACCGCGACGGCCAGTCCGGCCAGCGCGGCGTAGTAGGCGCAGGCGGCACCGACGACTCCGGCGCCGATCACCACGACATCGTGGGAGGATCTCTTGAGCACGTCAGTAATATGTCACACTGCAGTCGCCGTGCCAAGAGCGCGCAAAGAACAGGGGCCCCGCCCCGCCGGTGCCGGCGGAACGAGGCCCCTGCGGGACGGCGTCGGATCAGGTGATGTCGTCCATCTGCTCATGGCGGGCGGCGGGCACCGGCGCGGAGGCGATCGGTGACGGCGTGGCCTCCACGGCCTCGGCCGCGCCGACCTCCTCGATCGAGAGGTCGAGGTGCGAGGCCTCCTCGTCGCTCAGCCCGGCGTCCGGGTTCCGGCGGGCCCGGCGCCGGTCGTTGAGCAGCGCGATGCCGACCGCGAGGAAGTAGAGCGCCCAGATCGGCGCCGCCAGCGCGAGCATGCTGAGCGGGTCGGCGCTGGGCGTGGCGAAGGCCGCGAAGACGGTGATCCCCATGACCATGCCGCGCCACCAGCCGCGCAGCCGCTTGCCGCTCAGGACCCCGCCGAAGTTCAGCATGACGAGCAGCAGCGGGAACTCGAAGGCCAGACCGAACACCACGACCATCCTGGTCGCGATGTCCAGGTAGTCCTCGGCCGGCATGATCGGCGTCACTTCGGTCGGGGTGAACGAGACCAGCATCCGCGCCGTGGTCGGCAGGATCAGGTACGCGAAGGTGGCGCCGGCCAGGAACAGCGGGGTACCGGCGGCCAGGAAGCCCAGCGAGTACCGGCGCTCGTGCCGGTGCAGACCCGGCGCCACGAAGCACCACAGCTGGTAGAGCCAGACCGGCACGGCCGCGACCACACCGGCCGTGAGGCAGACCTTCAGGGTCAGGGTGAACGGGGTGAGCAGGCCGATCGTCGCCGACACCGCACAGGTGCCGTGCTCCTTGGTCGCCGCGTCGGCGAAACTGCAGTTCGGCAGCGGCGCCAGCAGGAAGTTCATCAGCTGCTTGTGGAAGAACGCCGCGACGATCGTGAACAGCACGATGGCCAGGACCGACTTGACCAACCGGTTCCGCAGCTCACGGAGGTGGTCGGCGAGGGCCATCCGGCCCTCGGGGTCCTTGGGCGGTTTCGAAGACTTGCTCAACCCCGGTCCTCAACTCGTGCGACGGAACCCGCCGGGCGACGGGTTCCAGTACTGGCCTCAGCCCTGCTGGGAAGGCTGCTGCTCGGTCACCGGGCGGGATCCGGGGTCACCGGGCGCCGCCTTGATCGTCCTGGGTGCCTCCACCGAGGGCGGCACCGGAGCGTCCGGGCCGTCCTGACGCATCGCCTTGGTCTCGCTCTTCAGGATCCGCAGCGACTGGCCCAGCGAGCGGGCCAGGTCGGGCAGGCGCTTGGCACCGAAGAGCAGGATGGCGAAGACCACGATCACCAGGATCGCGGTCGGCGAGAACCTCATGTGCGACCACCTTCCTCGCAGGGGCGGCACGCCCCCACTTCGGGCGATGGTAGCCCCTGCGGGTGACGGCGCGGCAACACCGCCTCCCGAGGCTACCGCGCAGGCCCGGTCAGCTCACCGGCCGCCGCGGCGAGCGCCCGGGAGGCCGAGTCGACCTCCCGGGCCAGCGCCCGGACGTCCAGCCAGAGCCGGCACGCCAGCGTTCCGAGGACGAGCAGGCCCGCGGTGGCCAGGAGAACGGCGGCGACGATGGTCCATGACATGGTCACCGACTCTATCCGTCCACCGGCAGCAGGCGCATGGTGCTGACCCCGGCGCCGGTCAGCGCCGCCACGATCTTCTCCCCGGCGGGCTTGCGCACCGCCGCCCCGCACGCGGGGCAGGTGAAGCTGTAGAAGGTGCGCTCCTTGGTGGCGCCCAGCGCCAGCCGGAACGCGGCCGCCGCCAGCTCGACCTTCTCCCGGCACTCGGAGCAGTAGACCTTGAATCTGGTGCCGTCCCCCACCCCTCAGGCCTGCCCGTCCCGGTAACCCTCGAGCGCGGCCGCCGCGGCGGCCCTGGCCTGCTCGGCCAGCTCGGCGGGCGCGACGATCCGCCCGTCCCGGCCCAGGCGCAGCGCCAGCGGACGGAGCCCGGCCGGGTCGGCGCTGCGCAGAGTGATCCGCAGGCCGCCGTCGGGCAGTTCCTCCGCCGAGTCATGGGTGTAGTACTCGGCCACCCAGCGCCCGCCGGGGCCGACCTCGACGACCACCTCGGGGTCGTCGGCGGCCGGGCTGACCAGGCCGGCGGACAGGTCCCGCGGTTCCAGCCGGGGCGGGTTCGCGGGCTCGTCCAGCACCTTGATCTCGGCGACCCGGTCGAGCCGGAAGACCCGCCGGTCCTCGGAGACCCGGCACCAGCCCTCGAGGTAGGTGTGGCCCTCGGTCACCAGGCGGATCGGGTCGACCTCGCGCTCGGTCATACCGCCGCGACCGTGCGAGTAGTAGCGCAGCCAGATGAGCTTGCCCTCGCTCAGCGCGCGGTCTATGTCGGCGAAGACCTGGCCCTCGGCCTCGAAGGTCACGCCGACCCGGGCGCTGCTCTCGGCGCTCTCGCCGGCCGCGTCCTCGATCTTGGCGACGGCGCGGGTGAGCGCCTGCCGGTCCCGCTCACGCAGCCCGGGCAGGCCGGCCACGGCACGGGCGGCGACCAGCAGCGCGGTCGCCTCGTCGGCGGCCAGGCGCAGCGGCTGGGCCACGTCGTCGACGTTGTGCCACCAGATCCGCTCGCCGTCGGTGTCGATGTCCAGCAGGTCGCCGCCGCGGAAGCTGGTGCCGCACATCGGCAGCACATTGAGGTCGTTGATCAGCTCACGCTCGGTGATCCCGAACGCGCGGGCCACCTCGGCCACCTCCGCGCCGGGGCGCTCCCGCAGGTAGGTGACCAGGGAGAGCATCCGTCGGGTCTGGTCGATCGCGTTACTCACAGCTCCCCCTCCACAGCGAGGCCGGCCACCGCGCGCAGCCGGTCGATGACGTCCGCCCGCAGGTCGTCCGGGCCGAGGACGACCAGGTCGGGTCCGAACTCGGCGAGGTCGGCGCCGAGGCCGTTGCCGTACGGGATCTCGAGCTCGTCCCACGTCTCGTCGATCCGACGGGTGCTCAGGGCCTTGGTGCGCAGCGGGAACCCGGCGCCCCGGCGCAGCCGTACGGTCGCGGTCGCCGTGGCCCCCTCGCCCGCGAAGGCGGCGACCACGGCGCGGACGTCCACGTGCTCGGGGACGGTGCCGGTGAACTCGCCCACGCGGGAGCGGACCTTGCCGGTGATCCGGCTCAGCCGGAACACCCGGGCGTCCTTGCGGTCGCGGTCCCAGCCGGCCAGGTACCAGTGGCCGCGCCAGCACTCCAGCGCCCAGGGCTCGACCGAGCGCTGCTCGGTGGCGGCCGCGCCGGCCTTGCGGTACTCGAAACTGACGGGCCGTCGGTCGCGGGCGGCGACCAGCAGCGGTTCGAAGGCGGCCTCGCGGGCCGGGATGCGCGGCTGGAGCGCGGTGTGCTCGGCGTCCTCGGTGAACGGGACGCCGGCCGCGCGCAGCTTCTGCAGGGCACCGCTGGCGGCGCCGGACATCTTGGCCTGCTGCCAGACCCGGGCGGCCAGCGTGAGCGCCGCCGCCTCCTCGGCGTCCAGGGCGATCTCGGGCAGCCGGTTGCGGTCGCGGCGGGCGAGGTAGCCGATCTCGCCGTCCAGGGCGTTCTCGTCGACGTCGATGACCAGGCCGAGCTCGCGCAGGTCGTCCTTGTCGCGCTCGAACATCCGGTTGAAGGCTTCCTCGCTGCCCTGCTGCCAGGCTTCGCGGTAGGCCTCGACGGACTCCCGCAGCTCCTTCTTGGAGAGCGGACGTCTGGTGTTCATCAGGCACAGGGCGAGGTTCATCAGCCGCTCTGCCTTGGCGATCGCCATCGCTGACCCTTCCGGTACGGCGCGCCGCGCGCGAGTACGTCCGCCGGGAATCTTGGACCCGGCGACCCGACCGTACCGGTACCGGCACACACTGCAAAAGCGAGACCCCGGCAGCAGGCTGCCGGGGTCTCCAACGCGACGTCAGACGCTGATCAGGTCCACGACGAAGATCAGGGTCTCGCCGGCCTTGATCAGCGGGCTCGGCGACTGGTTCCCGTAGGCCTTGTTGGCCGGGATGATCAGCTCGCGACGGCCGCCGACCCGCATCCCCTGGACGCCCTCGTCCCAGCCCTTGATGACCCGGCCGCCGCCCAGCGGGAAGCGGAAGGTCTGGCCGCGGTTCCAGGAGGCGTCGAACTCCTCGCCGGTGCTGAACGCCACGCCCACGTAGTGGACCTCGACGACGGAGCCGGCCTTGGCCTCGGCGCCGTCACCGACGACGATGTCGCGGATCTGCAGGTCGGCCGGCGGCTCGCCGCCCGGGAAGTCGATCTCCGGCTTCGTAAGGCTCACAACAGACTCTTCTCGTTCGGTGGTACGTACATGACGGAGCGGCAGGAGCCCGCACCGCGATCCTGTTCCAGGACCTACGTTACGGGCGCCCACCGCCCATCGAGATCAGGCCCTCGGCGGGTCGCCCCGTCGAAGGTCACCGACCCATTGTCGACTAGCTGTCGGCCGCGCCGACACCCGCATCCAGAATGTCGATCACGAAGACCAGTGTCGAATTGGCCGGGATCGGCCCCGACGCCTGGTCCTTGTAGCCGAGCGCCGGCGGGATCACGACCTCGATCCGGCTGCCGACGGTCTGGCCGGTGACGGCCTTGTCCCAGCCCTCGATGACGCCGCCGCCACCGGTGACGAAGCTGAACGCCTGGCCCCGGTCCAGCGAGGAGTCGAACTTCTTGCCGTCCTTGTAGAGCACGCCCGTGTACTGGACGACGACCTTCTCGCCCGACTCGATCTTGCGGCCCTTGCCCTGGATCAGCACCGAGGACTTCAGCTCGGTCGGCGCCTCGACGCCCGGCACCGGGGTGATGTCGGCGGCCTTCTTGCCGTTGTCCTTCACCTTCGGCATCCCGGCGGCGGGCTCGGTCATGTCACCGCCCAGGGTGGCGTCCGGCGCGGTCGCCTGCTTGATGTCGATCACGAAGACCAGGTTGTCGGTCGGCCCGACGCCCATGCCGGTGTTGCCCTGCGCACCGAAGGCCGCCGCCGGCGGAGCCACCACCAGCAGTCGGCTGCCGGCCTTGTGCCCGGCCACGACGCCGTCCAGCGCCGGGATCAGCTTGCCCGAGCCGGCCTGGAACAGCTGCGGCTTGCCGCTCTCGAAGGAGCCGGCGATCTCCTTGCCGGTCGCCCAGTCCTTCGCGGTGAAGTCGACGGTGACCCAGTTGCCCTTGTCGACCTTCGGCCCGCTGCCCTCGGAGAGCTGCTTCACCACGAAGGAGCCGTCGGGCGCCTCCTTCGGCAGCTCGATGGCGGCCTTCTTGCCGAACTCGCCGGTGACCGTCGGCAGCACCTTGGCGCTGTCCTTGATCGGCGGCACCGCGTCCGCCGTCGGCGCGGCCGAGGTCGGCGCCGCGTCCGCCGTCTTGGCCTTGCCGGAGTCCGGGCGGTTCACCGCCCACAGGGTGACGCCGCTGCCGACCAGCAGCAGGGCCAGCACCGTGCCGAGGATCACACCGAGCTTGCCCGCACCGGGCGGGTTCTCGTCGTACCCCGCCTCGGAGATGTCCTTCTTGCGGACGGTCGACGCGAAGACCTGCGGCGCCTCGTCCTTCGCCCCGTCCGCGATCGGCTGAGCCGGGGCCGGACCCCAGCCCGCCTGCTGCTTCAGGATCGACGGCGGCACGATGATCGACTCACCGTCGCCCGGCAGCGGGCCGCCGGGCCGCGAGGCGGCCGGGTCACCAGCAGTGCTGCCGTTCGCGGTGCCGGCCTCGCCCGGGCTCGACGTTTTCTCAGACATGACTCCCCATCCATCTCGCCGTGCTGCGCCCTCACCGGGGGCCTGACGACTCATACCACAGTGCGGAAGGGCAGCAGTATGTCAGGTGATGATGAGGGCCAGCGTTCCTGGTGCACCAACGTCACGAACGTACGGGCTACACGGCCTCAAGAATGTCGATCACGAAGACCAGCGTCGAGTTGGCCGGCACCGCCGACTGCGCCTTGTCCCCGTACCCGAGCGACGGCGGCACCACGAGCATCACCCGGCTGCCCACCGTCTGGCCGACCAGCCCCTGGTCCCAGCCCTTGATCAGGCTGCCCGTGCCCACCTGCAGGGCCTGGGCGCCGCCGTGGCTCCACGAGGAGTCGAACTGCTGGCCGTTGCTCCACAGCACGCCCGTGTACTGCACCACCAGCGTCTGGCCCGACTGGACCTGCTTGCCGTCGCCCTTGACCAGGACGAACGTCTGCAGCTCGGTCGGCGGCGCCTGCCCGGCCGGAATGGTGATCGTCGGCGCGGCCTTCCCGTTGTCCTTCACCTGCGGCGAGGTGGCCGGCGGCTGGGTGATGGCTCCGGCGATCGTGGAGTCCTGCGGCACGTCCTCCATGATGTCCAGCACGAACACCACCGTGTCCCCGGCGTTCACCCCGAGCGTCGCGTTGCCCTGGGCGCCGAAGGCCGCCGCCGGCGGGGCGACCACCAGCAGGCGGCTGCCGACCTTCTTGCCGATCACGCTCTGGTCGAAGGCCGGCACCAGCTGGCCGCTGCCCGCCTGGTACAGCTGCGGCTTCCCGCCGGAGTCGTACGAGCTGGAGATGTCCTTGCCGGTCATCCAGTCCTTCGCGGTGTAGTTGACCGTCACCCAGTCGTTCTTGGCCACCGCCGCGCCGTCCCCGTCGCTCACCGTGCTCACCACGAACTGGCCGCTCGGCTGGCCGGCCGGGATCGTGATGGTGGCCTTGCTGCCGAAGTCGCCCGAGACCGTCGGCATCGGCGAGGCCGAGGCCACCGGGCTGGGCACGGTGAGGGCCGAGGCCGAGGCGCTCGGAGTGGCCCCCGAGCCGGTGGACGAGCCACTGCTGCACGCGGCGAGCAGGAGCATGGGCAGCACTACCAGCCATCCGGCGATACGACGCATGCCCGCCAGCGTATGGCCCGATCCGCCCGTCGCGCCGGAGGCACAAGCAGGAACGAAAGGGGTGGTGATCGGACAATCCGCCCGATCACCACCCCTACCGCCCCGCATCAGGACCCCTGCGTCCGCTACATCCCCGCGATGAGCTTCTCCACCCGCTCGTCCACCGAGCGGAACGGGTCCTTGCACAGCACCGTGCGCTGCGCCTGGTCGTTCAGCTTCAGGTGCACCCAGTCCACCGTGAAGTCGCGGCGCTGCTCCTGCGCGCGGCGGATGAAGTCGCCGCGCAGCCGGGCCCGGGTGGTCTGCGGCGGCACCGACTTGGCCTCGAAGGTCTTCAGGTCCGTGGTCACCCGCGCGGCCTGCCCCTTGTTCTGCAGCAGGTAGAAGAGCCCGCGCCGGCGGTGGATGTCGTGGTACGCGAGGTCGATCTGGGCGATCCGCGGGTTGGACATGCTCATCTGGTGCTTCTCGCGGTAGCGCTCGATGAGCTTGTACTTCATGATCCAGTCGATCTCGGTGGAGACCCTGGCGAGGTCCTCCGTCCGCACCGCCTCCAGCGTGCGGCCCCAGAGGTCCAGCACCCGGGCCACCGTGCCGGTGTTGATGCCCTTGCGGTCGGCGAAGTCCAGCGCCTTGGTGAAGTACTCCTCCTGGATGTCCAGCGCGCTGGCCTCCCGGCCGTTGGCGAGCCGGACCTGGTGGGTGCCGGTGAGGTCGTGGCTGACCTCGCGGATCGCCCGGATCGGGTTCTCCAGGGTGAGGTCGCGCATCACCACTCCGGCCTCGATCAGGCGCAGCACCAGGTCGGTGGCGCCGACCTTGAGCAGGGTGGTGGTCTCCGACATGTTGGAGTCGCCGACGATCACGTGCAGCCTGCGGTAGCGCTCGGCGTCGGCGTGCGGCTCGTCGCGGGTGTTGATGATCGGACGGGAGCGGGTGGTCGCCGAGCTGACGCCCTCCCAGATGTGCTCGGCCCGCTGGCTGACGCAGTAGACCGCGCCGCGCGGCGTCTGCAGCACCTTGCCGGCGCCGCAGATCAGCTGGCGGGTCACCAGGAAGGGGATCAGGACGTCGGCCAGCCGGGAGAACTCGCCGTGCCGGGCCACCAGGTAGTTCTCGTGGCAGCCGTAGGAGTTGCCGGCCGAGTCGGTGTTGTTCTTGAAGAGGTAGACGTCCCCGGCGATGCCCTCCTCGTGCAGCCGCCGCTCGGCGTCCACCAGGAGACCTTCGAGGATGCGTTCGCCCGCCTTGTCGTGCGTCACCAGCTCGGTGACGTCATCGCACTCCGGAGTTGCGTACTCGGGGTGCGAGCCGACGTCGAGGTACAGGCGAGCACCGTTGCGCAGGAAGACATTGCTGCTGCGGCCCCAGGAAACTACGCGGCGGAAGAGGTACCTGGCCACCTCGTCCGGAGACAGACGTCGTTGTCCCCGGAACGTACACGTGACACCGTACTCGTTCTCCAGCCCGAAAATTCGGCGGTCCATGAGGCATCTTTTCTCTTATCGGGGCCATCCGAAACCCCTTCGGGTGATGGCAATCCGATCACGATGCGCTGTCAATTGACCGCAGGCGCACGTGAATCCCGCACGACGGCTCGTCGCCGTCGTACGGGATTCACGCGGCCGGGCTACTCGGCCGTGGCCGGCGGATCCTTGTCGATGTCGGCCGCGATCTCGGCGGCGGCCTCTTCGGTGTCGTCCGTGGCGGCGGATTCGTCACCGCTCAGCAGCCGGCTGAGCTGGCTGCCGAGAATACGCTTGAACTTGCGCTTCTGGAAGCGCTGGCGGTCCAGTACCGCGACCTCCAGCTGCTCGGGGGTCAGGGTGCGCGGAGTGCCGCCGTTCGGGTCCCTGGCGAGGCCGTCCACGGCCACCTTGAGGGCCTCGGCGAGGCTCAGCCCGGCGCGGTGGCGCTGACCGATGTAGTTGCCGATGGAGTCGGAGTTCCCGCCGACCACGACCGAGTTCTTCTCGTCGACCACCGAACCGTCCGGCGTCAGCCGGTAGATCTGGTCGTCCTCGGCCGTCCGGCCGACCTCGGCCACGATCAGCTCGACCTCGTACGGCTTCTCGCCGACCGAGGAGAAGATCGTGCCGAGCGTCTGGGCGTAGACGTTGGCGAGGCCACGGGCCGTCACATCGGCCCGGTCGTAGGAGTACCCGCGCAGGTCGGCGTAGCGGACGCCGCCGATCCGCAGGTTCTCGAACTCGTTGTAGCGGCCGACCGCCGCGAAGGCGATCTTGTCGTAGATCTCGGAGACCTTGTGCAGGGCGCGGGAGGTGTTCTCGGCGACGAAGACGATGCCGTCGGCATAGGTGAGCACGACCACACTGCGGCCGCGCGCGATGCCCTTGCGGGCGTACTCCGCGCGGTCCGCCATGGCCTGCTGAGGCGAGACGTAGAACGGTGTGGACACCGGCGGTCGTCTCCTTCCGGTGAGAAGTGTGGCGGACTAGAGGAGCGGGGCCTGGGGCCCGTTGGGGTGCTCCAGGCGCTGGTCGGTGATCGAGTGCGCGATCTCGGAGACCTCCGGCTCGGACAGGCGGCGGAAGCCCTCGTCGGTGATCAGCGAGACGATCGGGAAGATCTTCCGTGCGAGGTCCGGCCCACCGGTCGCCGAGTCGTCGTCGGCGGCGTCGTAGAGCGCCTGGACGACGAGTGTGGAGGCCTGCTGGGCCGTCAGATCGTCGCGGTAGAGCTTCTTCATCGAGCCCCGGGCGAAGACCGAGCCGGAGCCGGTGGCCGCGAAGCCGCGCTCCTCGGACCGGCCGCCGGTGACGTCGTAGGTGAAGATCCGGCCCCGGCCGAGGTCCAGGTCGTAGCCGGCGAACATCGGGACCACGGCCAGGCCCTGCATGGCCATCCCGAGGTTGCCCCGGATCATCGTGGTGAGGCGGTTGGCCTTGCCCTCCAGGGAGAGGACGGTGCCCTCGATCTTCTCGTAGTGCTCGAGCTCCAGTTGGAACAGCCGGACCATCTCGACCGCGAGGCCCGCCGTGCCGGCGATGCCGACCGCGCTGTACTCGTCGGCCGGGAAGACCTTCTCGATGTCCCGCTGGGCGATCACGTTTC
This sequence comes from Kitasatospora atroaurantiaca, assembly GCF_007828955.1. NCBI lineage: Bacteria > Bacillati > Actinomycetota > Actinomycetes > Kitasatosporales > Streptomycetaceae > Kitasatospora > Kitasatospora atroaurantiaca. Next base: position 6,570,879 of record NZ_VIVR01000001.1, on the reverse strand, counting down.
CCATGGTGGCGCGGCGGTCGCCGGCGATCACCACACCGCCGTCGAACACCGCGGAGACGATGGTGGTGCCGTGCGGCGCCTCGATCGTCATCCCCTCGGGCAGGCCGCGGCGGCCGGGGATCAGCTCCGGCGAGTGCCGGCCCAGGAAGTCGATGAACGACGAGGACCCGGGGGTCAGGAAGGCAGCCGGTAGACGCCCGGTGCCACCAGTGTTGGCTTCCACTCGATTCCTTCCAGGTAGATCAACAGCGGATGCCTCGGACCCTACCCGGTTCGAGGCCGTGATCCACATGCCGGACCATCCGATTCTGCATTCGCGCGCAACGAGTCGGCGTCGACTCATTGCGCGCGAACGAAACCCAGGTCATGTCAGATATCGAGTCACTCTCGATATCGAGCGGTGCCCGATCAGGAATCGGACATCCAGGTCACTGTCCACCCTTCTGGACAAATTGCCGCACGAAATCTTCGGCATTCGACTCGAGAACGTCGTCGATTTCGTCCAGGACCGCGTCGACGTCATCGCTCAGCTTTTCCTGGCGTTCCTTGAGGTCCTCGGAGTTCTGCGCCTCCGCAGCCTGCTCCTCGACCTCCTCGGAGGAGCGGTTCGCCCGCTGCTGGCCGCCACCGGTGTCCTTGCTCGCCATTTCCCTCACCCCGCTCGATTCGTCTGGCACGGCTTGGTCTAGCACTACTGCTCAGACCCTATACACCGGGGGCGGATATCGCCTCCAGTTCTACTTCAACGCTCCGCGCTCCCCCGGATGATTCCCATCCGGGGAGCGTTCACCCGTGGTGATCGAAAAGTTACCCGACGTCTCAGCCGCCGGACAGCACCCGGACCAGGTCCTCGGCCGTACGGCACCTGTCCAGCAGTTCCTTGACGTGGTTGCGGGTACCCCGCAGCGGCTCCAGGGTGGGGACCCGCTGCAGCGAGTCCCGCCCCGGGAGGTCGAAGATGACCGAGTCCCAGGAGGCCGCCGCGACGTGCTCGGCGTACTGCTCCAGACAGCGGCCCCGGAAGTACGCCCTGGTGTCCTCCGGCGGCTTGCCGACGGCCCTGGCGACCTCCTCCTCGGTCACCAGCCTCTCGAAGCGCCCACGGGCCACCAGGCGGTTGTACAGGCCCTTGTCGAGCCGTACGTCGCTGTACTGGAGGTCGACCAGGTGCAGCCTGGAGTTGTCCCAGTCGAGGCCGTCGCGCTGGCGGTAGCCCTCCAGGAGCTCCTTCTTGGCGATCCAGTCGAGCTGCTTGGACAGGCTCATCGGATCCCGCTCCAGGCGGCCCAGGACGTCCTCCCAGCGGGCTAGGACGTCCACGGTCTGGTCGTCGGCGTCCTGCCCGTAGCGGTCCTCGACGTACTTGCGGGCCAGCTCGCAGTACTCCATCTGGAGCTGGACCGCGGTGAGTTTCCGGCCGCTGCGCAGCGTGATCAGGTACTCGAGCGCTGGGTCGTGGGAGACCCGGTGCAGGGTGCGGACGGGCTGGTCGACGGCGAGGTCGACCGCGATGAAGCCCTCCTCGATCATCGCCAGCACCAGCGAGGTCATGCCCAGCTTGAGGTAGGTGGAGATCTCGGAGAGGTTGGCGTCCCCGATGATCACATGCAGCCGGCGGTACTTCTCGGCGTCGGCGTGCGGCTCGTCGCGGGTGTTGATGATCGGGCGCTTGAGGGTCGTCTCCAGGCCGACCTCGACCTCGAAGTAGTCGGCGCGCTGACTGAGCTGGAAGCCGTTGGCGGAGCCGTCCTGGCCGATGCCGACCCGGCCGGCGCCGGTGATCACCTGGCGGGAGACGAAGAACGGGGTGAGGTGGCGGACGATGTCGGCGAACGGGGTCGCCCGCTTCATCAGGTAGTTCTCGTGGGTGCCGTAGGAGGCGCCCTTGTTGTCGGTGTTGTTCTTGTAAAGGTTGATCTTCTGCCCGTTCGGCAGCTCCAGGGCGCGGGCGGCGGCCTCCGCCATGACGCGCTCGCCGGCCTTGTCCCAGAGCACGGCGTCGCGCGGGTTGGTGACCTCCGGCGAGCTGTACTCGGGGTGCGCGTGGTCCACGTAGAACCGGGCCCCGTTGGTGAGGATGATGTTGGCGAGGCCGATGTCCTCGTCGGTGAGCTGGCTGGCGTCCGCGACGTCGCGCGCGAGGTCGAAGCCCCGGGCGTCGCGCAGCGGATTCTCCTCCTCGAAGTCCCAGCGAGCCCGCCGCGCCCGGTGCATCGCCGCCGCGTACGCGTTGACGATCTGGGACGAGGTGAGCATGGCGTTGGCGTTCGGGTGCCCGGGCACGGAGATTCCGTACTCGGTCTCGATCCCCATCACGCGCCGTACGGTCATGCGGCCCTCCTTGCCCTGCGCTCCGCCCCCACCGGGCCGAGCACTGACGTACCGCCTACATCACCAACGCCGCCGGGCCGTCCCGTCGGCGATGGGTCGAGCCTAGATCGCCGTACCGACAATCGGGAGAGCACCACCCCGACGGCCCCTGACCGGTCGCCGGAGCGCCTCCCGAGACACACCGTCCGGCTGCGGGGCCGATGGGCGCCGCAGCCGGACGGTGAAGTACGACGAACTACAGGTACTGCCCCGTGTTGGCGACAGTGTCGATGGAGCGGCCGGACTCGGCGCCCTGCTTTCCGGTGACGAGGGTGCGGATGAAGACGATCCGCTCGCCCTTCTTTCCGGAGATCCGGGCCCAGTCGTCCGGGTTGGTGGTGTTCGGCAGGTCCTCGTTCTCCTTGAACTCGTCCACGCAGGCGGCGAGCAGGTGGGAGACGCGAAGACCGCGCTGACCGTGGTCGAGGAAGTCCTTGATGGCCATCTTCTTCGCCCGGTCCACGATGTTCTGGATCATCGCGCCGGAGTTGAAGTCCTTGAAGTACAGGACTTCCTTGTCACCGTTGGCGTAGGTGACCTCCAGGAAACGGTTCTCCTCGGTCTCGGTGTACATCCGCTCGACGACCGCCTGGATCATCGCGGCCACCGTGGCCCCGACGGAGCCGTCGTGCTCCTTGAGGTCGTCCGGGTGGAACGGCAGCGAGTCCTTGAGGTACTTCGAGAAGATGTCCTTGGCCGCCTCGGCGTCCGGACGCTCGATCTTGATCTTGACGTCCAGGCGGCCGGGCCGCAGGATCGCCGGGTCGATCATGTCCTCGCGGTTCGAGGCACCGATCACGATGACGTTCTCGAGGCCCTCCACACCGTCGATCTCGGCCAGCAGCTGCGGGACGATGGTGTTCTCCACGTCCGAGCTGACGCCCGAGCCACGGGTGCGGAAGAGCGACTCCATCTCGTCGAAGAAGACGATGACGGGCGTGCCCTCGCTCGCCTTCTCCCGCGCCCGCTGGAAGACCAGCCGGATCTGCCGCTCGGTCTCGCCCACGTACTTGTTGAGCAGCTCCGGGCCCTTGATGTTCAGGAAGTAGCTCTTCCCCTGCGGCCGGCCGGTGACCTCCGCCACCTTCTTGGCCAGGGAGTTGGCGACCGCCTTGGCGATGAGCGTCTTGCCACAGCCGGGCGGACCGTAGAGCAGCACGCCCTTGGGCGGGCGCAGCTCGTACTCCTTGAACAGCTCGGAGTGCAGGTACGGGAGCTCGACCGCGTCGCGGATCTGCTCGATCTGGTTGTGCAGACCGCCGATCTGCCGGTAGTCGATGTCCGGGACCTCTTCGAGGACGAGCTCCTCGACCTCCGACTTGGGGATCACCTCGTAGACGTAGCCGGAGCGGGGCTCCAGCAGGAGGGCCTCCCCCGGGCGGAGCTTGATGTCGCGCAGCGGCTCGGCGAGGCGGACCACCCGCTCCTCGTCCGCGTGCCCGGTGACCAGGGCGCGCTCGCCGTCCTCGAGGACCTCCTTGAGGGTGACGATGTCGCCGATGCTCTCGAAGGCCATCGCGTCCACGATGTTGAGGGCCTCGTTGAGCATGACTTCCTGGCCGCGGCGCAGCTCGTCGAGGTCCACGCTCGGACTGACGTTGACGCGGAGCTTGCGGCCGCCGGTGAAGATGTCGGCCGTGCCGTCCTCGTTCTGGCTGAGGAACGTGCCGAATCCGGCGGGGGGCTGGGCGAGCCGGTCCACTTCCTCCTTGAGGGCCACGATCTGGTCGCGGGCCTCGCGCAGGGTGGAGGCGAGCCGTTCGTTCTGGGCGGTGACTCCGGCCAGATTGGTCTGGAGCTCGACGATGCGCTCCTCGAGGATTCTCGAGTTGCGCGGCGAGTCGGCGAGCTTGCGGCGCAGGACGGCGATCTCCTGCTCGAGGTACGAGACCTCTGCGGCCTCGTCGGAACCACGAGCGGGCCGGCCGGCGTTGCGGTTGTAGTCGTCATCGTGGGCTGCCACGGTCCTCACCTCCTCCGGGGGGAGCTGGACGCTTCCAGACCCTACCTGGGACCAGGGGTCCGTAAACCCCTAGATCAGAAAGATGGAACGGGCGTGTCCGATCTTCGCCCTTGCATGCTTCCCCTCTGCTAGGGAGATACCCACCGCTCAACGCTCAAAGCGGACCAGATGTATCGTCGGTCGAGTCAATACCTGATCGTGACCGTGGATTGCGGTCGGATCGTTGTACGAATGGCAGGAATGCCCCAAGAAGGGGCGACCTGGGACAGAAACGGCAGGGGACATGTCGGTAACCGGCGAGGCGGCGACGGGCGAAGCGCTCGAAGTCTGGATCGACCAGGATCTGTGCACCGGAGACGGCATCTGTGCGCAGTACGCGCCGGAGGTCTTCGAGCTGGACATCGACGGGCTGGCGTACGTGAAGGGCGACGACGACGAGCTGCGCCAGCAGCCGGGCGAGACCGTGCCCGTGCCGCTGACGCTGCTTCAGGACGTGGTGGACTCTGCGAAGGAGTGCCCCGGCGACTGCATCCACGTCCGCCGGGTGCACGACCAGGTCGAGGTCTTCGGGCCCGACGCGGACTAACACTCCGCCAGGAGCCAGTTGCACTGTCCAGGGGCGCGGGGAACTGCGCGAAGCGGAAGACTGCGGGCCTGCACCTTCCGACCTCGCGCAGTTCCCCGCGCCCCTGTTGTGGTTGCTCGTATGCCTAGACGCCGGCTGCCGGGGCCCTGGTCTCGGTGCGGACCCACTGGCCGGCCTTGTGGGTCCAGGTGAGGTCGAGGACGAGGTCGGGGCAGCAGCGCGGGACGTCGTCGTTGGAGTAGCCCCTGGCCCGGCCGACGATGGTGCCGTCGCTGCGGAGCTTGAGCTCGGTGACGGTGAGCCCCTCCTCGGGCCGCACCAGCGTCGCCTTGACCACCGGCTTGCCGTCCGGCCCCGCGGTCAGCAGGTACGCGCCGTCCGGCGGGGTGCCGTTGTCGGCCGCGCAGTGTGCGGCGGCCACGGTGGTGGGCCGACCCTCCAGCTGCGCGCTGAAGTGGAGGCCCACGGTCACGGGGAACGGCCCGCAGTCAAGGGGAAGTTCGGCCTTCGTCGGGTCGGGCGCCTCGGCGGGCTGGAGCGCCTGGACGGGCGGCCTGGTCGGGGTGACCCCGCCCTCGGCCGGGTTGGCGGCCAGTGCGCCGGCGACCACTGCGGCACAGCCGGCGGCCACCACGGCCCAGTGCCGGAAGCCGGATCTGGCGTGCGCGGGGGCCTTCGTCTCGTCCGTCATCGGCACGTCCTGAACCGTCTCGACCGCTGCTTCCACCAGGCATTCCCCTCCGCGGTGGGTGGTGTGAGCGAGCATCGTCCCATACCCCGGCGCAGGTGCACCCACCGGGGCGGACCGGCCGTCAGAGCGCATACGCAAGGGGCGGTACGGCGGGTGGTGGCCCGTCGTACCGCCCCTTGCGGTCGTGCTGTCATGGCGTCAGCCCAGGTCGGGGGTTTCGCTCGTCTCGCGGGCGGCGGCACGGGCCGCGGCACGCTCCTGCAGGCTCGGCTCGGGCGAGCCGTTGTCGTAGTCCTCACCGTACGCGCCCTTGGCGGGGCGGCGGCGGCGCAGCGGCGGCTCGACGCCGTCCGCGAGCCGGCGGGAGGTCAGCAGGAAGCCGGTGTGGCCGATCATGCGGTGGTCCGGGCGGACGGCGAGGCCCTCGACGTGCCAGGTGCGGACCATGGTCTCCCAGGACTGCGGCTCGGTGAAGGTGCCGTGCTCGCGCAGCGCCTCGACGGTCCGCGACAGCTGGGTGGTGGTGGCCACGTAGCAGCAGATCAGGCCGCCGGGGACGAGCGCCTTGGAGGCGACGTCCAGGCACTCCCAGGGGGCGAGCATGTCGAGGATGATGCGGTCGACCTCGGTCTCCACCAGGTTGTCCTGGAGGTCGCCCACGGTGAGCTTCCAGGCCGGGTGGGGGCTGCCGAAGTAGCGCTCGACGTTGGCCTTCGCGATGTCGGCGAAGTCCTGGCGGCGCTCGTACGAGGCGAGCATGCCGGTGTCGCCGACGGCGCGCAGCAGGTAGGTGCTGAGCGCGCCGGATCCGACGCCGGCCTCGACCACGCGGGCGCCCGCGAAGATGTCGGCCATCGCCAGGATCTGCCCCGCGTCCTTGGGGTAGATCACGGCGGCGCCGCGCGGCATGGACAGGACGTAGTCGGGGAGCAGGGGGCGCAGCGCGAGATACGGGACGTTCCCCGTGGTGCGCACGACAGTGCCCTCGGGGGCGCCGATCAGCTCGTCGTGGGGGAACGCACCCTTGTGGGTGTGGAACTGGTTCCCGGCCTGGAGCGTGAACGTGTAGTGGCGGCCCTTGGGGTCGGTCAGCTGGACCTGGTCCCCGACCTGGAAGGGCCCGCGTCGGCGGGTGGCACCGGTCGGTTCGGACATGCGGACAATCCTAAGGGAACCGGGACGCTCCGCCGACCAGTAGATCGTTTCAGCCTCTCGGACGCCCGGAGACTGCCGCGCTGAGCCGCCGCTCGACGTCCATCAGCGAGAGCACGCCGTACACCGAGCCGTCGGGGCGGACCACCAGGTACTCGGTCGCGGGCGAGCGGCGCAGGGCGGCGAGCAGCTCCTCGCCGGTGAGGTCGACCCGCAGCCGCATCCCCGGCTCCAGGTCGCGGGCGAGGGCGCCGACCGCGATCCACGGGCGGCGGTGTTCGGGCACGCCCCGGACGGCGGCCTCCTTGACCAGGCCGGTGGGCTCGCCGCGGCCGTCGACCACGACCACCGCACCGGCCTCGGCCTCGCGGGCCCGGCGCAGCGCCTCGCCGAGCGGGGTGTCGGCGGTGACCTCCACCGCGCGGCGGGCCAGGTCGGGGATGTGCAGCCCGGGCAGTGCTTCCTTGAGGCGGGCGTTGCGTACGCTGCCGGTCGCGCCGTTCCAGATGATCACGGCGAGGACTGCGGAGAGCACCCCGTCGATCAGGCTGTCGGTGGTGGTGCGGTCCGGGCCGCCCCGGGCGGCGGCGATGGCCGGCAGGCCGAAGAGCACCGCGACGGCGAGCGCCCGGCCGACCCAGGCGGCGGCGACCGTACCGGTCATCGCGCGGCCGGTCACGGCCCAGACGAGGGCGCGCAGCATCCGGCCGCCGTCCAGCGGCAGGCCGGGCAGCAGGTTGAAGGCGGCTACCACGAGGTTGCTGACCATCAGCCCGGCCAGCAGCACCCCGGGGACGGTGGACGGCTCGACACCGAGAAGGGCGAGGTAGAAGACGCCGCCGAGCAGCAGCGAGAGCAGCGGGCCGACGAAGGCCAGCCAGAACTCGCGGCCGGGGGTCTCGGCCTCCTTGTCGATCTCCGAGACGCCGCCGAAGAACTGCAGCTGGATACGGCGCACACCCAGCTTGTAGCGGAGCGCGACCAGGGTGTGGGCGAGTTCGTGGACCAGGACGGAGCCGTAGAAGGCGATCGCGAAGGAGAGTGAGACCAGGTAGCGGGTGCCGCCGAGCTCGGGGAGGACGCTGGCCAGCTGGCCGCCGAAGATCCAGGTGATCAGGGCCGCGATGACGAACCAGGACGGGGTGACGTAGATCGGCACGCCGAACGGACGGCCCATCAGGATGCCGCCGGGCCGATCGGATCCGTCGGGCGTCTTGGCGCCGCCCGTCGGTGGCTGTGCGGAGGTCTGCTGCCCCCTGATGTCACTCACCGTGGCCCCTTCGCTCGGTACATCCCCGCTGTGCGCCCACGCTACGTGATCTCTTCGGGATTCCGGCGCGCGCCCCTCCTAGCTGTCATACCCGTTCAACGCCTGCGGCAGCGGCCTCGGTGCCACTCGGAACCGACCGGTGTGGGTGGCTTGGCAGCGGGATGACAGCAACGGGCAATAGGGTCGGGGTATGCACCAGACCGACAGCGCCCCGACCACCGCCGTCGTGCCCAGGCAGGCCGTGGCGCCGACGGGGCTCTCCCCGTCCCGGGCGGGGGATTTCATGACCTGCCCGCTGTTGTACCGCCTGCGCGTGATCGACCGGCTGCCTGAGCCCCCGAGCGCGGCGGCCACGCGCGGCACGGTGGTGCACGCGGTGCTGGAGCGGCTCTTCGACAGCCCGGCGGCCGAGCGTACGCCCGAGCGTGCGCTGGGCCTGCTGCGCCCGCAGTGGGAGCGGCTGCTCGGCGAGCGCCCTCAGCTGGGCGAACTGTTCCCGGGGGACGAGGACGGCGCCGCGCTGACCCGCTGGCTGGCCGACGCGGAGAAGCTGCTGGGCCAGTGGTTCCGGCTGGAGGACCCGACCCGTCTGCACCCCGTGGAGCGCGAGCTGTACGTGGAGACGGTGCTGGAGTCGGGCCTGCTGCTGCGCGGGTACATCGACCGGGTCGACGTCGCCCCGACGGGCGAGGTCCGGCTGGTGGACTACAAGACCGGGCGGGCGCCCTCGCGGGACTTCGAGGGCAAGGCCATGTTCCAGATGAAGTTCTACGCCCTGGTGGTGTGGCGCTGGAAGGGTGTGATCCCCAAGCGCCTGCAGCTGGTCTACCTGGGCGGCGGTGGCGACGTGGTCACGTACGACCCCGACGAGGCCGACCTGCTGTCGACGGAGCGCAAGCTTCAGGCCCTCTGGGAGACGATCTCCCAGGCGGTCGCCACCGGGGAGTTCCCGGCCACCCGCAACCGGCTGTGCGACTGGTGCGACCACCAGGCGAGCTGCCCCGAGTTCGGTGGGACTCCCCCGCCGTACCCGCTGCCCATCAGGGCGAGACCTGACGACGGTCCCACGGGGGGCCAGATGAGCAAGGAGTCGTAGGTGACGATCCGAGTGCTGCTGGTCGACGACCAGCCACTGCTGCGCACCGGTTTCCGGATGATCCTGGAGGCCGAGTCCGACCTGGTGGTGGTCGGCGAGGCCGGGGACGGGCAGCAGGCGCTGGAGCAGGTCCGCGCGCTGCAGCCGGATGTGGTGCTGATGGACATCCGGATGCCCCGGATGGACGGGGTGGAGGCCACCCGACGGATCGCCGGGCCCGGCCGGGACGGCCCGGCCAAGGTCCTGGTGCTGACCACCTTCGACCTGGACGAGTACGTGGTCGAGGCGCTGCGGGCGGGGGCCAGCGGCTTCCTGCTCAAGGACGTCCCGGCCGAGGAGCTGGTGCAGGCGATCCGGGTGGTCGCGGACGGCGCCGCGATGCTCGCCCCGAGCATCACCCGACGGCTGCTGGACATGTACGCCACCAAGCTGCCCTCCGGCGACGAGGCGCCGCCGCAGGCGCTCACCGCACTGACGGAGCGTGAGCTGGAGGTGCTGAAGCTGGTCGCCCGGGGCCTGTCCAACGCGGAGATCGCCGGCGAACTCTTCGTCAGCGAGACGACGGTGAAGACGCACGTCGGCCATGTGCTGACCAAGCTTCAGCTGCGCGACCGGGTGCAGGCCGCCGTGTACGCCTACGAGAGCGGCCTGGTCCGCCCGGGCGCGCAGTAGCGGGAAAGCCGAAGGCCCGCCCCTCCTCGTGCGAGGAGGGGCGGGCCTTCCGGCGTACGGCTACTTCTTGGTTCGGCCGATCTCCCAGAAGCGGAAGACGCCCGAGGTGTCCACCGTCGAGTCCACGCCGGTGATGTCGGCGCGCGAGGCGTAGAAGGACTTGTTCTGGAACAGCGGCAGCACCGGGACGGCGTCCGCCACGATGGACTGGATCTGCCCGTAGGCGCCACCCGCCGTACGGTCGGTCTGCTTGATGCTCTCCGGGACCAGCTTCTGGCTGATCTTCGGGTCGTCCCAGCCGTTGTGGAAGGCACCGCCGTCGACCACCAGCGGGGTGATGAAGTCGTCCGCGTCGGCGTAGTCCGGGGTCCAGCCGACGGTGTAGGCCTGGTAGCTGCCGGCCTTCCAGCCCTTCTGGAAGGCCTTCCAGTCCGGCTCCTGCTGGACCGTCACCTGGAACAGGCCGCTGGCCTCCAGCTGCTTCTTGATCTCGTTCATCTCGGCGGCACCGGCACGGGCCCGGGACCACGTGAGGTTCAGCTTCACCGGCAGCGAGACCCTGGCGCCGTTGAGGATCTTCTTCGCCTTGCCGGCGTCCGGCTCGACGTACCTGTCGAAGAAGGCGGTGTTGTGGCCGGCGATCCCGGCCGGGACGACCGAGTAGAGCGGCTGGACGGTCCGCGCGTAGACGTCACGGGCGAGCACCTTGCGGTCCAGCAGCTGGGCGATCGCCTGGCGCACGGCCGGGTTGCCGGTGACGGCGTCCTTGGTGTTGAAGACGAGGAAGCGGACCTCCGCGCTCTCGCCCTCGGCGACCTTGAAGTCGCTCTTGCCGGTCAGCTGGTCGTCCTTCAGCTTGGCGGCCGTGGGGGGCTCGAGGCTGTTGTCCGCGAGGTCGATGTCGCCCTTGTCCAAGGCGGCCTTGAGGTCCTCGGCCTTGTCGAAGTACCGCAGCACGAACTTGTTGTTCTGCAGCTTGTCCTCGCCCTGGTACTGGCTGTTGGCGGAGAGCGTGACCTTGCCGGGGGCGTGGCCGTCACCGCCGGCCATCGGCTCGATCGAGTCGATCTTGTACGGGCCGGAGCCGACCAGCTTGTCGTTGTCGAGGAGCTTGTCGGCCGGGAAGACCTGGTGGTCCACGATGGCGCCCGCGGCCGAGGCCAGCTTGGCAGGGAGCACCGCGTCCGGCGTGGAGAGGTGGAACACCACGTCGGCACCCTTGGCCTCGACCGACTTGATCGTCGACAGCAGCGAGGAGGGGCCGCTGGGGTCGTTGATCTTCTGCATCCGCTGGATGGAGAAGACCACGTCCTCGGCGGTCAGCGGGTGCCCGTTGGAGAACTTCAGCCCGCTGCGCACCGTGCACTGGTACGTGGTCGCGTCGGAGCCGGCGAACGCGCAGGACTGCGCCGCGTCCGGCTGCGGCACGGTGGCGCCGGAGGGGAACCTGAGCAGCGACTGGAAGGTGTTGTTCAGGAGCAGCCAGGAGCCCGCGTCGTAGGCACCGGCCGGGTCCAGCACGTTGGTCACGTTGACCGTGCCCATGGTGATCGCGCTGCTCTTCGAGTCGCCGCCCGTGACGGCCTTGGTGGCCGAGGCGCAGCCCGCAGCCGTGGTGGCGACCAGTGCGGCACAGCCGAGCACGGCCAGGCGGTTGGCTGAAGTCATGCGGAATACGTTCCTTCTCCATGCGGACCGGCCGTGAATGCCGGTGGCTGCCGCGTGACGCTGCCGGGGTGTGGCGAGTGCCTGCGGGTCCGTACGACCGCAACGCCGGGGAACCGGTGGGATCACCCGCCGGTCTCGGTGGTGCGGTATGGGGGTCGGGGCAGCCGTGGGGGGACTGGTCGGAGTTAGCGTGCCACATCGAACACGTACGAATATCACCACTTCGTACGCTCAGTGAGCGGCCCGGCGGCGGTCAGTCCGGCCGAGCCGACGAGTTGTCAGACAATGCCCGATTTCTCCCCTTCGGCATGCACAGCCCGTTGCCACCGGGCCGCAGCGCGACAGCAACGGGCGCGGAGAAAGAGACCAATCTCACACTCGGGCGGCGACCAGCGAGTGCAGCAGGGGCAGGTCGACCAGCTCCAGCGAGGACAGCACGGTACGCCCGGGGCCCGGCTCGATCCGCGCCACGGACGGGACGGCGATCACCGGGCAGCCGGCCGCCTCGGCGGCCAGTACGCCCGTCGGCGCGTCCTCGACGACCACGCAGCGCCCGGGCTCGGCACCGAGCCGGGCGACGGCGGCCAGGTACGGGTCCGGGTGCGGCTTGGTGCGCGGCACCTCGTCCCCCGCCACCGAGAAGGCGAAGTGGTGGGCGCCCAGGCTCTCCAGCACGATGTCGATGATGTGCCGGTGCGAGGCGGAGACCAGCGCGGCCGGGATGCCGTGCGCGTTCAGGGTGTTGAGCAGGAGCTCGGCGCCCGGCATCAGCGGCACACCGCCGGCCAGCAGGTCGACGAAGCGCTGGTTGATCAGCACGGTCAGCTCGGCCGGGCTGAGGTTCACCTTGGTGGTGGCGATCAGGTAGTCGATGACCCGGCTCATCGGGCCGCCCACCACATGGGCGCGGTCCGTCTCGTCCAGCTGGTGGCCCAGCTCGGCGAAGAGCGAGAACTCGGCCTGCCACCAGAAGTCCTCGGTGTCGACCAGCGTGCCGTCCATGTCGAGCAGCACGGCCTGCAGTCCGTCGCCCCCGGCGCGGTCGAGGGTGCCGGTGAGAGTCGAGATGGTCGTCATGCTGCGGGTCCTTCCCAGTCGTGCGCACCCCGGGGATGGGCACGGGCCGGCCCGCTGGTCTGCGGACCGGCCCGTTAGGGATCATCCAGAATACGCCCACTCCGCCCGAAAGGGGCGAACGCAGCGCAGCGTACGGGTTACCTCGCGTTGAAGTACTTCGCCTCCGGGTGGTGGATGACGATCGCGTCGGTGGACTGCTCGGGGTGGAGCTGGAACTCCTCGGACAGCACCACGCCGATCCGCTCGGGCTTCAGCAGCTCGGCGATCTTGGCCCGGTCCTCCAGCTCGGGGCAGGCCCCGTAGCCGAGCGAGAAGCGGGCGCCGCGGTACTTCAGCGCGAACATGTCCTTGACGTCCTGGGGGTCCTCGTCGCCGAAGCCGAGCTCGTAGCGGACCCGGGCGTGCCAGAACTCGGCCAGCGCCTCGGCCAGCTGGACGGAGAGGCCGTGCAGCTCCAGGTAGTCGCGGTAGGCGTTGGCCGCGAACAGCTCGTTGGCGGCCTCCGAGATCCTGTTCCCCATGGTGACGACCTGCAGGCCGAGCACGTCCTTCTCGCCGCTCTCCTCCGGGCGGAAGAAGTCCGCCAGGCAGAGCCGGCGCCCCCGGCGCTGGCGCGGGAAGGTGAAGCGGGTGTGCTCGCTGCCGTCCTCGTTGTAGACGATCAGGTCGTCGCCCTTGGACGCGGCCGGGTAGTAGCCGTAGACCACGGCAGCCTCCAGCCAGCCCTCGGTCTGCAGCCGGTCCAGCCACATCCGCAGCCGCGGCCGGCCCTCGGTCTCCACCAGCTCCTCGTACGAGGGGCCCTCACCGCTGCGGGCGGCCTTCAGGCCCCACTGGCCCTTGAACAGGGCGTCCTCGTCCAGCCAGGACGAGTAGTCCGCGAACGGGATGCCCTTGACGATCCGGTCGCCCCAGAACGGCGGCGTGGGCACCCGGTTGTCGACCGTGACGTCGGAGCGGATCTGGCCGAGGTTCTCCTCCTCGACCTCCTCGACCTCGACCTTGGCGTGCCGCCGCTGGCGCAGCTCGGGCAGCGCGGCGCCCGGGACACCCCGCTTGACCGCGATCAGCGCGTCCATCAGACGCAGGCCCTCGAAGGCGTCGCGGGCGTAGCGGACCTCGCCCTCGTAGATCTCGTGCAGGTCCTGCTCGACGTACGCCCGGGTGAGCGCGGCGCCGCCGAGGATCACGGGGTAGTCGGTGGCGAGCTTGCGCTGGTTGAGCTCCTGCAGGTTCTCCTTCATGATCACCGTGGACTTGACCAGCAGACCGGACATGCCGATCACGTCGGCCTTGTGCTCGACGGCGGCGTCCAGGATCGCCGAGACGGGCTGCTTGATGCCGAGGTTGACCACGGTGTAGCCGTTGTTCGACAGGATGATGTCGACCAGGTTCTTGCCGATGTCGTGGACGTCGCCCTTGACGGTGGCCAGCACGATGGTGCCCTTGCCCTCGTCGTCGGACTTCTCCATGTGCGGCTCGAGGTACGCCACGGCGGTCTTCATCACCTCGGCCGACTGCAGCACGAAGGGCAGCTGCATCTGGCCGGAGCCGAACAGCTCACCGACCACCTTCATGCCGGCCAGCAGTGTGGTGTTGACGATGTCCAGCGCCGGGCGGTCGGCCAGCGCCTCGTCGAGGTCCGCCTCCAGGCCCTTGCGCTCGCCGTCGATGATCCGGCGCTGCAGCCGCTCCTCCAGCGGGAGCGCGGCCAGCTCCTCGGCCTTGGAGGCCGCGCTGGAGGCCGCGCTGACGCCCTCGAAGAGCTGGAGCAGCTTCTGCAGCGGGTCGTAGTCGCCGTCCCGGCGGTCGTAGACCAGGTCGAGGGCGACCTGGCGCTGCTCCTCGGGGATCCGCGCCATCGGCAGGATCTTCGAGGCGTGCACGATCGCCGAGTCCAGGCCGGCCTCGACGCACTCGTTCAGGAAGACCGAGTTGATCACCTGGCGGGCGGCGGGGCTGAGGCCGAAGGAGATGTTCGACAGACCCAGGGTGGTCTGCACCGAGGGGTGCCGGCGCTTGAGCTCGCGGATGGCCTCGATCGTCTCGATGCCGTCGCGGCGGGACTCCTCCTGGCCGGTGCCCAGGGTGAAGGCCAGGCAGTCGACGATGATGTCGTGCTCGGCGATGCCGTAGTCGGTGGTCAGCTCGTTGATCAGGCGCTCGGCGATGGCGACCTTGGTCTCGGCGGTCCGGGCCTGGCCCTCCTCGTCGATGGTCAGCGCGATCAGCGCGGCGCCGTGCTCGCGGGCGAGGTTGGCCACCTTGGCGAAACGGGAGTCGGGGCCGTCGCCGTCCTCGTAGTTGACCGAGTTGAGCACCGCGCGGCCGCCGAGCATCTCCAGACCGGCCCGGAGCACGTCCGTCTCGGTGGAGTCCAGCACGATCGGCAGCGTGGAGGCGGTCGCCAGGCGGCCGGCGATCTCCTTCATGTCGGCCACGCCGTCCCGGCCGACGTAGTCGACGCAGAGGTCCAGCAGGTGGGAGCCGTCCCGGATCTGCTCGCGGGCGATCTCCACGCAGGCCTGCCAGTCACCGGCCAGCATCGACTCGCGGAACTTCTTGGAGCCGTTGGCGTTGGTGCGCTCGCCGATCGCCAGGTACGAGGTGTCCTGGCGGAACGGCACCGACTGGTAGAGCGAGGCGGCGGCGGGCTCGGGCTGCGGGTTGCGCTGCGCGATCTCGCGGCCCTGGACGCGCTCGACCACCGCGCGCAGGTGCTCCGGGGTGGTGCCGCAGCAGCCGCCGACCAGCGAGAGACCGTACTCGCGGGTGAAGGTGTCGTGCGCGTCGGCCAGCTCGGCCGGGCTCAGCGGGTAGTGCGCGCCGTCCTTGCCGAGCACCGGCAGACCGGCGTTCGGCATGCAGGAGAGGCCGATCCGGGCGTTCTTCGCCAGGTAGCGCAGGTGCTCGCTCATCTCGGCGGGGCCGGTGGCGCAGTTCATGCCGATGTAGTCGATGCCCAGCGGCTCCAGCGCGGTGAGCGCGGCGCCGATCTCGGAGCCGAGCAGCATGGTGCCGGTGGTCTCGACCGTCACCTGGGCGAGGATCGGCAGGTCCAGGCCGGCCTCGGCGAGGGCAAGCTTGCAGCCCAGGATGGCCGCCTTGGTCTGCAGCAGGTCCTGGCTGGTCTCCACCAGCAGCGCGTCGGCGCCACCGGAGATCAGACCGGCGGCGTTCTGCTGGAAGCCGTCGCGCAGCGTGTCGTACGGGGCGTGGCCCAGGGTGGGCAGCTTGGTGCCGGGGCCGATCGAGCCGAGCACCCAGCGGCCGCGGCCGTCCCCGGCGGTGTGCGCGTCGGCGGCCTCGCGGGCGATCCGGGCACCGGCCTCGGACAGCTCGAAGATCCGCTCGGGGATGTCGTACTCGGCCAGCGCGGCGAAGTTGGCCCCGAAGGTGTTGGTCTCCACGCAGTCCACGCCGACCGCGAAGTACGCGTCGTGCACCGAGCGGACGATGTCCGGGCGGGTCACGTTGAGGATCTCGTTGCAGCCCTCCAGCTGCTCGAAGTCCTCCATGGTCGGGTCCTGCGCCTGGAGCATCGTGCCCATCGCACCGTCGGCCACCACCACCCGGGTGGCGAGGGCTTCGCGCAGGGCATTGGCGCGCTCTTGAGGTGCGGAGACGGGGACGGCGGTGGCCATGGGGCTACTCCCTGGGTGCGACGGCTGTCGGCTTTGCGGCCCCTCCGATTACGGGGTCGCACGAGGTCAGGGTAGCCGGACCGACGGTCACGCTCCGAGCGTGTTCCGTATCCTGGGCGTTTCGAGTCGCGGGGGGCAGATCCGAGATGCGGATGATCAAGGCACGGCTGCGTGCGGCGCGGGCCGTCTGGCGAGGCTGGTCGCGGTGGCGGCGGGTGGCGACGGCGGCCGTGCTGGGGCTGGCCGTCCTGCTGGTGCCGGTCGCGTCGGCAGCACTCGCGTTACGCCTCCAGTACGCGGGCGAACCGTCCGCCGAGGCCCGTACCCGGGGGCGGGACGCGGTCTGGCTCGGCCATGCGTGGGTGGACGGCCGAAAGGGGGAGGCCGACGTCGCCGGACTGGCGCAGCTGCTCGCCGGGACGGGCGTACGCGACCTGTACGTCCACGCCGGCCCGCTGGAGCACGACGGCTCACTCGACCCGGCGCGGTACCCGCAGGCCCGGACGTTCGTGGAGAACGTGCACCGGACGCTTCCCCGGCTGCGGGTACAGGCCTGGCTCGGCGACGTGGTGGCGCCCGAGAAGGACGGCCTGCACCTGGACCGCCCGGACGTACGGGACCGGATCACCGCCTCTTCCGGGCAGGTGCTGGCGCAGGGCTTCGACGGCGTCCACTTCGACATGGAGCCGGTCCACTCGGGCTCGGACGGCTTCCTCGCCCTGCTCGACCAGGTGCACGCGGTGACGGCCGCGCGCGGGGTGCCGCTGTCCGCGGCCGCGCCGCAGATCGACCCGCTGCCCGGACTGCACGCGGCGGGCCTCGCGTTCTCCGGTCACGCCAAGTGGTGGTCACAGGCCTACTTCGCGCAGGTGGCGCGCCGGGTGGACCAGATCGCGCTGATGTCCTACGACACCTCGATGCAGCTGGAATCCCTCTACGGCGGCTATGTCGCGCAGCAGACCACGCTCGCCCTGGAGGTCACGCCGCCCGGGGTCGACCTGCTGATGGGCCTGCCCGCCTACTGGGACGACACCTTCAGCCACCGCGGCTCGGCCGAGACCGTGTCGGCGGCGGTACGCGGGGCCCGGCTCTCGCTGAGCCGGAACGCCCCCGGACGTCAGGCCTTCGGACTCGCCCTGTACGTCGACTTCACGGCCACCCCCGAGCACTGGGCCGCGTACCGCCGCGGCTGGGGCGCGTAGCCCCCTACGCAGGCGGCCAACCAAGAAGGGGCGCGGGGAACTGCGCGAGTTCGGAAGGCACCGGCCTGCACCCTCCCGCCTCGCGCAGTTCCAGTTCCCCGCGCCCCTGGACAGTGCATGGCTGAGCACGTGCCTACGAGCTAGCCGAGGGGCGTGCGGTGGAGGGCGAGGAGGAGGCGCCAGACCTGGGCGGCGATCTCCTCCGGGGTGCCGGGCACGAGGTCGTGCAGCCAGTCGGCCAGCAGGCCCGCGAAGGTCGCGGCGACGGCCGTGGCGATCAGGTCCGCGTGCGGGGCGCCGGCCAACTCGCGCTCGGTGCGGCTGCGTTCACGCAACTGACGGTTCATCAGCTCGCCGAGTGGACCGCTCCCGCCGGGCCGCAGCAAGGTGCGGTAGAGCGCAGCGTGCGGGGTGATGCCCGCGAAGAAGGCGGCCAGGGCCGGCGGGGGCGCGGCCGGGTCGGCCGTGCCGCGCCAGGCGTGAAGCGCGTCGACCGCGTCGCGGACCACCTCGGCACAGGCGTCCACGGCGAGCGCCTGGAGGTCCTCGTAGTGCAGGTAGAAGGTGGCCCGGCCGAGGCCCGCGCGGCGGACCAGGGCCGAGACGCTGACCCCCTCGAGCGGCCGCTCGGCGCACTCGGCGAGCAGCGCCTCGCGGAGCCTGGCCCTGGTGCGCTCGGCGCGGGGGTCGCCGGCCGGGGAGCTCATCCGGCCGCCAGGACGGCGGCGAGGGCGATCGCGCCGGGCAGGGCCTGCGCGAACAGGATGCGGCGGTTCGCGGTGGCCGCGCCGTACAGGCCGGCAACGACCACGCAGCTCAGGAAGAACACCTGTACCCGGTAGCCGGTCGGGTCGGCCGCGATCAGCCCCCAGACCAGGCCTGCGGCGAGGAAGCCGTTGTAGAGGCCCTGGTTGGCCGCGAGCGGCGCGGTGGCCTTGGCCATCGAGGCATCGAAGCCCGAGAGCTTCCGCCCGGGCTTGCGCTCCCAGAGAAACATCTCCAGCACCAGGATGTACGCGTGCAACGCGGCCACCAGGCCCACCAGTATGTTCGCGGCCGTCTGCATGATCACTCGCTCTCGTTGATGGACACCTGTCCATGAACTATAGACACCTGTCCAGAATATCACCACCCCGAGCCTTGCCCCCGCCCGGCGCCCGGCCTAGGCTCGGAAGCATGACCGAGCACCTGCCTCCCGTGACGCCGCGTCAGACCGTCGACGGCGGGCTGGTGTACGACGGCATCAGCTACTCGATGCCGCTCGGCTACCGCCCCGTCCTCATGGACCTGCACCGGCCCCCGGCCGAGGGCCCCGTCCCCGTGGTCGTCTGGATCCACGGCGGCGGCTTCCAGTCGGGAGACCGCCGCTACCTGCCGGAGACCGTCGCTCCCGGGGCGATCTTCGAGGCGCTGACCGGCGCCGGTATCGCCGTCGCGACCATCGACTACCGCCACACCGCCGAGGCGCACTACCCGGCGCAGCTGGACGACGTCAACGCGGCCCTCTCCTACCTGCAGGAGTACGCCGAGGTGCTGGGGCTGGACGCCGGCCGGATCGGCGTCTGGGGCGAGTCCGCAGGCGCCGCCCTCGCGGCACAGGCCGCGCTCACCGGCAGCCCGGTGTCGGCGGTCGTCACCTGGTACGCGCCGACCGACATGCGTACCCGCCGCCCCGCCGACGCCGACACCACGGAAGCGCTGCTGCTCGGCGGCCCGCCCGACGAGCTGCCCGAACTCGCCGCCGAGGCAAGCCCCGTGACGCACGTCTCGGCCGCCGCTCCCCCGTTCCTGCTGATCCACGGCACCGGGGACACGGTCGTGCCCGCCGGCCACAGCGAGCGCCTGCACGAGCTGCTGCTGAAGGCCGGCGCCGACTCGACCTACCTCCTGGTGCCCGGCGCCGGGCACATCTTCGAGGGCTACGACGACGTCCCCGGCCTGATCACCGCCTCCGTCGACTTCCTCGCCCGCAGGCTCCTCAGCAGCTGAGCCAGACCGCCGTGTCCGTGGGCAGCAGGCCGTCGGCCGTCGGCCCGCCGGCGAGCAGCACGGCGGCGTCCGTGGGCAGCGGGACGGCCTCGGCCGACAGGTTGACCAGGCAGCGGAAGACCTCACCGCGACGGAACTCCAGCACGCCCGGGCCTGACGGCACCCAGCTGAAGGGGCCGTCCACGACGGTCCGCCGCAGGCGCAGGGCCTCCCGGTAGAGCTCCAGCATCGAGCCGGGGTCGCCCGACTGAGCCTCAACCGTCAGCCCCGACCAGTCGGCGGGCTGGGGAAGCCAGGTCACCACCCCCTCCGGCGAGAAGCCGTACGGCGGCTCGGTGCCCGACCAGGGAAGCGGCACGCGGCAGCCGTCGCGGCCGGGGTCGGTGCCGCCGGAGCGGAAGTGCATCGGGTCCTGGAGGCGGTCGAGCGGCAGGTCCTCGACCTCGGGCAGGCCCAACTCCTCGCCCTGGTACAGGTAGACGGCGCCGGGCAGGGCCAGTGAGAGCAGCGCCGCCGCCCGGGCCCTGCGCCGGCCGAGTACGAGGTCGCTGGGCGTGCCGAAGGCCTTGGCGGCGAACTCGAAGCGGGTGTCGGCGCGGCCGTAGCGGGTGACCGTCCGGGTGATGTCGTGGTTGCTGAGCACCCAGGTGGCCGGGGCGCCGACCGGGGCGTGGGCGGCGAGGGTGGTGTCGATCGAGGCCCGCAGCTGCCCGGCCTCCCAAGGGCGGGCCAGGAAGTCGAAGTTGAAGGCCGTGTGCAGCTCGTCCGGCCGCAGGTAGCGGGCGAAGCGTTCGGCGTCGGGCACCCAGATCTCGCCGATCAGGACGCGCGGCTCCGCGTAGGAGTCGGCGATGGCCCGCCAGGAGCGGTAGATCTCGTGCAGGTCGTCCCGGTCGGCGTACGGGTGCGGGCCGCTGCCCGGAGTGAGGTCGGGCAGGGCCGGGTCCTTGGTGAGCAGGCCGGCGGAGTCGATCCGGACGCCCGCCGCGCCCCGGTCGAACCAGAACCGCAGGATCGCCTCGTGCTCGGAACGCACCTGCGGGTGCGCCCAGTTGAGGTCGGGCTGGCCGGCGGCGAAGAGGTGCAGGTACCACTCCCCCGGCCGGCCGTCGGCGTCGACCGTCCGCGTCCAGGCGCAGCCGCCGAACTCGGAGACCCAGTCGTTGGGCGGCAGCGCACCGTCGGTCCCGCGCCCCGGCCGGAAGTGGAAGAGCTCCCGTTCCGCCCCGCCCGGCCCGGCGGCGAGCGCGGCGCGGAACCAGGGGTGGGCGTCGGAGACATGGTTGGGGACGATGTCGACGATGGTGCGGATGCCGAGTCCGAGCCCCTCGGCGATCAGCTTCTCGGCCTCGGCGAGCGTGCCGAAGACCGGGTCCACGTCGCGGTAGTCGGCGACGTCGTAGCCTCCGTCGGCCATCGGTGAGGGGTACCAGGGGTTGAACCAGACGGCGTCGACGCCGAGTTCGGCCAGGTACGGGAGTCGGGAGCGGACCCCGGCGAGGTCCCCGGTGCCGTCGCCGTTGCCGTCGGCGAAGCTGCGCGGGTACACCTGGTAGATCGCCGCGTCTCGCCACCAGTCCGAGTGCTCGGGTCGGCGCGGGGGCTGCTGTACCACGGTGGGAGGTCCTTTCGGAGGAGGGGCGGTCAGCCCTTGAGGCTGCCCGAGGTCAGGCCGGCCATGATGTTGCGCTGGAAGACCAGGAAGACCACGACGGTCGGTGCCGAGGCGATCGCCAGCGCGGCGATGATCACGTTCTGCGGTACCCCCGTCGACAGTGAGTTGATGCCGATGTTGAGCGGCTGGTTCGCCGGGTCCGGCTGTACCAGCATCGGCCAGAGGAAGTCCTTCCAGACGTTCACCACGGCGAAGATCGAGACGACCCCGAGGATCGGCCGGGACATCGGCAGCACGATCGACCACAGGGCCCGCAGCGGGGTCGCCCCGTCCATGGCCGCGGCCGCCATCAGGTCCTCCGGGATCGAGTCGAAGAACCGCTTCAGCAGGAAGATGTTGAAGGCGTTGGCCACCGTGGGCAGCCAGATCGCCCACGGGGTGTTGATCAGGTTCAGGTGCAGGAGCGGCAGATCGAGGACGGTCAGGTACTGCGGAACGATCAGCACGGCCGCCGGGATCATCAGGGTGGCCAGCATCATGCCGAGGATCAGGTTCCCCAGCACCGGCCGCAGTTTCGACAGCGCGTACGCCGCCGCGACGTCGAGGACCAACTGGAAGGCGAGCGCGCCGAAGGCGTAGTAGAGGGTGTTGAAGAGCAGTCGGCCCATCCGGAGCTTGCTCCACGCCGTCGCGTAGGTGTCCGGGTGCAGCTGCTCGGGGAAGAGGGTCGGCGGGTTCTGGATCACCTCCGCCGTGGACTTGAGGCCGCCGGTGACCAGCCAGTACAGCGGGCCGAGGAAGACCAGGGTGAAGACCGCCACCACCAGGGTGAGAACCGTCCAGTAGGCGATCTTCCCGCTGCGGCGGTCGAGCTGGGTCTGCGAGATGAGAGTGCGGGCCATCGCTGATCCCCCTAGTCGGCGTTGCGGCTCAGCCGCACGTACAGACCGGAGAACCCGGCGAGTAGCAGCAGCATGACCAGGCCGAGCGCCGAGGCGCTTCCGTAGTTGTTGAAGTTGAAGGCGTACTGGTAGATGAGGTGGACGACGGTGAGCGTGGAGCCCTGCGGGCCGTTGCCGCCGGTGAGCAGGTACGGTTCGACGAAGACCTGCATGGTGGCGACGATCTGGAGCAGCAGCAGGAGCGAGAGGATCAGCCTGGTCTGCGGGACGGTGACGTACCAGATCCTCCGCAGCAGTCCGGCGCCGTCGAGTTCGGCGGCCTCGTAGAGCTCGCCGGGGATGCCCTGGAGAGCGGCGAGGTAGATCAGGGTGGCGCCGCCCATGTTCATCCAGGTGGCCGCGATCACCACCGAGACCATCGCCGTGTCGGGCGAGTTGAGCCAGGCCGAGGTCGGCAGGTGCAGGGCCGCCAACAGGTGGTTGAAGAGCCCGTGGCCCGGGTCGTAGAAGTACTTGAAGAGCAGCACCGAGGCGACCGGCGGCATCATCACCGGCAGGTAGACCAGGATCCGCAGGTAGGACCGCGCGTGCCGGAGCTCGTTGAGCAGGATCGCGACCAGGAACGGCACGGCGAAGCCGAACAGCAGGGCCAGCACGGTGAAGAGCAGGGTGTTGCGCCAGGCCTGCCAGAAGGCCGGGTCCTGGAGGATGTGGTCCAGGTTGTCGAGACCGACCCAGGTGGTCCTGCCCCGCCTGGTCCGCTGGAAGCTCATGACGATCTCGCGGACCATCGGGTACCACGAGAAGTACCCGAAGCAGAGCACCGCACCGATCAGGAAGCCGTGTGCGGTGAGGTTCTGACGCACCTTCCGGCGAAGTGAGACGTTGATCGCTGCCATCGGTACTCCTGGTTGATGGTGGCGGGGGGCCGCCCCCGGACGGCCCCCCGCCCGGTCGGCTACTGGAGGCTCGCCAGGACCTG
Organism: Kitasatospora atroaurantiaca; assembly: GCF_007828955.1. NCBI lineage: Bacteria > Bacillati > Actinomycetota > Actinomycetes > Kitasatosporales > Streptomycetaceae > Kitasatospora > Kitasatospora atroaurantiaca. The sequence continues at coordinate 6,548,000 of NZ_VIVR01000001.1, read as the reverse complement.
GTTGACCTGGGTCTCGGCGTCGGACAGCAGCTTCGAGACGTTGGCGTTCCGGTCGGTCAGGACGGCCGAGACCGGGTTGTCCAGCACCTTGTAGATCTGCTGGGCGTTGGCCGGCTCGGTCCTGCCGGGCACCGAAGTGGCCAGGTACGGGGCGTAGTTCTGGACCGGGACGGTCGCGCTGGCGGCCTTGGCCCGGTTGTCGCCCGCCAGGCTCGCGCCGGTGAAGAAGAACGGCTGCGGGAGGCCGACGGGCAGGTTGTCGGCCTTGGTGCGGGCGTAGTCGAACTGGCCCTTGCCGAGGGTGAGGTACTTGAAGTTGATCCAGGCGATGCCCGCCTTGATCTGGTCCGGGCTGGACCCCTTCTTGAACATGTAGTCGTTGCCGCCGAGCAGTGCGCTCTTCCCGCCGGGCATGGGGCCCATGCCGTAGTCGGCGTAGTTGCCCTTGAGGGTCTGCACCATGTACGTGATGTCGTCCGGGGCGCCGACGTACATGCCGAGCTTGTCGGAGGCCATCCGGGTCATCAGGTCGGGCCACTTGAGGCCCTGAGTGGCGCCCATGCTGTTGTCGGTCCACCGCATGTCGTACAGGTTCTGCAGGACCTGCCTGCCCTCGGGGGTGTTGAAGGCGGCCTTCTTGCCGTCCTCGCTGACCATCGCACCGCCCAGGCCGTAGAGCTCGGCGGTGTAGTGCCAGCCGCCCTGGTTGGTGGCGCTGTAGTCGCCGTAGCCGTTGACGCCGTTGCCGAGCGCGGCGAGCTTCCTGGCGGCGGCGCGGACCTCGTCCCAGGTGGCCGGCGGCTTGTCGGGGTCGAGGCCGGCCCGGGTGAAGAGCTTGCGGTTGTAGAGCAGGCCCATCCTGTAGTTGGAGGTCGGCAGGCCGTAGAGCTTGCCGTCGGCCTTGAGGGTGGCGAGGACGGACGGGTCGATGTCCTTGAGGGCCGGCACGGTGGTCTCGTTGACGTACGGCGTGATGTCCTCGGCCTGGCCCTCGTCGAGCACCTGGCCCAGGTCGGTGAAGTAGGTGTAGAAGACGTCGGTCTGCGTCCTGCCCTTGAGCTGTGCGGTGAACGGCGCCGGCTCCTCGCAGGGGGACGCGTCCTTGCTGTTGATCGTGACGTTCGGGTAGAGCCTGTTGAACGCCGCGATGTCCTCCGCCCACTGCTTGCGCTCGGCGGTCTTGGTGACCGGCGGCTCGCAGTCGATGCTGATCGTCACCTTGGCGGCCGGGTCCAGCGTCGCGGAGACGCTGCTGCCGGCGCCGTCCTTCGACGAGCCGCTGCCGCTGGCGCTGCCGGAGCAGGCCGCGACGGAGAGGGCCAGGCCGGCCGCGGCGGCCAGCGCGACCGATCTGTGCAGGAACAGGTCTGTGTTCACGGGACTGGGCCTTTCTTCATGCACGGGTGGGGGCAGGCGGTGCCGAGGGCACGGCGCCGGGGCGCGAAGAGGGAGATGGCGATTACTTAACCAGCGCGGACAGCTGCCCACAAGATATCGACGAAACTTCGCAAAAATTCGACTGCTCTTGCAATCGCCCACCGCGCGCGGGCATGCCGGGCAGGGCGGACACGGTGGTGTGTCCGCCCTGCCCGGGTGGCTCCCGCTACGGGTTGACGGTGATGGTGAAGGTGGACGTGGTGTTCTTGATGTCCTGGTAGTTGTTGCTCAGCGTCAGGTGGTTGAACGTCACCGACCCGACCGCCGGTCCCTGACCGGGCTCGGCCGACTCGTTGGCCCAGATCCCGAAGCCGGACTTGGCGTCGAAGGCGTCACCGCTCTTCCGGGCGCCCGTGATCGAGATGTTGGTGAAGACCGTGTCCGTGACCGGGTTCTGCGGCTGACCGCCCGAGTAGTTGGTCTGGAACATGATCCCGTGGTACGTCGGGTCGACGATGTCCACGTCGCTCACCCTGATGCCCTGGAAGACCTTCGAGGCCGAGAACACCCAGATGCCCGGGAAGGTCTGCGATCCCCAGAAGTGGCCGCCGGCCCGGACGACGGAGATGTTCTGGAGGTTCGTCGGGTCGGTGCCGAAGCCGTTCATCGGGTAGCCGAAGTCCAGCGAGCTGATGGTGACGCCCGAGTAGACCAGGGTGTCCGCGATGTAGATGTTCCGGAAGGTGTTCGCGTACCCGCCGTAGACCGCGATCCCGGCGGCGCGCCAGGTCAGGACGGCGGTCAGGTTCTCGAACACGTTGTTCTTCTCGTCGGCCCCGCCCGCGTCGATGGCGGAGAACAGCGCGAAGCTGTCGTCACCCGTCGCCCGGGCCTCGTTGTTGCTGACGAGGTTGTCCGTGCTGCCGTTGGTCATGTTGATGCCGTCGGCGAAGGTGTCGCGGATCCGCGAGTTCCTGATCGTCATGAAGTCCGTGTTGGCACCCCAGTACATGCAGACCATGTGCTCGGTCCAGATGTTGTCGATCGTCATATGGGCGAGGTTGGCGAAGTCGAACACCTTCCCCGGCCCGTCGATGCGCGAGGTGTAGTTCCCGAAGTAGGCGAAGCCCGCGAAGGTGGAGCCGTTCGCCGAGGCCTCCGAGCGGAAGCCGATGTCCGTGTTCGCCTGGCTCGACGGTGCGGAGAACCGGGTGAACCAGGGCCCTGCCCCGATCACCTGGACGGCCTTGCCGTACACCTGGAACTTGCTCGCCGTCTGGTACTCGCCCGCCGGCAGGTAGACGCCGACCAGCGAACCGGTGGTGTCCATCCGGACCTTGTCGAGCGCGTTCTGGACGTCCTGGTGGGTGAAGCCGGCCGGCACCGCGTACTTGGCCGGATCCGGGTTGGCGATCGGCGTCGCCTGCTCAAGGCTGATGAAGTCGATCGCGTAGGAGGTGGTGTTGGCCGCGTCCTTCTGCAGCCGGATCCTGCTGCCGGCCGGGACGGTGGTCCCGAGCAGCACGTTGGCCTCGTCGTAGATGTGGCGCGGGCCGCCCGCGCTCGGCAAGTTGCCCGGGCCGGTCTCGCTCCCGTACAGCCAGGCGTACTTCGAGGTGAGGTCGATGGCCTTGAGGAAGCTGCCGTTGACGTAGACGTCGAGCGTCGCGTTGATGCCGTCGCCGCCCGCCGCGTCCGGGATGGAGAAGCGGGTGACCAGGGTGTTGGTGCTGGCCTTCGTGGTGAACTCGACCGAGCTGCCGGTGCTGTTCAGGGTGACGGCCCTTCGGCCGGAGGCCTCGCCCGCCAGGTCCCCCACCGTCCGGTTCGGGCCGACGACCGCGGCCCCGCCGGCGAGCACGCCGTCCTCCGCCTCGTAGGTGTCGTACGGCATGTTGGCGCCCCGGCCGACGTACAGCGCCTGGCTGCCGGTGTTGTTGGCCTGCTTGACCGGCAGCTCGTTGGCGTCGTTGGCCAGCACCGTCTTCACGGTGTACTTGCCGTTGGCCGCCGTCCACGTCCCCAGGTTGACCGGGGCGGTGGTGGCGCCGGGCGCGATCGTGCCGCCGTACGAGCCGGTCAGGGTGCGCACGACGGTGCCGGTGGTGGCATCGGCGACCGTCAGGGTGATGCCGTGGGCGCCGCTCGCCGAGGCGGTGGTCCCCTGGTTCTTGATGGCCACGGTGAAGCTGACGGTGTTGCCCGCGGCCGGGTTGCCCGGGGTCCAGCCGACCGGGGAGGCGATCAGGTCGGAGCTTGCGACCGGGCTGACGGTCAGTGAGCCCGTGAAACCGTTGTTGGTCTCGTCCTGCTCGATGACGGCGTTGGACTCGTCGACCTTGGCGGTGAGTTGGTAGGTGCCCGCGTTCTGCGCGCCGACGGCGGCCGAGACCGTGGCGGACGCACCGGCGGCCAGCGCACCGACCTGCGTGGTACCCACCTTGGCGGCGCCCAGGTAGAAGTTCACGCTCGTCGCGCCGGAGCCCGCGGTGCCGAGGTTCTTCACCGTGGCCGAGAGGGTGACGGCGTCGGTCTCGACCGGACCGGCGGGCGCGGACGACACGGCCGTGACGGTCAGGTCCGGGTTCGGCGCCGGGGTGCCGATGACCTGGAACTCGGCAACCTGCCCGCCGGTGGACCCGGAGTTGGCGGTGATCCTCAGCTGGACGTCGGCCACCGTCGCGGCGAGCGGAACGGTCACCGTGTTACCGGACGCCGGGTCGAAGGTGTACGTCTTCGGGGCGACCAGGCTGGTGAAACTGCCCGAGCTCTGCTCCCGGCCGAGCACCTCGATGGTCTGGATACGGCTCGACCAGGCGGCCGCCGGGTTGAGCTTGAGCACCACCGAGCCGACCTCGGCGTTGGCGCCCAGGGCCACGGTCAGCGTGTCGGGGTAGCTGTTGGCGTTGCCCTCCCAGTAGGTGGTCACGTCGTTGTCGTTCGCGTTGGCCGCGACGAAGGTGTAGATGCTGGAGGAGGCCGTGATGGCTTTGCCCGCCGCCAGGTTGGTGCCGGTGCCGCCGCTGCCGGTACGGACCACGGTGTTGCTGTTGGCGGACTGGTTGCCCGCCGCGTCCTTGGCCCGGACGAAGTACGAGACGGTCGCGCTGTCCGGGCGGCTGTCCGTGTAGGTGAGCACGGTGCCCGCCACACTGGTGAGCAGCACGTTGTCGGCGTAGACGTCGTACCCGGTCACCCCCACGTTGTCGGTGGAGGCGTTCCAGGTCAGCTTGATCTGCCCCGAGGCCGGCTGCGTGTACGCGAGATTGGACGGTGCGGTGGGCGCCTGGGTGTCGCCGCCGGCCGGGCCGTAGACCTCGAACTCCGAGAGCTGGGCCGCCGGCCAGACCGAGTTGGCCGTGACGTTCAGCCGCAGGTAACGGGTCGTGGTGGTGCTGAGGTTGACGGTGACGGTGTTGCCGCTCGCCGGGTTGAAGGTGTAGCCGGCCGAGGCGACGAGGTCGGCGAAGCTGCTGCCGTTGGTGCTGCCCTGCACCGTCAGGGATTCCGTCCTGGTCCCCCAGCCGGTGGGGAGCTTGAGGACCAGCTTGTTGACCGGAACGGCCGCGCCGAGGTCCACCTGGATCCACTGCGGGAAGGCGTTGTTGGCGCTCTCCCAGTAGGTGGCCTGGTTTCCGTCGTTCGCGTTGCCGGGCACGTACGGGGAGTTGGAGCTGTTGGCCGTCAGCGTCCTGCCCTGGGCGAGGTCGGCACTCGCACTGGTCGCGCCGTAGACCTCGAACTCGGCGACCTGGGCGGCCGGCCAGCCGGTGTTGGCCGTCACGTTCAACCGCACGTACCGGGTGATGGTGGCCCCGAAGTCGATCCGGACGGTGTTGGCGGAGGCCGGATCGAAGGTGTAACCCGCCGATCCCACCAGGGTGGTGAAGCTGGTCCCGTCGGCGCTGCCCTGCACCGCCAGTGTCTGGGTACGTGCCTCCCAGCTCGCCGGGAGTCGGAGTACCAGCTGCTCGATGGCGGTGGCACTGCCGAGGTCGACCTGGACCCACTGCGGCAGCGCGTTGTTGGTGCTCTCCCAGTAGGTGGCCTGGTTCCCGTCGTTGACGTTGCCGACCGCCTGGGGGCCGGTGGCACTACTGGCCGTGACCGTCCGGCCCGCCGCGAGGTTGGGGCCGCCCGCCGCCGAGGCCGGGAGTACCGGCCCGGCCAGGAGGAGCAGCCCGATCGTGACCACCGCGGCCGTCAGCCGCGACAGTATGCGCTGAGATCTCATTACGTCCCTCTCAGTCAAGGAACTGACGTTGATCTGTTAATGTTTTGCGCGATTGCAGGCAAGAGTTACAGAGGTGCTACAGACATGTCAACGGATCCACGGCGTCAGGAGAGGCGGAAAAGGGCGGGCACCGGAGTGCCCGCCCTTGGTCCGTACGGAGGTTCGCGAGTGCGATCAGCCTCGATCGCGGGCCGGGGCGGTGGAACCGCGCACCACCAGCTCCGGCTCGAAGAGCAGCTCGTCGTGGGTGACCTTGGCGCCGGCGATCTCGCCCACCAGCAGCTCCACCGCAGCCCGGCCCATCGCCTCGATCGGCTGCCGCACGGTGGTCAGCGGCGGATCGGTGCAGGTCATGAAGGAGGAGTCGTCGTACCCGATCACCGACACGTCGTCAGGTACGGAGAGTCCGGCCCGCCGCACCGCCCGGATCGCACCGAGCGCCAGCGGGTCGCTCGCACAGACCAGGCCCGTGACGCCCTGGCGCAGCAGCCGGGTGGTCGCCGCCTGCCCGCCCTCCAGGCTGAACAGCGCCCGCTCGACCTGCTCGTCCGGCAGCTCGAGACCGGCCCGCTCGGCCGCCGTGCGCGCCGCGGCGAGCTTCCGCCGGGACGGCACATGGTCGGCCGGGCCGAGCACCAGGCCGATCTTCCGGTGCCCCAACTGCCGCAGGTGGCCCACCGCCTGCTCGACCGCCACCGCGTCGTCGCAGGACACCCGGGGGAAGTCGAGGTCGTCGATGGCCGCGTTCAGCAGCACCGTCGGCAGGCTGCGCTCGGCGAGCCGGTCGTAGTGGTCGTGCGGGGCGTCGCCCTGGGCGTACAGGCCGCCGAAGAAGACCACGCCGGAGACGTGCTGCTCCAGCAGCAGGTCCACGTAGTCGGCCTCGGAGACCCCTCCGGCGGTCTGGGTGCACAGCACCGGGGTGAAGCCCTGGCCGGCCAGCGCTCCGCCGACCACCTCGGCGAATGCCGGGAAGATCGGGTTCTGCAGCTCAGGCAGTACCAGGCCGACCAACCGGGCCCGCTCGCCGCGCAGTTGGGTGGGCCGCTCGTAGCCGAGCACGTCGAGCGCCGTCAGCACCGCCGCCCTGGTGGCGTCGGACACCCCGGGCTTCTCGTTGAGCACCCGGCTGACCGTGGCCTCGCTCACCCCGACCTTCTGGGCCACCTGGGCAAGTCGTCGTGTCATGTTTGCGATTGTACGTCACTCTACGCAAATTCCTTGCGTAGATTTGCAATCTCGCCAGAGCGCGACCTTGAGTGATCGTGACATTACGATGCGTGATCAACGGGCCGTGGCAGACCGCGCACGGCCGCCGGCCAGCCATCGGAGTACCCCGTGCGCCACCAGATCCTCGCCGCCGCCGTCGCCCTCCCCCTCGTCCTGGGCGCGAGCCCCGCCTCTGCCGCCCAGCCCGGCGCGCACTACGCCGCCCTCGGCGACTCGTACGCCGCCGGGGTCGCCGCCGGCTCGTACGACAAGGCCAGCGGCGACTGCCACCGCAGCGCCCGCTCCTACCCCGCGCTCTGGGCCGCCGAGCACCACCCGGCCGCCTTCCTGTCCGTCGCCTGCAGTGGTGCCGCCACCCAGCACGTGATCCGCGACCAGCTCCCGAGAGTCCCGGCCGACAGCACCCTGGTCACGCTCACCGTGGGCGGCAACGACCTGGACTTCGCCACCGCGGCGGCCGCCTGCCTGCAGCCGCTCACCACCGACGCCCGCTGCGACCGGGCCCTGGACGAGTCCGAGCGCCTCCTGCGGGAGGAGCTGCCGGGGAACCTGGAACAGACCTACCGGGCCGTCAGCGCGGCGGCCCCGGCGGCCCGCGTGGTGGTGACGGGCTACCCGCACCTGCTGGAGACCGGGACCACCTGCTGGGTCGGCACGGACGCCCGCCGGGCCCGGTTCAACGCGCTCACCGACCGGCTCGACGAGCTGATCCAACGTCAGGCCGACAAGCAGGGCTTCCGGTTCGCCGACGTCCGGAGCCCCTTCTCCGGTCACGGAGTGTGCGCCAGGAGTGGCGAGGAGTGGATCACCCGCATCGTCCTCACCAGTATCTGGGAGTCCTTCCACCCGACCCCCGAGGGCCAGGCCCGCGGCTACCTCCCGAACGTGTCCGCGGCCGCCGCCGAGTAGGCTCTGCCCCTTGCCGGGCCGGGTATCAAAAACCCGTAGGCTGGGCAGGTAGGGACCATGGGACAGGCCGTTCCATGCGGACAACGTTCAGAGGTTCAGCAGTCGGCAGCCGGCCGCAGGTTCCCGTACTGGCAAGGCGGGGCGGGCCGCTGACCGACCGGAGGGAGACGCTGGGTGATCGAGCTGGAAGATGTTCCCGAGTTGATCGACCCGGTGATGGTCTGCGCGTTCGAGGGCTGGAACGACGCGGGTGACGCCGCCTCGGCGGCCGTGGGGCATCTGGACGAGACCTGGGGCGGCAAGGTGTTCGCCGCGCTGGATGCCGAGGACTACTACGACTTCCAGGTCAACCGGCCCACCGTGTGGCTGGACGGCGGGGTGCGCCGGATCACCTGGCCGACCACCCGGCTCTCGGTGGTGCGGGTGACCGAGCCCAAGACCCGGGACCTGGTCCTGGTCCGCGGCATCGAGCCGAGCATGCGCTGGCGCTCGTACTGCAACGAGCTGCTCGGCTTCGCCCACGAGCTGGGCGTCGAGCTGGTGGTGATCCTCGGCGCGCTGCTCGGGGACACCCCGCACAGCCGTCCGGTGCCGGTCAGCGGGGTCACCTCGGACGCCGCGCTGGCCAGGTCGCTGGACCTCGAGGAGAGCCGGTACGAGGGGCCGACCGGGATCGTCGGCGTGCTGCAGGAGGCCTGCGCGCACGCCGGGGTGCCGGCCGTCACGCTCTGGGCGGCCGTGCCGCACTACGTCGCCCAGCCGCCGAACCCCAAGGCCACCCTGGCGCTCATCAACAAGCTGGAGGACCTGCTCGACCTGCGGATCCCGCCGGGCGACCTGACCGAGGACTCCCGCGCCTGGCAGCTCGGGGTGGACCAGCTCGCCGCCGAGGACAGCGAGGTGGCCGAGTACGTCCAGCAGTTGGAGGAGGCCCAGGACACCGCGGAGCTGCCGGAGGCCTCGGGCGATGCGATCGCCCGGGAGTTCGAGCGCTACCTGCGGCGCCGGGACAACCTCGGGCCGACGGGCGAGAAGCCGGTCGCCGGGCACGCCACGGCGGAGCGCCCGACCGAGCCGGAGCCGAAGGACGGCAAGGACTCCAAGGAGACCAAGGACGGCAAGGACACCACGGAGGACGGGGACGACGAACCGGAGTCCGACGAGGAGTGAGAACGGTGAAGGGGCGTCAGGGAGATCCCTGACGCCCCTTCACCACCTCCTAGAGCGCGACGCCCAGCAGCGCGTCCACCGTGCGCGACACCAGCCCGGGTGCGCCGATCTCGGTGCCGCCGGTCTCGGCCTGCTGCGCCGCCCAGCGGTCCACCGCGGCCAGCGCCGCGGGTGCGTCCAGGTCCTCCGCGAGCGCGGCCCGGACCTCGGCCAGCAGCGCCTCGGCCGACGGCCCGTCAGGACGGGACACCGCCGCACGCCAGCGGGCCAGCCGCTCCACGGCGCGGTCCAGGTCGCCCTTGGTCCACTCCCAGTCACTGCGGTAGTGGTGCGCGAGCAGCGCGAGCCGGATCGCCGCCGGGTCGACGCCCTCGCGGCGAAGCGTGGAGACGAAGACCAGGTTGCCCCGGGACTTGGACATCTTGTGGCCGTCCAGCGCCACCATGCCGGCGTGGACGTACGCGCGGGCGTACGGGTGGTTCCCGCTGGCGACCTGGGCGTGCGAGGCGCCCATCTCGTGGTGCGGGAAGGAGAGGTCGCTGCCTCCGCCCTGGATGTCGAAGGACATGCCCAGGAACTCCAGCGCGATGGCCACGCACTCGATGTGCCAGCCGGGGCGGCCGTGGCCGAGCTCGGTGTCCCAGGCGGGTTCGCCGGGGCGGGCCGAGAGCCAGAGCAGGGCGTCCAGCGGGTGCTTCTTGCCGGGGCGGTCCGGGTCGCCGCCGCGCTCGGCGAAGACCGGGATCATCTCCTCGCGGCTGAGCCCCGACACCTGGCCGAAGCGCGGGTCGGACTCCACGGAGAAGTAGATGTCGCCGTCGACCTCGTACGCGGCGCCGCTCGCCAGCAGCTTCTTGACCAGCGGGACGATCCACGGGATGGACTCGACGGCGCCGATGTAGTGGGCCGGCGGGAGCATCCGCAGCGCGGTCATGTCCTCGCGGAACAGCGCGGTCTCACGCTCGGCCAGCACCGTCCAGTCCTGGCCGGTCTCGACGGCCCGCGCCAGCAGCGGGTCGTCCACGTCGGTGACGTTCTGGACGTAGAGGACGTCGTGGCCGGCGTCCTTCCAGACCCGCTGCACCAGGTCGAAGGCGTTGTAGGTCGCGGCGTGGCCCAGGTGGGTGGCGTCGTAGGGGGTGATGCCGCAGACGTACAGCCGGGCGGTGCCGTCCTGCGGCACGACCTCCCGGGTACAGCCCGCGGCGGTGTCGTGGATACGAAGGGGGAGCCCCTGACCAGGCAGGGCGGGAACCTCGGAGGCGGGCCAGGCATGCATGGCACCGACTCTAACCTTGCGATCATTTGAAAGGCTAACCAGTGGCCTGGATCGGCTTGAATCAGTTTCCGACCGATCGTGCTCGTCGGGGCCCGGCGGGCGATCGTGCCCGTCCGGGCCCGGCGGGTCAGACCGGCGGCCAGGGAATCGACGGCCAGTCAGGCGAGGGCAGCGGGTGGCGTCCGGTGCGGCGCAGCTCGGCGACGCGGCCCCGGGTGGCCTGCAGCTCGGCCTCGGTGAGGTGAGGGCGCAGACGCTCGGCAAGTGCGCCGTCCAGCGTCTCCGCAAGCCCGCCGAGGACGTCGAGGGCGTCCTCGGGGACGGGCTGTTCGGCCCAGCCCCAGAGCAGCGTCCTGAGCTTGCCGGGGACGGCGAAGGTGACACCGTGGTCGATGCCGTAGAGCCGGCCGTCGGCGGCCGCGATCCAGTGGCCGCCCTTGCGGTCGGCGTTGTTCAGGACGGCGTCCAGCAGAGCCAGCCGACGGAGCCGGTCGTCGTCCCGGTGGACCAGCAGCGCCGTACGGCCCTCCCCCACCTCGGCCCGGATGATCGGCAGCCAGCCGGGCTCGGCACCCGCCGGGTCCTGCAGGTCGAGCAGCTCGGGGGCCTCGGGGTCGGGCTCGACCCAGAGCTGGACCATCCCGGCGCCGTGCGGCCCCTCGCGCAGCACGGTGGGCGGTATCAGCGCCCAGCCGGTGGCGGCGGACACCTCGTACGAGGCGACCTCGCGGCCGGCCAGCGTGCCGTCGGGGAAGTCCCAGAGCGGCCGCTCGCCCGCGACGGGCTTGTAGACGCAGGGGGCGGTCACCCCGTCGAGGGTGGCGGTGCAGTACAGCACCGCGTTGGACGCGTCGGCGACCCGGCCGTGGACGGTGAGGGCGCCCTCGCGCAGCAGCCTCAGGGCGCCGTCGGCATCGGCGGCCAGGGCCGCGCTGACGGCGGGGTCGGCCATGGGTACGGCTTCGGCGTTCAGCGCCGGTAGCCGTTCGCGCGCGGGCACAGGTGGCCCTCCGGGTCCAGCGGCAGGTTGCAGAACGGGCAGGGCCTGCGCCCGGCGGCGACGAGGTCGAGGGCGCGCTTGGCGAAGACCCGGGCCATCGCACCGGTCATCCGGACCCGGAGCATGTCGGGGCCGTTCTCCTCGTCCTCGAAGACGGCCTCGGCCTCCTCCTCGTCGTCCTCGGCGCCCTCCACCACAGCCTGCGCCTCGACCACCAGGCACTCGTCCAGGCTGTCCCAGGCGAGGGCCATCGTGCCGACCCGGAACTCCTGCTCCAGCGGGAGGTCCAGCGGTGCGGCGTCGGCCAGCTCGGACGGGGCGACGGCGGGGATCGCGGCCGAGCCCCCGCTGCGCCGCAGGGCCTCGTCCAGGACCTGGTCGATCCGTTCGGCGAGCGCCGCGACCTGGGTCTTCTCCAGCAGCACGCTGGTGATCCGGCCTCTGGCGCTGGCCTGCAGGTAGAACGCCCGCGCGCCTGGCTGACCGACGGTGCCGGCCACGAACCGCTCGGGCTGGTCGTAGAAGAAGACCTGACGAGGCACTCTCTCGCTCCGGGTTCTGATCGATCGTGGGCTCACTGGCCACCCTACGGCCTGGGCGACGGCCCGGCGGCGTCAGGTGCCGACTCGTCCGTCAGGTGCCGAGCGGTCCGTCAGGTGCCGAGCAGTCCGTCAGGTACCGGCCCGGTCCGCCCCGGCCTCAGCTCCGGCCGGTGTCGCCGCCGACGACGGCGTCGCCGCTCGGGGCCGGTGCGTCGGGCCGCGGTGCCAGCGAGGCGAGGCTGCCGGTGTCGCCGACACGCAGGACGAACGGGCGCTGCGGGGTGTAGCGGATCGCGGTGACGGAGCAGGGCTCGACGGAGATCCGCTGGAAGTGGTCGAGGTGCAGACCGAGCGCGTCGGCGACGACGGCCTTGATGACGTCGCCGTGCGAGCAGGCGATCCACACCGCGTCGGCGCCGTGCTCGACGGCGATCTTGTCGTTCCACTCCCGGACGGCGGTGACGGTGCGGTGGCTGAGCTCCCGCAGCGACTCCCCGCCCGGGAAGGCGGCGGCCGCGGCGTGGTCCTGGACGGTGCGCCACAGCGGCTCGGTGGCCAGCTCGCCGAGCGGGCGGCCGGTCCAGTCGCCGTAGTGGCACTCACCCAGCCGCTCGTCCAGCGCGGCCGGTCCGAGCTCGGGGCGGGCCGCGAGCAGCGGCTCCAGGGTCTGCCGGCAGCGCTCCAGCGGGCTGCTGACGGCCTGGACCAGCGGGATCCCGGCCAGCCGGCCTGCCAGCGCCACGGCCTGGGTGCGTCCGGTGTCGTCGAGGTCCACCCCCGGGGTCCAACCGGCGAGGATTCCGGCCGTGTTCGCGGTCGAGCGGCCGTGGCGGACGAGCAGCAGGGTCGGCATGGGGCCAGCGTACGGCCTCCGGCGGAGGTGATCAGCGGAGATGGCGGGTCCTGTGCGCTTTCAGCGGATGTGACGTCCGCCGGAGCCCGCAGGCGCGACAATTGCCCACATGATCGTCGATTGTGCCGTCTACCGGAACGGCCACCGCACCGAGGACCCGGTCGACTTCTCGGACGCCCTCGATGCCGCCCGGGCGGCGGGCGACAGCTTCGTCTGGCTCGGGATGTACGAGCCGACCGAGGAGGAGTTCGACCTGGTCTCGGATGAGTTCAGCCTGCACCCGCTGGCCATCGAGGACGCGGTGAGCGCGCACCAGCGGCCGAAGCTGGAGACCTACCAGGACTCCCTCTTCATGGTGCTGAAGACGATCGGCTACCACGAGGACGGCCATGCGGTCAGCACCGGCGAGGTGATGATCTTCCTGGGCGACTGCTTCGTGGTGACCGTCCGCCACGGCACCGACAGTCCGCTCGCCAAGCTGCGGGCCGAGCTGGAGAAGCAGCCGGACGTCCTGAAGCACGGGCCGAGCGCGGTGCTGCACTCGGTCTGCGACACCGTGGTGGACCACTACGTCGACGTCGCCGCCGAGCTGCAGACCGACCTCGACGAGCTGGAGGCCTCGGTCTTCGCCCCGGGCCGGGCCGCGGTCGGCACGGCCGAGCGCATCTACGACTTCAAGCGGCAGTTGGTGGCCTGCCGGCGCGCCACCGCCCCGCTCCAGGAACCGCTGCTGCGGCTGGCCGGGGGCAGCGTCCCGTTCATCGAGGAGAAGGCGCTGCCCTACCTGCGGGACGTGGCGGACCACCTGGCCAAGGCCAACGATCAGGTGGAGTCGCTGGACCGGCTGCTCTCCGACATCCTGAGCGCCAACCTCGCCCAGGTCAGCGTGCAGCAGAACAACGACATGCGGAAGATCTCGGCCTGGGCGGCCCTGGTGGCCGTGCCGACCATGATCGCCGGCATCTACGGGATGAACTTCCAGCACATGCCGGAGCTCAGGCTGATCTGGGGGTACCCGGCCGCGGTCGCGGCGATGGTGCTGGTGTGCATCCTGCTGTACCGCGTCTTCAAGCGCAGCGGCTGGCTCTGAACGGCGGACCGGGAACGGCGGACCGGGAGGGCACCATCAGGGGCGGGGAACTGCGCGAGAACCATGCACCTCCGTGGAGGGCCGCTCGCCCAGATCCCCGCACCCAGGGGCGCCTCACGCGAGACCGGCGAGCTCCAAGGCCTCGACGCCGGTGCGCAGCGCGGTGATCCGCTCCTCCAGCGTGAACCCGGCCGGGGCCAGGGTCAGGGTGGTGACGCCCGCGTCGGCGTAGGCCTGCATACGGTCGGCGATCCGCTCCTTGGTGCCGAGCAGCGAGGTGGAGTCGATCAGGTCGTGCGGGACGGCCGCGGCGGCACCCGCGTAGTCCTTGGCGAGGTACTTCTCCTGGATCTCGTCGGCGGCCTGCTCGTAGCCCATCCGGCGGGCGAGCTGGTTGTAGAAGTTCTTCTCCTTGCTGCCCATGCCGCCGATGTAGAGCGCCGCGTACGAGCGCTGGGTGTCGGCGGCGGCCTTGACGTCCTCGCCGACCGAGATGGTGACGGTGGGGCAGAGGTCGAAGCCGTCCAGGGTCTGGCCCACCTTGGCGCGGCCGGCCTTCAGCGGGTCGATGGAGAGCGCGGCGTGCTCGGGGTCGAAGAAGATGCCCAGCCAGCCGTCGGCGATCTCGCCGGTCTGCTCCAGGTTCTTCGGGCCGATCGCGGCGATGTAGAGCGGGATGTGCTCGCGCACCGGGTGCACGGTCAGCTTGAGCGGCTTGCCGGGGCCGCCGGGCAGCGGGAGCGTCCAGTTGGCGCCCTCGTGGACCAGGCGCTCGCGGGACATCGCCTTGCGGATGATCTCCACGTACTCGCGGGTGCGGGCCAGCGGCTTGTCGAACTTGACGCCGTACCAGCCCTCGGAGACCTGCGGCCCGGAGACGCCCAGGCCCAGGCGGAAGCGGCCGCCGGAGAGGGTGTCGAGGGTGGCTGCCGTCATCGCGGTCATCGCGGGGGTGCGGGCCGGGATCTGGAAGATGGCCGAGCCGACGTCGATCCGCTCGGTCTTGGCGGCGACGAAGCTGAGGACGGTCGCGGCGTCGGAGCCGTACGCCTCGGCGGCCCAGCACACCGAGTAGCCGAGCCGGTCGGCCTCCTGGGCGACCGCGATGTTGTCGGCGTCCATGCCGAGTCCCCAGTAGCCGAGGTTGATGCCGAGTCGCATAGGGATGCCAAGCCTTCCAGTCGGTCGTTGTGCCGAGCGTAACCGCGTTGTCGCGGCTCATGCTACTGGCCGGTAGGTGTGTCCTGCGTCACCCGGCCCTGCGGGTCGGCGAGGCCAGGCCGGGCACGGGCCGCTACGCTCTGCCGACGTGGGGAGAACCCTCCTCACCTGCGTCTTTATCAGCTGACGGAGGCTCTTCCCGATGGAAAAGCGTCATCTCGGCCGGACCGGGCTGCGGGTCTCCAGACTCGGTCTCGGCACCATGACCTGGGGCCGGGACACCGACGAGCACGAGGCCGCCGAGCAGCTCAAGGCCTTCGTCGACGCGGGCGGCACCCTGGTGGACACCGCGGACGTGTACGCGGACGGCGGCGCCGAGTACCTGCTCTCCCGGCTGACGGACAGTCTGATCCCGCGTTCCGAGCTGGTGATCGCCACCAAGGCCGGCAGCGTCCCGGACTCCGACCGCCGCTTCGACGCCTCCCGCGGGCGGCTGCTGGCCGCCCTCGACGCCTCCCTGCACCGGCTCGGCACCGACTACGTCGACCTGTGGCAGGTCCACGCCTTCGACCCGGCCACCCCGGCCGAGGAGACCCTCCAGGCCCTCGACCTGGCGGTCGCCTCCGGGCGCGCCCGGTACGTCGGGGTTTCCAACTTCAGCGGCTGGCAGCTCGCCAAGGCCGCCACCTGGCAGCGCGGCCACGCCTCCCGGGTGCCGCTCGCCAGTACGCAGATGGAGTACTCCCTGCTGCAGCGCGGCATCGAACGCGAGGTGCTGCCCGCCGCGCTCGACGCCGGGGTCGGGCTGCTCGCCTCCTCCCCGCTCGGCCGGGGCGTGCTCACCGGCAAGTACCGGCACGGTGTCCCGCCGGACTCCCGCGGCGCCTCCCCGTACCTCTCCGGCTTCGTCCAGCCCTACCTCGGCGACCGCTCGCGACGCATCGTCGACGCCCTCGCCACCGCCGCCGACGGGTTGGCCAGCAGCCCGCTCGCGGTCGCGCTCGCCTGGGTCCGGGACCGGCCCGGTGTTTCGAGCACGCTGGTCGGCGCCCGGACGGCCACTCAGCTGCAGTCGGCACTGTCGGTGGAGGCCCTTACGCTTCCGGGTGAGATCCGCGGTGCGCTGGACGACGTGTCGGCGCCGGTGCACCGCTACCCCGATCCGGGCTGGACGGAGCTGTGACGAAGCTGTGAGGAGCGAATGATGAGCGACGTGGATCCCGGCAGGGACAACGCTCCCGGGCAACGTGCGGACGCCGTCGCGGCGCTGGCTGAGGCGATCCGGGTGGTGGGGCAGCAGCCGCCCGGCCCCGACACGGCCGGCGCCGAGGCCGCCCCGGCCGCCGCAGCCGACGAGCACCGGGCCGAGGCGCTGCGGGCCACCGGCGAGGTGCTGACGGCGGGCGGCGCCCCGGCGGAGTTCGCGGCCGCCGCCGTGACCGCGCTCGGCGAGGGCGCGGCCGAGACGCTGAAGGCCGACCCGTGGGCGGTGCTCTCGCTGCCGGGCGTACGGCCCGAGCAGGCGGACGGTTTCGCGCGCGGGCTGCTGGGCTCAGAGGCCGGCCCCGGCGACCCGCGCCGCGCGCAGGCCCTGGTCCCCTGGTTGCTGGAGCAGGAGGCGCTGCGCGGGCACTCGGCGGTGGAGATCGGCGAGGTGGCCACGGGCCTGGAGAAGCTCGCCCTGCCGGACGCGGCCGCCGCGCTCCAGGAGGTCGTGGTGGACGGCCGGGTGATGGCCTTTCAGGAGGAGCTGCCCGGCCACCGGAGCACCTCCGAGGAGGACGAGCCGCCGATGCGGACGGTGCTCGCCCTGGAGCGGCTCGCGCTCGCCGAGGAGAGCCTGGCGGACGGGCTGGTACGGGTGATGTCGACCTTCGTACCGGGCGAGGAGGAACCAGGCGAGGACGGTCCGGGCGAGGAGGCTGCTGAGGAGGAGGCAGCCGCTCCCGGGCCTGCCGCCTGGGAGGCCGCGGCCGCCGCCGCTCCGTCTGCCTCGGCCGCCGCGCTGATCCGGGCCGTCGCCGACAGCGCCCTGGTCGCGCACACCGGCGGCGAGGCGTCCCGCGCCGAGCCGGCCGCGCTGCTGAGCGCTGCGCAGGGCCTCGGGCTCCGCGCCTGGGCGGCCACCTGGACGGACCAGGGCCGTGACAGCCTGGCCGCCCTGCTGCCGGACTCCGGTTCGACGGCCGCGCAGGTGACCACCCTCCCCGAGCTTCTGGCGGGCACCGCCGGTCCCGGCCGGGCCGAGGACGGCTCGCTCGCGCTCGACGTCCTCCTGGTCCTCGACGCCCCGCTGCTGGACGTCGAACTCGCCGCGACCCTCCTGGAGGCCGTGGCCGACGGCACCCGGCTGGTCCTCAGCGGCGACCCCGGCCAGCTCTGGTCCGCCGGGCCCGGCCGGTTCTTCGCCGACCTGCTGGCGGCCAAGGCATGCCCGACGGTCGCCTCCCGGACGCCCGACTTCGGGCCGATCGGCGAGCTGGTCTCCGGCATCGGCATCGGCGAGCTGCAGACCGTCGAGGCGCCGGAGAAGGAGGTGGTGATCCTCACCGCCAAGGACGGCGGCGAGGCCGTGCACCGCGCCGTCCAGCTGCTCACCGACTCCATCCCGCGCGCGCTGGGCATCCCGGTCGAGCAGGTGGTGCTGCTGACTCCGGGCCACGGCGGAAGCGCCGGCACCCGGGCCCTGAACGCCGCGGCCAAGGCCAGGCTCAACCCGGGCCCGGGGAGGTTCGGTGGCTTCGACCCGGGCGACCGGGTGGTGTACTCCCCCGCCCCCGGCATCACCCGCCCGGGCCGGGTGCTCGACGGCGACGCGTCCGGGCTGCACCTGGAGCTCTCCGACGGCACGCGCCTGACGGTCACCCCGGCCCAGGCCTCGCGGCTCCGGCACGGCTGGGCACTGACCGTCCACCAGGCGGTCGGGCGGCGCTGGCCCGGCGTGGTGGCGGTGCTGCCGGACGACGCGGCCGCCGGGCTGACCCGGCAGTGGGTCTACACGGCCTTCGGCCGGGCCGAGCGGCACCTGTCCGTGGTGCACGCGGCCGGTCAGGCGCTGCCGCAGGCCGTCGCCGAGCGGCCGGCCCGGCCGCGCACCACGCGTCTGCGGGCCATCCTGGCCGAGCACGGCGAGCAGGCGCACTGACCGTGGCCGGTGGTGCGGGAGCGGCTCGCTCCCGCACCACCGGCCGGGATGTCAGGTGTCCGCGTCGAGGCCGTCCAGGTCGTCGTCGTAGACCTCGCTGACGTCGAAGCGGCAGATCAGCAGCTGCGGGTCGGCCCCCTCGAAGGGCTCGGGCAGCCACTCCCCCGGTTCGGCGGGCTCGGTCGCGGCGACCCAGAGCGTCGAGTCGCCCTCCTCCAGACCGAACTCCTCGCACCGGGCCGCGATCTCGTCCGGTTCGAACTCGCCGAACAGCACCCCGATCGCCGCGTTCACGCCGCCGGCCGGCCCGCCGCCCGGCGTGAGCGAGCTCTCCACCCGCTCGGCCTGGGCCCGCAGCCGCTTGGCATCGGTGACCAGGTAGTCGCGGCGGATCAGCACACTGATCGCCTCGGGCTGCTCAGGGCCGAGGTAGCCGCCGGGGCTCTCGTCGCCGGGGACTTCGAACGGAGTGACCTCGTCGTAGACCTCGTACAGGATCTGGTCGTAGGCGATGGCCGCCGCGGCGAGCTCCTCGTAAGCGGTGGCGACAGCGGGATCATCCGCTGCGGCCGGAGTGGAAACCGCTTCCAGGTGACGGTCGATGGCGGCCTTGACCGCCTCGGCGGCGGCGCGTACCTCGGTGATGGTGGGCTGCGCGGCATCAGACATGGTGCTGACGCTATCTCTCCCAGGTGGCGACACGCACAGGGGTTGTCGCGTACGTCCCCGATTTCGCCGCAACTTACGCCCGGATGTCCGGTCCGGGTGGTTCTGTGACCGGCCGGACGCGCCCCGTAGGACCTCCGCGCGGCCCTCCGCTTGCATCTCCGGCGCCGGTCCGGGGTATCTCGTCACCAGGACCAAAACTGATTGACTGTCACCGCCGTCGGCGACAGTCTCACTGCCAGGAGGAGCACCCCCGGCCCCCGGGGCCGGTCCAGTTGTCGCAGGCAGGTCGTACCCTTGCCTGCATGCGTCCCGCAGGAGGAGAGCGTTGACCCCACCCAAGCTGGTCCGGCAACCGGAGTACGAGTACCAGTCGCTGCGCATGCCGCGCGGCACGACCCGCAATGCCGCCCGGCAGCTGCTCACCGAGCACGCCGAGTACGGGCACTGGGAGTTGGACCGCCTGCGGCTCTTCCCCGACGGCAGCCGTACGGTGCTGCTCCGTCGCCGGATCATCCGGCAGGTCAGGAGCTGGTAGAGCCGGGCAGGCCGGTCGGTCACCGGCCGCCCGGGTCCGGTGCCGGGCCCCTGGACGCCGCTCTGCGACGCCCAGGGTGGTGCGCGCCCGCAGCCGTACCCCCACAGCTACGGGCGCATGCTCAGCCGGTGGGCCGAGCGGCGGCGGTCAACGAGCCCCGACGCGGGAGCGGCGGTAGAGCACACCACCGGCGAGCAGCAGCGCGATGCCGGCCGGCGCGATCAGCTCAAGGCCGTTCGCTCCGGTCGAGGCGAGCTGCTCACGGGCGGCCGACGTGGTGGTCGACTGGGTGGGCTGCTCGGGGATGCTGACCCGGGTGGTGCCGGTGCCCGCCGGCGGGGTCTGGTTGGTGCCGCCGGTGCTCGGCGGCGTGTTACCAGGGGGCGTGCTGGTGGGCGGGGTGCTGCGCGGCGGCGGGGTGTGCTCCGTGCCACCGGGCGGGCAGTCCTCCTCGTGACCGGGCGGGCTGCTGGGCGGGGTGGCGGTGGACGAGCCGTGGTTGCCGCAGTCGTTGCCGAACGCGGGGTTACCGAGGCCGACCACGTTGACCGAGTTCCCGCAGGCGTCCACCGGGACGCTCACCGGGGCCTGCACGTTGTTCCCCGAGGCGACGCCCGGCGAGCCGTGCGTCCCACCCTCCGCCGAGGACCCGGAGCCCGCGGACCCCGAGCCTCCGGACCCCGAGCCTCCGTGACCTGCGTCGCCCGACTCGGTGTTGCCGCAGTGGTTGCCCATGGCCGGGTTGAGCAGGCCGACCACGCTGACCGTGTTGCCGCAGGCGTTCACGGGGACGTCCACGGGAGCCTGAACGGCATTCCCGGAGCCCACCCCGGGCGAGTTCGCCGCGCCGCCCTGGGCCTCGGCACTCGCGTACGCGTAGCCTGCGGTCGAGGCCAGCACGCTGCCGGTGGCGACGGCGGTGAGGATTCCCCTCTTTGCGACCTGTCGCATGTACTCCCCTGACTTGTGATTGTAAGAATTCCTGACGAGGCCTTTGCCCGTACAACCCACAACGAGGCGCACCGGCAAAGGTTGAGCCGAACGGAGCCGACTCACCCGATCGAGTGATCCATCGCCCATCACGTTCACGCCGATCCGGGGCCCCGGGATCCGGTATCCGGGATTCGCGTGAACGCGGACAAGGATGTGCCCCCGGTGGCGGTTCATTCGCCGCCCGAGGGCACATCGATCATGAGACCGGTATCAACAACCGGGTATTGATCAGAAGTTCTGGCAGTTGTTGCCGAACGCCGGGTTCAGCAGGCCGATCACGTTGATGGTGTTGCCGCAGACGTTCACCGGCACGTGCACGGGGACCTGGATCAGGTTGCCCGAGGCCACGCCCGGGGAGTTCACGGCAGCACCCTCGGCCTGCGCACCACCGTGGGCGGCGGCGACACCCGCACCCGCGAGAACCAGCCCACCGGTGGCGGCGGCGACAGCAGCGATCTTCTTGACCTTCATGGGTTCCTCCTGGTCGATTCCGCAACCCGTTCTCCGAGCTGCATATGGGTGAACGAGGGTGTGGCAAACGGGGTACGGAGGCGATCACCCATTCACCCGCAGCGGTGACAGCTCGCACACGTAATCGACCATCTATTGGGGGAAGTATCGTTTCTCCGACGCTTCCAGAGCCGCTCTCCGGTCATTAGCTCCGACAATGCGGACGGCCCGCCCTCGGGAGGGCGGGCCGTCCGCATCCGGTCCGGAATCCGAGAAGCTCTCAGCAGGCGTCGATGAACCTGTCCAGCACGCGCACGCCGAACTTGAGCCCCTCCACCGGCACCCGCTCGTCCACGCCGTGGAACATCCCGGCGAAGTCCAGCTCCGGCGGCAGCTGCAGCGGCGCGAACCCGAAGCAGCGGATGCCGAGGTCCTGGAAGGACTTGGCATCGGTGCCGCCCGACAGGCAGTACGGCACGGCCCGGGCGATCGGGTCCTCGGCGCGCAGTGCGGACTGCATCGCCTCCACCAGGGCGCCGTCGAAGCTGGTCTCGATCGCCTTGTCCGAGTGCAGGCTCTCCCGCTTCACCCGCGGCCCGAGCACCCGGTCCAGGTCGGCCAGGAACTCCTCCTCGTAGCCGGGCAGGAAGCGCCCGTCCACGTGCGCGGTGGCCTGGCCGGGGATGACGTTCACCTTGTAGCCGGCGCCGAGCATGGTCGGCTGGGCGGTGTTGCGCAGCGTGGTGCCGATCATCTTGGCGATGCCGCCGAGCACCC
Organism: Kitasatospora atroaurantiaca; assembly: GCF_007828955.1. NCBI lineage: Bacteria > Bacillati > Actinomycetota > Actinomycetes > Kitasatosporales > Streptomycetaceae > Kitasatospora > Kitasatospora atroaurantiaca. The sequence goes on along the minus strand of NZ_VIVR01000001.1, from coordinate 6,526,586 downwards.
GCAGCGTCTCGTCCATGTTCTCGGGGTCGAGCTCGACCCCGAGCGCGTCCGACAGCTCGTCGAGGAAGGCCCGGACGGTCTTGGTGATCCGCAGCGGGAACTTGTGCCGCCCCAGCCGGGCGACCGCCTCGCAGAGCTCGGTGATGGCGTTGTCGTCGTTCTCCATCGACCCGTGCCCGGCCCGGCCCTCGACCGTGAGCCGCATCCAGTGCATGCCCTTCTCGGCCGTCTCGATCAGGTACAGCCGCACGTCGTTGTTGACCGTGAAGGAGAACCCGCCGACCTCCCCGATGCCCTCCGTGACACCCTCGAACAGCTCGGGGTGCTTGTCGACCAGGTAGCGGGCGCCGTACGTGCCGCCCGCCTCCTCGTCCGCGACGAAGGCGAGCACGATGTCACGCGGGGGCTTGCGCCCCGTCCGCAGCCGGTCGCGGATCACCGCGAGCGTCATCGCGTCCATGTCCTTCATGTCCACCGCGCCACGGCCCCAGACGCAGCCGTCCGCGATCTCCCCGGAGAACGGGTCGTACGTCCAGTCGGCGGCGTTGGCCGGCACCACGTCGGTGTGGCCGTGGATCAGCAGGCCGGGACGGGAGCGGTCCTCGCCCTCGATCCGGACCACCGTCGAGGCCCGTCCCTTGGCGGACTCGAAGATCTGCGGCTCGAGCCCGAACTCGGCCAGCTGCTCCGCGACGTACTCCGCCGCGCCCCGCTCCCCCGGGCCCGTGCCGTCACCGTAGTTACTGGTGTCGATCCGGATCAGGTCGCGGCAGATCTCGGCGACCTCCGACTCGGCCGTCACCTTCGGGGCAGCCACCCGCTCCGCCTTCGACTCGCTCACGGTCACTCCTCGTCTCTGGCCCGGCCGGCGCACCGCCGCGCCACCCCCGGCCCACGGCCGAGGTCCTTCGGGCACGATGCCGCCATCCTCCCTCAGCAATCGCGCCACCCCAAGGCCATTCCCGCGGATCGAAGCCCCATGGCCCCCGCCACGGACGGTTTTGGGCCCGCAAGCCGATCTTTGCTACAGTTATGGAGTCAGCGCGGCGGAGAGCCGCGAGGGCGACACCCGGTCCGGGTGGCGGAATGGCAGACGCGCTAGCTTGAGGTGCTAGTGCCCTTTATCGGGCGTGGGGGTTCAAGTCCCCCCTCGGACACTCAGCTCCATAGGTGAGATGTGCGGACCGTGACTCAACAGTCACGGTCCGCTTTTTCACGTCGTGGACACGATTCAGATCTCCGGGCTGGCCGATCCGTCCGGCGGTGGTGGGGTCGCCCCGTGAGGCCGGCGGCGGTCGTGCTGGTGGATGGCGGTGCCGGCGAGGACGGCCGTCAGGCTGCGGGGGCGGAGCCACTGGACGTCATGGCGATCGTGCGCGCCGAACGGGCGGTACTTGTACGGCTCGTCGCCGCGCAGGAAGTCGAAGGTCCGCACTCCGTGCTCGGCCGCTGCGGAGATGGCTCGGTTGACGAGGACTGTACCGAGGCTCAGGCGGGCGTAGGCCGGGTCCCATCCGCCGTTGTAGTAGGCGAAGGTGTTGCTCCACAGAAAGCCGTAGACCGCTCCGATCACAGTGCCCTGGTGTTCGGCCACCAGTGCCGCGGGCCCGCGGTCTGCGTCGGCGCGCTGCTGGAGCCGCAGGTGGAAGCCTCGCCGCTCGGGGCCGAAGCCGGTGGTGTTCCCCTTGTGGTCCTGGCGCAGCCGGTGCAGCCTCAGCACGGCGTCCAGCACCTCGGCGGTCATGTCCGGCGGCGCCACCCAGCGGAAGGACACCTCCTGCTGGGCGAGTTGTCGCTCGTAGCGGCGGACGTCCTTGCGGAACCCGCTGGATCCGACGGCGGCGCCCGGACCGATCGCCAGCCGGGGGCAGGTGTTCCTGGCGATGCGGCGAGTACCGGGTGGGAGGAGGTAGGGGTCGGCCTCGGGATCCATGGCCGGCAACCAGAAGCTGCTCCACCGAGTGCGGCGACGAAGCCAGGCCCTGACCTCCTCTCGGCGGTGCGGCGCGGCGGGGAGGAGACCGTGGTCGGCCGCGTCGGCCGCGTACCCCAGGAGGGTCCAACTGGTCACGGGCAGCGGGAGCCGATGGTGCAGTCTGCCTCGGACGCGGAGGACCGGGGCCACCGCCTCGACCCGACCGGCTGGCCCGCTCCATACCGCCACCTCGACCGTGGCCGGGGTGTCCGGGTCCATGGTCTCCCAGGCACCGAGCACCCAGTCGGGGGTCATGAAGTACGAGGAGCCGGGCAGCGATGCGACCAGGTCCCGCCAGCCCGGTTCCAGCGGCGCGAGCGTGCCGGGTGTGCGGTGGACCTGCAGGCCGGGGGTGGCCTGCGCAGCAAGCGCGCTGGACGGGTCAGCGGGTCGGGTCATCGCGCGGTGTCCTCCAGCAGGCGTACGAGCCCCTCGACGAACCGGCGGCTCATCTCCTCGATGGTGTAGCGCTGCGCGTCGTTTCCGCATTCGCGTCGCATGGCGTCGAGCTCTCCGGGGTTGCCGAGCAGATCGGCCACGGCGCGGGCGTACTGCCCAGGGTCATCCGGTGCGACGAGTGCGTTGCGGCCGTGCTCCAGGTATTCGAACTCCGGAGCGTGCCACGGCCAGGCGGTCGTGACGACAGGTACCTGGAGGACGAAGGAGTCCACCGCGCACAGCCCCACCAGACCTGGCATCAGCAGCACGTCGGACACCGCCCCGAGCAACGCCTTGCGCGCGCCGAACGCCTGGCCCACCGGGACCACCGCGCTCGATCTGGCCGCCGCTTCCTCGACCAGAGCCCTCTGCTGGCCCGTTCCCGCGACCAGCAGCCGGAACCCCGGCAACCTTGCGGCGATCTCGTCGGCCGCCTCGATCAGGAACGGGATGCGCTTGCTGGGGCTCAGCGCGCCGACGAACAGCCCGGTCCGGCCGGGTGTGAGCCCGTACTCGTGGTGCAGTTCCGAGAGCTGGTCATCCGTCACATTCCGATAGGCCGCGCTGAGCTCGGCGGTGTCGATGGTGTTCTGCACGACCGTCACCCGCTGTCGGGGGAATCCCCGCTCGGTCACCGCCTGCGCACCGCCTGCGGTGTAGGAGAAGAACCAGCTGGCGCGCCGCGTGAGGGCGTACTTGAGCGACTGTTCCAGCCGCGACTGCGGCCGGGTGTAGGTCCGGCCGTGATCCCACATGGCGACCGTCGGCCCCCGGCCGACCAGCTGCCGGAGCAGGAGCGGGTACAGCTCCAGGTTGCGCAGCGACTGGTCGACCACCAGCACGTCCGAGGAGCGCACCAGGGAGCCGAGCCGCTTGTGGACCAGCGGGCGGCCTGCCACATGGGCGCTCCACTGCGGCAGCCGTACCGCGCCCTCGATGTCGACGACGTCCTGGCGCTCGCGCTGATCTCGGTTGTACGGGGCTCCGTAGGCAACCACGAGGCCTACCCCCCGGTCGTTCAGGTCCTCCGCCATCCTCCGGAAGAAGGACTGCCGGAACTCCGAGAGGAACGGCATGATCAAGGTGATCTGTGGACGCCGCGCGCAGTGGCGTGTCGCCCGGTGCTCCGTAGTCATGGTGGATAAATTGCCATAGCCCGACCAACCGGACGTCAGAAGTCCGGTCCAACGCGGGATAAGTGACACATTAGGAGCAGTCATGAAGCACGATGAGCCGACCCGGCGCATCGCCACGAGCCCGCCGGCTCCTCTCGCCACGCTTCCTGATCGCCTCGCGGCCGCGGCCCGCCACAACGCGGGGGGCGGCCTCGGCGCCTCCTTCCCCGCTCCGGTCCGGGCGTGAACCCGGCCGTCAGGGCGAGGCTCGCGCCCTGGTACGCGCGCTGCAACGCCTGGGAGGGTGCAGATGCCGCACTGCGTCGATCCCCGGCTCAGGCCTGGTTCCGGCGCAGGTCCGCGGGCCGGCTCGCCGTCCTCGGCTATCACGGGATCGAGGATGCCGCGGGGTTCGAGGCCCATCTCGACCAGCTGCAGCGCTCTTCGGTGCCGGTCTCGCTGCGCCAGGTCGAGGAGGCCGCGCGCGGCGGTCCGCCCTTGCCGCCGCGCAGTGTGCTGATCACCTTTGACGACGGGGACCGAACCGTGCACACGCACGCCCTGCCCCTGCTGGCAGCGCGCGGGATCCCGGCCGTGTGCTTCGTCATCCCCGGTCTCCTCGGGACCGACCAGCCGTTCTGGTGGGACGAGGTGGAGCATCTGGCCCGCCACGGCGGCACCACCGGCCGTGTCCCCGCCGCCCGGCCCGAGGCCACCGTCCACCTGCTGAAGCTGCTGTCGGAGCACGAACGGCAGCTGGCCCTGGACGAGTTGCGCGCGAGCGCCGCCACGCCCGCGCCCCGGCGACACCAGCTCACCGCCGACGACCTGCAGGAGCTGGAGGCGGGCGGTGTCGTCATCGGCAACCACACCCTGACCCACCCGTGCCTCGACCGCTGCGACGACGACCAGGTGCGGGCCGAGGTGCTGGAGGCTCACGCGCTGCTGAGTCGGGCGCTCGGCCGTCCGCCGACCACCTTCGCCTATCCCAACGGCAACACCGACGAGCGGGCGCACCGCCTCCTCGCCGGTGCCGGGTACCGCTCAGGGTTCCTGTACAACCACCGGCTGGCCGCTCTCGAGGGCCTGAATCCCCTGCGGATCGACCGGCTGGTGGTCTCCACCCGGACCAGCTCGGACCGGCTGGAGACGATCCTGTCCGGCCTCCACCCGGCCGTGTTCAGGGTCGCCCGCCGCGCCGCCCGTACCGCGGCGCACGCGGGTCAGCTGCTCAGCAGCAAGTCCTGACGGAAAGTCGGTTGTGCGGCGATCCGGCGCACGATCCGGAACGAATCCGCAAATGGATGATTTCCGCCGGACCCGCCGCTGACGCGATCCGGCTGCTCGCCCGGCCGACCTATCGTGGACACGACGTCGACGCCTCCGCCGAGAACGGCGCAGCCGGACCTCGATGGGAGAGTCCTTGTCCGTCGGAACCGCAAGCCCGGAGGCGCGCACCAGTTTCAGGGCACTGCTCTGGAACTACTCCGCAGCCGTCGCGGGGGTGCTCCTCCAGCTCTGCTACACGGCCTACACCGCTCGCGTGGTGTCCCCCCGCCACTTCGGTGACTACGCCGCGGCGAGCGCCTCCCTTGCCGCTCTCGGCAACATCGCAGACGCGGGCCTGTTCACCTACCTGCTGCGTGCAGAGCACCTGACCCGGCAGACGGTGCGCACCGCCTACCGCGTCGCGGCGGTCAGCGGCGCGCTGTGCTTCGCCACGACCCAGGCGGTGGCCTCGCTGTGCGCCAACGTGTGGGGGCTGCCGGAGATCGAGCCCACAGTCCGACTGTTCGGGTTGCTCTTTCTCACCGAGCCTCTTCTCTACGCATCCACTGCGGCGCTACGGCGCATGGATCTCGCCCGCTTCGCCTCGTTCACCGAGACGGGCGCGCTCCTCGTCGGCATGGCCGTCGGCTCGGCCCTGCTTGCCGCAGGATGGAGCCCGTACGGCTTGGTGGCCGCTCGGATCGTCACTACGGTGGTGACGCTGGGAATTGCCGGCCTACGGCTCGCCCGCTGTCCGCTACCGGTGGGCCCCCGGGTACCGGCCCGCTCCATGGTCGGAGTGTCCGGGGCCTTCGCCGGGTACAGAGTGATCCAGATTCTCGCCACCAACGTACCCATGTACGCGGTCACCCGCGTCCTCGGGCCGACCGCCACCGGTCAGTACTCCCGGGCTTCGCTCGTGGTGGGGCTGCCGATGGGCACCCTGTGCCACCGCCTGCGCTGCTCCGTCATGCCCTCTCTGGCGCGAATCAACGGCGAAGGCCGGACACTCGGCAACGCCCTGCCCGATCTGCTCAGCGCCGCCTCGGCCATCGCCTTCGTCTCCTTCGGCGTGCTGGCCGCCGTCGGTCCAGCGGCGCTACGGCTCTTGCTGGGGCCCGGCTGGGGAACCGCGGGTGAGTTGATGACGGTCTTCGCCGCGGGCGCGCCGTTGGTGCTGTTGTGTCAAGTCGGCTACACGGTCGATGAGGTCCGCAAAGCCATGGGAGCGCTGCTGCAGACCCAACTACTCGTCGTGGCGATCACGGCCGGTGTCGTCGCGCTCGGGGTAGCCGCGGGCCGAAGCCTTGCGCTCGTCGCCGCGGCCTACTCCGCCGCCTCCGCCGTCGGTCATCTGGCGCAGCTCGTCCGCTGGCATCGCGCACGGCTGTGCCATCTGCCGTCGCTCGTCCGGCCTTATCTCATCCACGCGGCGGTCGGAGGGGCCCTGTACGTCAGCGGATCCCTGGCTGCGCGATGGGGGGACGGGCCGCTGTCACAGATCATGCACGGGCTGCTCGGCATGGCACCTGTTGCCCTGGTGTGCGTAGCAGCCCGGCGCCGGCTTCCCTTCTACTCCACCGCCGTCGCCCGCGGGCTCGTCACCCAGTGAACCGACGCTCTCTTCCGGTACGGGCGAGCTCGAAGCCGGTCACGGACGTCGCAGGAGCGTGCTGATCCTGACCAGCTGCGTGTAGAGCGGCTTCAGGCGATTCTGCGCACGCTCACTGGTGACCCGCTCGATGATGTCACCGCAGAAGTTGAGCAGAGCCCGCTGCGGAGTCTGATGGGTGGCCGACATCATTGCCCCGGCCTTGTCACGGAACTCCTCCGGGGAGGATCTCCAGAACCACGACAGCGGATCAGCAGCACAGCCGTACATACGCTGGAAACCCATATCCTTCTCATGGATGAGATGCCACAGAGTCAACCCGCGGATAATGTCCGGGTCGGTGAGGAAGCGACGCCACGGCGCGGTGGGGATACTCCGGACATAACTGCCCATCTCCATCACAGGCACGGCACGAACCGCATAGTTCATGATCGGCTCCTCCGTCGAGAACGTCGGCCTGCCTTGCTCGAATCGCACCAGCGACAGCTTCCACGCCCTCTCGATGCGCTCCAGCAGCAACGGCGTCCAACGCTCCGGGACGGCGTAGAAGTGACCGCCGTACATCCCGTGCTCGAGCGTCGCCTCTCCCAGCTCCGGATACATCTCCGCACATGTCTGGCGATATCCCTTGAACTTGTCCGAGGACGGCTTCTGGAGATCCTGAAGCCGCTCCCCCTGCACCCCGACCGCCTCACCGAGCGAGGCCACCAGATCATCGAGAGGGCGCACACAGAGAACGTCCGGATCAATGAAAATCTGGAGCCCGCCCTTCCCTCTCAGCTTCTCCAGAGCATCGAACAGGAAGAGCGAACCTCCCCATTTTCCGAGGCCTTCGGGGGGACGATGCCCGAAGTGTGCCAGCACGATCTGGACACCCAGTCGATCCAACTGGCCGCAGAACGGCTCCGGCAGGGAATCCGCCGAGACAAGCACAAGGTCGACATTCGGGTTCCAGCGGCGAATCGAAGCGAAACACACCACGATGCATCGATAATAAGCACACATGGCATCTTCTCCGATCCTGCCCTTGGACAGGGGATTCTGAGAGGACGGCATCCTGGCGAAGGCGACAGCCACGGTAATCCTGGGGAGTGAAGCTGACATCGAATGATCTCCATCACTTCAAATAGCCACCATTCGGCCCACTCAACGGCACGCTAGCGCAACGTTCGATACCGATCCGACTTCGGCGGGCCCGACACACCGGTCACGCCCCGATGGCCTAACGTCGGCAGCCGCTCCATCCGGTGCCTCGACTTCAGCCACCTCCCTTGGCCGATAGGCGCAAGCCGGACGGACGACCGGCCATCGACACACGTGCCGCCTTGCGAGCTCACGGACGCTGCTGGGCATATGCTCCAGGCCGGCGATTGGTTTCACCGCCTTTCTGTGCACGTATCGCAAAAAGGGGTGCCAGATGCTTTCCCTTGATGTTTCCGTTCCGGCCCTGCTCGTGAAGATCGGCCACTATCCACTGCATCACGGCGGCGTAGCGGCGATCCGCACCCTGGGACGGCTCGGGGTACCGATGTACGCCGTCACCGAGGACCGCTTCACTCCAGCCGGCGTCTCGCGCTATCTCAGGGAGGCCTTCGTCTGGCCGACGACGGGTGCCGAAGACCCGGAGAGGCTCGTGGCAGGCCTGGTCCGGATCGGTCGGCGGATCGGGCGCCGCACTCTGCTCATCCCCACCGACGAGCGAGCCGCAGTCCTGATCGCGGAGCACCTGGACGAGCTCGCGGAGTACTTCCTCGCGCCGAGAACCCCGGCGGGACTGACCCGCCGGCTCGCCAGCAAGCAGGGGTTGTACGAGCTCTGCCTGCAGCACGACGTTCCTACGCCGGCGACCACATCTCCCGCCCACTACAGGGAGATTGAGGAGTTCGCCGCCAGTGCGCGCTTCCCGGTCATCGCCAAGAACCGGGACCCGTGCGCCCGGACGGTCGAAACGCCGCTCCGCAGGACCACCCTCGTCGCAACCCCCCGCGAACTGCTCACCCGGGCAGCGGAGTGGGGCCGGCAGCCCGAGGTGATCCTCCAGGAGTGGCTGCCGCGCAGCGAGGCCGAGGACTGGGCAGTCCAACTGCACCTCGGGGCGGAGTCCGGTTCGCGGCTGCTGTTCACCGGGGTCAAGGTCCGCTCCTTTCCCGCGGATGCGGGGATCACGGCCTGCGCGTACTCGGTACCCAACACTCAGCTCGCGGAGATGGCAGCAGACTTCTGCAAAAAGATCGGGTACGTGGGGGTCGCCTCTCTGGACTGGCGCTTCGACCGCCGGGACGGACAGTACAAGCTGGTCGACTTCAATCCGCGGATCGGCGCTCAGTTTCGCGTCTTCGAGACCGAAGGCGGAGTTGATGTGGTGCGCGCACTGCACCTGGAGATGACGGGACGTCGGACTCCGGAATCACCGCCGGTCAACGGACGCCGGTTGATCGTCGAGCACATCGACCCACGGACGCGGTGGGCTTACCGGCGCAACGGCTACACCTCCCCGTCGGCCCCTGCGCGGGCCACGGAGACGGAGTGGGGCTGGTGGGCAAGGGACGACCTGGCGCCCGTCCTCGCCATGCTCGCGCGCTCCGTCCCGTCAGCAGCTCGCATGGTGGCCGGAGCCTGGCGCGAGCGTCGCGGCATCGGCAGGTAGACCGGGAGGCAGGACCTCACGGTCGTACCCGCTCCTGGGCGCGTCGAACGTCTGGACAGTCCGATCGGTGATGGTCCAGGCTTCGTCCCCATGACCGAGTCCTCTGCTCGTACCTCCGTGAGTACACAACTGATCGAGGCGACCGTGGCCACGGCCGAGGACATCGCCCGGATACTCCGGTCCACCCCTTACGCGACGGCTCGAATACCGGGAGCAGCGTGGTCCGTGGGTGAGGCGGCAGCACACCTCGCACTGGCCAACCAGCTGATGGCGGAGGTCGCCCGCGGCCTGGACCGCCCCTACGGCGACGGAACCCCGGCGGGCCTCGCGGCGGCCAACGCCGAATCGCTAGCGGCCTACCCCGAGCGCGACCCGGCCGTCCTCGCCGACGCGATCGTCCACCACACCCGTACCTTCGCCGAGGACAGCGCCGCTCGGCCCGCCACCGAGCCCGTGCTCACCCCGATGGGCCCGATGGACCTGGAGACGCTGGCCTCCTACCTGCTCACCCACATGCTGGGGCACGGATACGACCTGGCCCGCGCCCTGAAGCAGCCGCACATGATCGACCGCGAGCGCGTCGACCTGTCCCTTCCGTTCCTCCTCACCGCCATGCCCCGCGTCGTCGACCCCCGCGCGACCGCCGGCCGCCACGCCCGCTACGCGATCGGACTGCGCGGTGGCGCGCGCTTCGGCGTCACCATCGCCGACGGCACGGTGACGGTCACTCGGCAACCGCCGCACCGCCCCGACTGCACGATCGTCTCCGAACACGTCACCTTCTTCCTCATGGCCCTCGGTCGCTGCACCCCCATGCAGGCCATCTCCCGGGGCAAAACACTCGCCTGGGGCCGCAAACCCTGGCTCGCACCCGGCTTCCCCACGTACTTCAGGGCGCCCTGAGGCCCGGGGCTTTCAGGACTGCCACGCGGTGGCTGTTAATCGATGGATTCGCACTCCTCGGGTTCGTACATTGTGGCGAGTCACAACCTCGTCGCCGGGAGCGGATCATGCACGTGCAGTACCCCCGCACGCCGCATCTCCCCTGGTCTCCGGGCGCGGCGTCGGACGACGTACGGGTCGGTGAGCTGTCAGGGCTGCGGGGCCAGGAGGTCGTGGTCACCGAGAAGCTCGACGGGGAGAACACCACCCTCTATCCGGACGGGCTGCACGCCCGCTCGCTGGATTCCGCACACCATCCGTCACGGGCCTGGGTCAAGGCCCTGCATGGGCGGATCGGCGCGGCGATCCCGCAGGGGTGGCGGGTGTGCGGGGAGAACCTGTACGCGCGGCACTCGATCGCGTACGAGGAGCTGGAGAGCTGGTTCTACGGGTTCTCCGTCTGGGACGGCGGGGACCGCTGCCTGGACTGGGACCGGACGGTGCTCTTCCTGCGCCGTCGGGGAGTGCCGACGCCGCGTGTGCTGTGGCGCGGCACCTTCGACGAGCGGGCACTGCGAGCACTGCGGCTGGACACCGAACGGCAGGAGGGGTACGTCGTCCGGACGGTCGAGGGCTTCGGCCGGGCGGAGTTCACCCGGCGGGTGGCCAAGTGGGTGCGCCCGAGGCACGTACAGACCGACACGCACTGGATGCACGCCGCCGTCGTGGAGAACGGGCTGGCCCCGGCCGCCGCCCTGTGGGCGGTGCGTTCGGGCGCGGCCCCCGATGTGCCCGCCCTGCTCGCGGCCGTGGGGATGGCCGGGGAGGAGCCGGCCTCCGCCGAGGCAGCCGTGGCAGATGTCTCCGCCAGCCTTGATGCGCTGGGGCGTTCGGGCGACGCGCGGCTGGCCGGTGTGCTGGCCGCGTTGTTGCGCGACGCCCGGCGGGCCTCGCTGGCGCCCCGGCTGATCGGGCCCTTGGGCCTGCCGCTGGCCCGACGCGTCGCCGATCTCGTCGGGCTGCACCCCCGCCTGCACCGCCCCTACCCGGACGAGGAGCGCCGGACCGGTCTGGTACGCATGTCGCTCGCCGCCGATCTCGGAGTCCTGCACGCGGTCGCCGCAGCAGCCCTGAACGGCAGTGCAGGTACGGAAGTTACCGAGGCGCGTGCGCAGATCGACTGGTCCGCACTGTACTCCGAGGACGCCGGCCTGCTCGGCGAGGCGCCGCTCGAGCCGCTGCGGGCGGGCCTGCGCGAGGCGCTCTCCGGCCTGGAGACCGAGGCGGCAGACCGGTGCTGGGCCGAGGCGCGGGAGGCGTACGCCCGGGGGCGGATCGCCGTCGTCGAGGAGGCCGTGGCGGCCGTCTGGCGCTGGCGGTCCGGGGGCTTTCCGCGGCTGATCCACCTGGTCGGTCCGTCCGGCAGCGGGAAGAGCACCTTCGCGGGCCGTCTCCCCGGTGTCGACGCGCACGTCAGCCTCGACGACCTGCGCGCGGCACGAGGGTCCCGCGCGGACCAACGGGACAACGGGGACGTCCTGCGGGCGGGTCTGGACCGCCTGGACCGCGCCCTGGCCCCCGGCGCAACCGTGGTGTGGGACGCCACCTCTCTCAACCAGCACCAGCGGTCCCTGGTCCAGGCGGTGGCGCAGCGCCGCGACGCCCTGGTCACGCACGCGGTCGTGCTGGTCGAGGAGGCCGAGCTGACCCGCCGCAACGCGGGCCGGGCCCACCCAGTGCCACCCGACGTGCTCGCCTCGCAGCTGCACCGCTTCACCCCGCCGTACCCCGGCCAGGCGCACCGCACCTGGTACGTCGGGCCGGACGGAGACGTCGGAGACGTCGCCGGCACGCTCGGTGGAGCTGCCTCGCTCGAGGGGGAGGGCGTCTGATGCGCACGAGCGAGGAGATCTACCACCGGGTGCGCTGGGACCCTCGGTTCGACCCGGGCAGGTTCGTGCTGGGTGTCTATCAGCGCGGCGCCGCCCCCAAGCGGATACCGCTCGACACCTTCGCCCCGGGAGGCGACATCCCCTGGCACCGGGTGCTGTTCGTCGAGGCGGACGGCGAGCTGGTGTGGGACCGGTCCGCCGGGGTGGACCGGCTCGATGCGATGGAGGCCGGCCGGGTGAGGGACCCGCGTCGGCTACGGGCGCCCTTCTTCACGGCCAGGACGCCGTACACGTGGGAGCCCGCCGCCGGGTGGCGCCCCGCGGACGGCACACCGACGACGGCCGCGCCGGCCACGGCGAGCCTGCGGGTGCTGACCTGGAACACCCTGTGGGACCGGTACGACAGCGACCGGATCGACACCGCCCGGCGCCGCCCACTGCTCCTGGCGGCTCTGGAGGAGGCCGACGCGGACATCATCGCCTTGCAGGAGGTCGAGGCCGGGCTGCTCGCCATGCTGACGCAGGCCCCCTGGGTCCGCGCGGGCTACACCCTGGGCACCGACCCGACCGGGCGGGACGTCGAGGACAGCGGGCTGCTGCTGCTCAGCCGGCTGCCCGTACGTGAGGCGGGGTACCACCTCCTCGGCCCGCACAAAGCCGTCACCGCCGTCACCGTCCAGGCCGCCTCCGGCCCGCTCGTGGTGGCCGCCACCCACCTGAGCAGCGACCACTCCGACCAGGGAGCAGCCCGGCGGCAGGCCGAACTGGCCCGAATCACCGAGGGGTTGGCCGGCGTGGACGGCAACCTGATCCTGGTGGGCGACTTCAACGACGGCAGCGACGGCCCGGACGGCCCGGCCGCCGTGCTCGGGATGCGGGACGCCTGGACCCAGGCCCACGGGCCCGAGGACCGGACCCCCACGTTCGACCCGGGCGTCAATCCACTGGCTGCGGTGTCCTCACTGTCCGGCCGGGCCTCCCGGCTGGACCGGGTCCTGCTGCGTGCGGGCGGGCCGCAGGCGACCCGAGCCCGCCTTCGAGGCGACTCGCCCGCGCCGGACGGGCTGTTCGTGTCGGACCATTACGGTGTGGAAGCGGAACTGAGCTTCGGTGGGGCCGAGCCCGCCGACGTCCTCGACGCCGCACCGACGGCCCGCACGGCGGTGGCGTGGATGCCGCCCGAGGAACTCTGGCCGACGATCCAGGACATCCGCTGGGAGCACGATCCCCAGATCCGCCGGTGGCCGCCGCACGTCAATCTGCTCTTCGGTTTCGTGCCGGAGTCCGACTTCGAGCGAGCGGCCCCACTGCTCGCCGCGGCGGCGGCCGGAACTGCGGCGTTCACCGCCCGGCTGGCCGGGGTGCACAGCTTCAGGCACCGCGAGGACGCCACGGTCTGGCTCGACCCGGCAGCGGCCGGCGACAAGCCTTGGGCCGAGCTCTACCGGGCGCTGGAGGAGCGGTTCCCGCGCTGCCGTGGTCGCTCCGAGGGTTTCACCCCGCACCTGTCCCTGGGCCGGACCCGGCAGCCGCGGCAGCTCGCCGCCGAGTGCGCCGCCCGGCTCGGCACCATGTCGGCACGAGTAGGGGACGTTGTCCTGCTCTCCCGCCGGGGCGGCGAGCCGATGCGGCCACGGGCCACGATCGCGCTGGGCACGGGCGAGCTCCGCTGGCTTCCCGAGGCCGGCACGGGCAAGCCCGCCACCGACGGCGACGACGCCCGGGACGCTCGCGCGCAGCAGATCGCCCAGCGTGTCTCCGAGGCGCTGCACGAAGGAGTCGTCCACGTCGTCGGATCGCGGCGGATGGGCTGTGCCCTGGCCGGGGCGGACCTCGACCTCGTGGCGGCGCTCCCGGGCGACGTCGACATGTCGGAGGTCCTGGCGCGGGTCGCCGAGGCGGTGCCGGACGCCACCCGGATGAGGCAGGTGACCGGCAACAGGGTGCCGGGCCTACGGCTGAGCATCGGGGATCCGGACACCGGTGGTCTGGACGTCGACCTCGTCGTGGTCGGCACCGGAGCGCTCGCCCCGGCCGAGGCGGTGGCCCGTCGCGCCGAGCTGGGCGAGGCTGCCGCCATCGCGTTGAGCGCGGTCAGCGACGCGGACGCGGTGCGCGCCGCGGTCGGCCATCACGCCGACTTCGCCCGGCTGGCCCGGCAGGTGAAGGCATGGGCGAAGGCGCGCGGCCTCGACTCGGCCCCGTTCGGCGGACTGCCGGGGCTTGCCTGGTCCGTGCTGGCCGCTCGGACGACGCGCGAGGCCGGGGACCTTGCGGACGATGAGCTGCTCCGGCACTTCTTCGGCACCTGGGCCGCCTGGGACTGGCGGGAACCGGTCGGCCTCACCACCACGACCGACCAGGCGCCCTCGGCGGCGGTGTCGGTCACGACGCCGACCCGTCCGGTGCGAAGCTGCACCGAGCAGGTCGGCTGGGGCGGCCTGGACCTGCTGACCCAGGAGCTGTACCGAGCCTGGGAGATCCTGGAAGCGGCAGCCGAGACCGGCGCCGACCCATGGCCCGAGCTGCTCTCGCCCCCACCCCTGCACCGTCGGCACGCGGCCTGGGCGGTCCTGGCCGTACACCCCGTCCACGCCGAGGAGTTCGAGGAGACCGTGGGCCGCGTCAGAGGTCGCATCCGGGCCCTGCTCACCGCCATCGAGGGCATCGGAGCAGCGGACGCCCATGCCTGGCCCCGCCCGTTCGAGACCGGACCGGCGGTGACCCGGTACGCGATCGGCCTCGGTCACACACCGCCGGACACGGCCCGGCTCACCGAGATCGCGGAGCGGTGGGGCCGGGGCCTGCCCGGTGTGGAGCTCACGGTGGTCGAGTGCGGCGCCGTGCCGACCCTGCACTGACGGGAGAGAGCCCGGACTGCGCTCAAGGGCGATCGGGGGCGTCGGCGCCCGTGGCGGCAGCATCCGGGCCGGCGGCATCCGGGCCGGCGGCGCCGCGGGTGCCCCGACGCCGGAGGAAAAGCGCCACCGCGATCAGGATCGCTCCGACCACACCGCACACGATGGGCAGGATGGTGCCCACCAGCGAGATGGCGTCGCGGCCGTCCTTGGCGTCGTCCGCAGCGCCCTTCACGGAGTCGGCGGTCTGCTGGTAGGAGACGTCGGAGACCGGCAGCAGCGGAAGGAAGGTGCCGTCCTTCGGGGCGACGACCCCGGCCACGCGCTGCTGGGAGCGGTGCGTGTCGACCACCACGCCGGTCTCGGGCTCGATCCAGAAGGTGTCGGCGCTCTGCAGCGTGTAGGAGAGCGGCACCGGATCACCCAAGGTCGGCAGCAGTGCGGCCAGTTGCAGCTTGGCCGCGGCCGAGAGGGTTCCGAGCTGGGCGACCAGCGCCAGGGTCTTCTGCGGGACGGCCGGCGGCAGCCCGGCGAGCACCTCGGTGTCGGTGATGCGGGTGGGAGGCAGACTCGCCTCGTACACGTAGGTGTTGAGGCCCGACTTGCTCTCCGTACGCGAGTACGTCAGCGGGGTCGTGGTCTTGGTCTCCGGCCGCCATCCGGTGTACGTCGTCTTCTTCGACCCGATCGGCCAACTCACCGTCAGGCCCTGGGCATCGACCACCGTCCAGCTCGAGGGGTGGCTGCTGGCCGGCTCGAGGGTCTTGCGGTTGACGGCATACTGCCAGGTCGTCTTCTCGACCGCGTTGCCCGCGGCGGTCGTCGTCCGGCTGTCGCTGACCAGGGCGGTGTTGCCCGAGGTGGCCTCGACCTTGACGGCCCGCTCGATGGCCAGCGGGACGTTCTGCTTGACGGCCGACACCAGGTTGCCCTTCGCCACCTCCTGGGCGTCGAGCAGGGTCTTGAAGGTACCGGTGTAGGTGCGTTTGGTGTCGGTGTCTCCGGGCAGCCGGGCCACGTAGTTCGGCGTGACGAAGTACGCGAGCACGAACGCGCCGGCGATCAGGACCGCACCGACCACGACGGCGATGACTCGGAGCACGTTGTTCGTCCGCATGATCCGCTCTCCCGGTGAAGTCGGTCCGTGATGCTGCCCTGCCTGCGCCCAGTGTTCGGCCCACCTCGCGCTCGCGCCACAGCAGCGGGGCTCCCTCCTCCGGCCGTATGCACCGCCTGTGACCAGCACAGATGTGACCGAGCGAGGCTTCCTGACACCGCGCCGGCCCGACTGCCGTCCGGGTGACCCGGCTCCACCCCGAACCTGCGAGAGGTGCCCGGCCGACCGGCCGGACACCTCTCGCAGAGCCGGAGCCGGCCCGGACGGTCACGCAGGGGTCGTCGGGGTGAGCACCACGAAGTCCGCCCCGGACGGGTCGACGCAGACGGCGAGCCGCCCGACGCCCTCCGCGTCCTCCGGGCCCATCTGCACGGTGCCGCCGTTCCCGGTGACCTTGGCGACCGTGGCGTCGCAGTCGGCTACCGCGAACACCGGGTGCCAGTAGGGCCGGCCGCCGGTCAGGGTCAGCATCTCCGACGGGAGCTGCATGAGGCCGCCGTGCATGCGCTCCTTGGGGAGGCCGCCCGGGGTGATGAGGACGTACGTCCCTCCGCCGCCCGGCAGGTCCATGTCCTCGTACTGCCAGCCGAAGAGGCCGCTGTAGAACTCCTTCGCCGCCGCCGCGTCGGTGGTGTAGAGCTCCGTCCAGCTCAGGCTGCCCGGCTTGTCGACCGTCTCCAGGCCCGGGCTCTTCCCCGGCTGCCAGACGGCGAACTGACCGCCCTGCGGGTCCGTGAGCTGGGCCATCCAGCCCCACTCCTCGGCACCCATCGGGGCGACCCGCACCGTGCCGCCCGAGCGCTCCACGGCCTTGGCGGTGGCCTCGGCGTCGGCGGTGTTGAAGTAGATCATCCAGGCCGAGCGGGCACCCTCCTCGGTGAGCCGGCCGATTCCTCCGACGGTCTTGCCGTCCAGCTTGAAGAGGCTGTACCCGCCCGCGTCCTCGCCCATGGACTCGCGCTCCCAGCCGAACACCGCGCCGTAAAAGGCCGCCGCCGCATCGACATCGGGGGCACCGAGATCGAGCCAGCACGGCGAGCCGGGAACAAAGTCAGTGGTGATCATGAAAAAAAGTCCCTTCGCAGATCCCTTTCACAGGTCCCTTCTCGAATCAGCCTGACACCCGTCACTGCCGCTCGCCCTCCGGCCGGACGGTTCGTGAACGTCCCGTCCGGTTGCCGTCGACCGGTGCCGCGCGGAGGCTGGTTATGCCGACTGCTCTCGAGGCAGCGCCCGCCGAATCGCGGCGGGCAGTCGGGCCTGACTCCCGGGCCACATCGTTCCCACCCGAGTGAGACGCTCTCCCGACCTGAGGACTACCCGATGCTTCCCGTGATCTACGTCCGCGGTTTCGGCGGGGGAACCCGCGGAATCGACAAGCAGGTTGACGACCCGTTCTACGGATTCAACGACGGATCGACCCACATCCGGATCGGCGGTGACGGCTCCCCGCAGTACTACCAGTTCGAGAGCCCGCTGCTGCGGCTGTTCGCGGAGGACGGCTACCAACCGCTGGTCTCCGGGGACCCGAAGGCCTATCTGGAGTCCCGGGAGGCGGACACCGTGCCGGCCGGGACGGTGTGGATCCACCGCTTCTACGACGAAGCCGCCGACACCTTCGGCAAGGAGGCCGTCGACTTCAACATCGAGAAGGCCGCCGCCGACCTGTACGACCTCGTCCAGCTCGTCCGCTCGAGGACCGGCGCCCCGAAGGTCATCCTGATCGCCCACTCGATGGGCGGCCTGGTGTGCCGCAGCATGATCCAGAAGATCTCCTACCTGCCCAAGGACGGCGCCCCACGCACGCCCGGCAAGGAGCTGGTCGACAAGCTGTTCACCTACGGCACCCCGCACGGCGGCATCACCTTCGAGGCCGGTGGCGGCCTCTTCGACTGGGCCATGGAGACCTTCGGCCCGTCGGGCGCCGACATCTTCGCCCCGGAGTTGATGTACGGCTACCTGTACCGCGGCGCGAAGTGGGGCGACCGCGCCCCCGACACCTGGCGGCCGAACGAGGTCCCGGAGGAGGACTTCCCGACGGACCGGATCTTCTGCCTGGTCGGCACCGACCCGGCCGACTACGGAGTCGCCAAGAAGGCGGTCGGCCCGAAGAGCGACGGCCTGGTCGCCATCGAGAACGCCTATGTGCACAAGGCCCACCGCGCCTACGTGCACCGCTCGCACTCCGGCCGCTACGGGCTCGTCAACTCCGAGGAGGGGTACCAGAACCTGCGCCGCTTCCTGTTCGGGGCCAGACGGGTGGACGTCGGCTTGTCCGGGCTGCAGCTACCGCCGTCCGGAGCCGACGGCGAGGTGGTCTGGCAGGCCGAGGTGCAGCTCTCGGTCCGGGGCCTGCCGATCGTGATGCACGAACAGCTCGCCGCGCACTACTGCCCGATCCAGTTGAACGCGGAACAGGACCGGCAGTCGCTGCGCCCCGACGGGCAGGTGCCGCTCACGACCGTCTTCCTGCTCGACCCGGCGAAGTTGGGCCACGACCCGCTGACGCCGCCACCCGCCCGCTGCCGCTACGCCCTGCACCTCCGGGTGATCCGGCTGGAGGAGAAGCACGGGCTGCTCTTCTGGCGGGACCACCTCGCCCAGGCCGCGGACTGGGACGACATCCTGGTCGTCGACATCGGCCGCCAGGACGGCGAGGCGACCGGCTCGCTGCAGGCATGGGCCGCCTGGAACTCGACACTTCCCGGGGCCATCGCCGACCACGACCCGGTCAGCGAGAAGCCCATCGGCCTGACGAACGGGACGGTGTCGGTACCCCTGCCGCCCAGCGCCACCAGGATCCTCGGGGACCAGGCGGCACTGACGCTCGCGATCGACACCTGGAGCTGACCGTCCGTCAGCCGGACTGCCGTGTACACAGATGCGGGTCGAGGTCCTCCTCGACCCGCATCTCCGCCTGCTCCGCCGAGTAGTCAGCCCTGCACCGCGGCCGGGTCCATGTAGAGGACCTCCCAGAGGTGACCGTCCAGGTCCTGGAAGCTGCGGCCGTACATGAAGCCCTGGTCGCTGGTCTCGTTGGAGGGCCGCGCGCCGGCGGCGAAGGCCTTGTCGACCAGCTCGTCGACGCGCTGCCTGCTCTCCACCCCGAGCGCCACGATCGCCTCCGTGCTGGTGGTGGCGTCGGCGATCTCCTTCTTGGTGAAGTTCTTGAAGAACGGCTCCACGAGCAGCATCGCGAAGATGTCGTCACCGATGACCAGACAGCCGGCGTTCTCGTCGGTGAACTGCTGGTTGAAGGTGAAACCGAGCTTGGTGAAGAACTCGATCGACCTGGCGAGGTCCTTGACGGGGAGATTGACGAAGATCTTCGTGGCCATGGGAATCCCACTCTCTCTCGTGATCGAACGGTGCGTCAGCACCCTCAAGCCGCTCACAGCATGGCAGCCGGGTACGACAGAGCCCGGACCTCCGCGGCGGCCTCAGCGTGTCGGGCAGTGTTGCGCGAAGTTGATGTTTTGAGCTAGTAATGAGCAACTTTGAGCATCAGCCCACCGCCGTGGGCACGCCTTGCGGGAGGGAACGCGCTCGTGATCGTCACCGTCACGCTCAACGCCGCCGTCGACGTCACCTACCGGCTCGACCGGCTCGACCGGCACGGCAGCAACCGGGTGCGGGAGGTGGCCCAGCGGGCCGGCGGCAAGGGGGTCAACGTGTCCCGGGTGCTCGGCGCGCTCGGGCACGAGACCGTCGTCACCGGACTGGCCGGCGGTGCCGCCGGGCAGGCGCTGCGCGCGGATCTGGCGGCGGCGGGGCTGCGCGAGGAGCTGGTGCCGGTCGCCGGGGAGACCCGCCGTACCGTCGCCGTCGTCGAGGAGGCGGACGGCGACACCACGATCCTGCTCGAACCGGGGCCGGCCGTCTCCCCGGCGGAGTGGTCCGCCTTCCTGACCCGGTACGAGCGGCTGCTCGCAGGCGCAGCCGCCGTCGTCCTCTCCGGCAGTCTGCCCGTCGGCCTGCCGCCGGACGCGTACGGCGTCCTGGTCGGCCTCGCGCGTGCGCAGCGGGTGCCCGCGGTGCTGGACGCGGACGGCGAGGCCCTGCGCGGCGGGCTCCCCGCCGGCCCCGCGCTGGTCAAGCCGAACGCGGCGGAGCTGGCCGCCGTGACCGGCGCCGCCGACCCCCGCGCCGGAGCCGGGTGGCTGCGCGCGGCGGGGGCCGGGTCGGTGGTGGCTTCGCTGGGGCCGGACGGGCTGCTCGCCTGTACGCCCCAAGGCAGTTGGCGGGCCCGGCCGCCGGAGCGGGTCGCCGGGAATCCGACCGGCGCCGGGGATGCGGCGGTCGCCGCGCTCACGGTCGGCCTGGTCGCCGGTACGCCGTGGCCGGACCGGCTCGCCGATGCCGTGGCGCTGTCGGCCGCCACCGTGCTCGCCCCGCTGGCCGGCAGTTACGACGCCGACGCCTACCGGAGCATGCGGCAGCGCGTGCGGGTCGAGCCGCTCGGAGCGGACGGACCGTGCACGGCTGAACAGGCCTGAGCCGAGCCCGTCAGCGGCGGCGCCGGTTCCGGTGCCGGTGCAAGTGGCGGACAGCGGCGATGGTCGCACCGACCAGGGAGGCCGCCACCACACCGACGGCCAGGGCGGCCCAGCGGCTTTCGCCGACCCGCACTCCGGCGACCAGCACCACCAGCAGGGACACCACGGGCAGCACCGCCCCGAGGAAGGTGCGCACGGCGATGAGCGCACCCGCCGGGCGCCAGCCGCCCTGCGGGCCCAGTATGATCCGCGGCTCCGGGTGGTAGTAGTCGCAGGACCGCTGCCCGAGCCGGGTGGTGGCGCGCTGGTAGGAGATTCCCATCGCCGGGACCCAGATCAGCGGCAGTACGAACCCGATCACGATCACCGCCGCGACGCTGACCCATCCCGCGACCGCGCGCAGACGGCTGCTGCTCGGGCCACCACCGCCGATGACGCCGAGCAGGTAGGCGAGTCGCCTGACGGAGACGAGCCAGTTCTGTCGTCGGCCGTCCACGGGCTCGGCCCGCTCGGCAGCGGTGAGAGCGGCTGCGGCCTCCTGTTCGGTGGGGTGGGCCCCTTGCAGGACGAGCAGTTCGACCACCCGTTCCCGGTCGGCCGGATCGCGCTCGTCCAGCACCGCCAGGGCCAGGACCATCCGGATCTGCACCAGCAGCGCCGCACAGAACGCCACCGGGATCAGCAGGACGAACGGGCCACCGATCACGCTTCCCTCGAGGACGGTCAGCCTCGTGCCCCTGGTCACGACCTCCGCGCGAAGTTCCTGCGAGGTCGCGTCCGGCAGGTCCCGGTGGACG
The DNA here is from genome assembly GCF_007828955.1 of Kitasatospora atroaurantiaca. NCBI lineage: Bacteria > Bacillati > Actinomycetota > Actinomycetes > Kitasatosporales > Streptomycetaceae > Kitasatospora > Kitasatospora atroaurantiaca. The sequence continues at coordinate 6,505,488 of NZ_VIVR01000001.1, read as the reverse complement.
CGGGCCACCAGAGCCGCCGCGCGGCCGCTCTCCGCCCGGACCGCGAACAGCGCCAGGCGTTCCGGCAGCCGTCTCGGGTCCGCCATGACGGCGTGCCACAGTTCGGCGGCCAGGCTTCTGGAGGCTTTTGGCGGAGCCACTGAGTCGGTCACTACTGAAAGGCTACCTAGCCGGACCCTCCGAGCACCCGCCCGACGCGTCCAGGACCCCGGTTGGCGCAGGCATCGGGTCAGTCGGCGAGCAGCACCGCCGCACCGGTCACCCGGTCGGCGGCGAGGTCCGCCAGCGCCTCGTCGGCCCGGCTCATGGCGTACGGCTGCACGTGGACGGCCGGCGGGTGCGCGCCCACCTCGGCCAGGAAGGCACGGCCGTCGGCGCGCGTGTTGGCGGTGACGCTGCGCAGCGTGCGCTCCCGGAAGAGGTGCCGCTGGTAGTCGAGGCCCGGGACGTCGGTGAGATGGATCCCGGCGATGGCGAGGGTGCCGCCCCGGTCCAGGGCGGCGAGCGCCACCGGGACCAGGTCCCCGACCGGTGCGAACAGGATGGCGGAGTCCAGTGGCTCGGGCGGGCTGTCGTAGGCACCGCCGGCCGACGCCGCGCCCAGCTCCAGTGCCAGTCGGCGCGCCTCCTCGGCCCGGGTGAAGGCGTGCACGGTGGCTCCCCGGGCCAGCGCCAGCTGGGCCGTCAGGTGGGCGGAGGCGCCGAAGCCGTAGATGCCCAGCCGCCCGCCCGGCGGCAGCTCGGCTCGTTCCAGCGCCCGGTAGCCGATGATGCCCGCGCAGAGCAGCGGTGCGAGCTGCGCGTCGGACGAGCCGGAGGGCAGCCGATAGGCGAAGCGGCTGTCCACGACGGTCTGCCGGGCGTACCCGCCGTGGATGTCCCAGCCGGTGTACCGGGAGTGCGGACAGAGGTTCTCCCGGCCCGCCCGGCAGTACCGGCAGGCGCCGCAGGTGCGGGCCAGCCAGGCGGCGCCGACCCGGTCGCCCGGCCGGAAGCCCGCCACCGCGGAGCCCGTCCGGAGCACCGTGCCGACGATCTCGTGGCCGGGCGTGCACGCGGGCAGGTGCGTCGGCAGGTCTCCCTCGGCCACGTGCAGGTCGGTGCGGCACACCCCGCAGGCCGTGACCTCCACGAGCATGCCGTTCGGCCCGGTTCCGGGCAGCGGCCGTTCGACCAGCCGCAGGGGGTGCTCGGCCGCCGGTGCGGCGCGGGCCACCACCCAGGCGCGCGTGGTGGCCACGTCCCTCGATCCGGTGCTCATCGGCCGCTCCTCTCGTCCGGCGGCCGGAGTCCCCGTCAGTGCTCATACCCACAAACCGTCAACGGCTGCGTCATGGCAGGTCGGTCCACCAGTCCTGGCGGTCGTTGACGCTCGGGTCGGGGCGCACCCGGTCGAGGAACACCGCGTCCAGAGGCCTCACCACGGCCCGTAGTTCCCGGGCTGCGCGCAGCGGGAGGTGGCGCAGGGCCTGCTCGATGAGTGTCCGGGGGACGGTGTCGTCACAGCACGGACAGTCCGCCCGGCCCAGGCTCCCGGGTTCGTGACGGCGGCTTCCGTGGACCAGCTTCGACCAGGCCGCGACGGCCAGGCCGACGGCGCCCGGGCTGCCGTGGACGCGCTCGAAGTCGGCGATACAGCGCTGTGCGGCCATCGAGACCCCGGGCACCACGCGGGCGGGGCTGCGGTCGTACGGCCTGGGCATTCTGGCGAGGCCCGCTCGCACGCGGGCGGGCGGCTTACGCGCCATGGGCCTTTCGTCGGCAAGTCATGGCCGCATTCTGCCCGTCGGCGGCCCGCCGGGCGAGCCGTTTTCGGCGCGCCCGCCCACGGAGGCCTGCACCACCCCCAGGTAGGCTGCGGCTGCCCCTTCCGACCTGCGAGGACCACCAGAGGAGTACCCGTTGGCCGCCGCACCGCGCTCCGCACCGATCACCGTTGTCGGGATCGGCGCCGACGGCTGGACCGGCCTGGCCGACAGCTCGCGCGCGGCCTTGCGCGAAGCGGACACCGTGATCGGCGGGCCACGCCAGCTCGACCTCCTGCCGCCCGAGGTCACGGCGAGCCGGGTGCCCTGGCCCTCCCCCCTCCGCCCGGCCGTGCCCTGGCTGCTCGCCGCCCACGCCGACCGGCGCCTCTGCGTCCTGGCCAGCGGCGACCCGATGTTCTTCGGCATCGGCCGTGCCCTCGCCGAGACCGTCGGCCCCGAGCGGCTGCGCGTGCTGCCGCATCCCTCCTCCGTGTCGTACGCCTGTGCCCGGCTCGGCTGGCCGGTGGAGGACACCGAGGTGGTGAGCCTGGTCGGCCGGCCGCTGGACTCCCTCACGCTCTCGCTCCACCCCGGCCGCCGGCTCCTGGTGCTCAGCACGGACGCCCGGACGCCCGCCGCCGTGGCGGCGCTGCTCACCGAGCGCGGCTACGGCCCGAGCCGGCTGCAGGTGCTGGAGCAGCTCGGCGGCCCGGACGAGAACCGGTACGAGGGCCCGGCCGACGGCTGGCCGCACCCGCCCGGCGACCCGCTGAACCTCATCGCCGTCGAGTGCGCGGCCTCCCCGTCGGCGCCGCGCCGTTCACTGGTCCCGGGTCTGCCCGATGACGCGTACGAGTCCGACGGACAGTTGACGAAGCGTCACATCCGGGCCGCGACCCTCGCCACGCTCGCACCGGAGCCCGGCGAGCTGCTCTGGGACGTCGGCGGCGGCTCGGGCAGCATCGCGATCGAGTGGCTGCGGGCCCACCGCGACTGCCGGGCCGTCAGCGTGGAGCGCGATCCGGTCCGGGCCGAGCGGATCGCCCGCAACGCGGCCGCGCTCGGCGTGCCCCGGCTTCAGGTGGTGACCGGCCCGGCACCCGCCGCACTCTCCGGTCTGCCGACGCCCGACGCGGTGTTCGTCGGCGGCGGGCTGACCGCACCCGGCCTGCTGCAGGCCTGCTGGGACGCGCTGCCGGCGGGCGGCAGGCTGGTGGCCAACACGGTGACGCTGGAGTCCGAGGCGCTGCTCACCGAGTGGTACCGCCGCCACGGCGGCGAGCTGCTGCGTCTTGCGGTCGCGCACGCCGTCCCCGTCGGGGGATTCACGGGCTGGCGGCAGGCGATGCCCGTCACGCAATGGTCGGTAGTCAAACACGTGGTCGAGCAGGAAGAACAGGAAGCGGAATGACCGTCTACTTCATCGGGGCGGGCCCCGGCGCCGCCGACCTGATCACCGTGCGCGGGCAGCGCATCCTGGCGGCCGGCGGGGTCTGCCTGTACGCGGGCAGCCTGGTGCCGCGTGAGCTGCTGGCCGAGTGCCCGCCGGGCACCCGGCTGGTGGACACCGCCAACCTGAACCTCGATCAGATCATCGCGGAGATCGTCCGGGCCCACGAGGACGGGCAGGACGTCGCCCGGCTGCACTCCGGCGACCCGTCGGTGTTCAGCGCGGTCGCCGAGCAGATGCGGCGGCTCGACGCCGTGGGCATCCCGTACGAGATCGTGCCCGGCGTGCCCGCCTTCGCCGCGGCCGCCGCCGCGCTGAAGCGCGAGCTGACGGTGCCGACGGTGGGTCAGACCGTCATCCTCACCCGGGTGGCCCGGCAGGCGACGCCGATGCCGGAGGGCGAGGACCTGGCGACGCTGGGGCGCAGCGGCGCGCTGCTGGTGCTGCACCTGGCGGCCCGCTACGTGGACAGCGTGGTCGACGAGCTGCTGCCGCACTACGGCGTGGACTGCCCGGCGGCGGTGGTCGCGATGGCCAGCCGCCCGGACGAGCTGGTGCTGCGGGGGACGCTCGGTGACATCGCCGGCCAGGTGAAGGAGGCGGGGGTGCTGCGGACCGCCGTGATCCTGGTCGGCCGCACCCTCGGCGCGGAGCAGTTCCGGGACAGCCACCTGTACTCCGCCGAGCGCGAGCGCCCGCACGAGCCGTGCGGCTAGGGCCTGTCCGGCCGGGATCGGGCAGGTGGTCAGCCATGCACTCTCCAGGGGCTCGGGGAACTGCGCGAGTATCCGCGGCATGGGGTAGCTCCTCAGGGGCGCGGGGAACTGCGCTGCCAACCATGCACGTCCGTAGAGGGTTGGTCGCGCAGTTCCCCGCGCCCCTGAAGGTGCCCCTACCAGTGAGGGTGGCCCTACCCGGCAGGCTCGGCCCGGCCGACGATGGTGCCGGCTCGGTCGATGCAGATGACGTCGACCGCGACCGGCGAGCCGGTCAGGACGCCCAGTGCGGTGGCCCTGGCCGCCTCGGCCACCAGGTCACCGAGCGGCACCCCGGCGGACGAGCAGAGCTGGACGGCCTCCAGGCCGGTGTTGGCCGAGGCCACGGCGGCGACCAGGAGCTCGTCCGCCCCGCCCTGCCGGGCGAGAGCGGCGAGGTAGCCCTTGTCGACCTGCGAGCGGGCCGAGTGGAGGTCCAGGTGCCCGGCGGCGAGCTTGGAGAGCTTGGCGAAGCCGCCCGCGATGGTCAGCCTCGGCACGGGGTGGCGCTTGAGGTATTTCAGTACCGCGCCCGCGAAGTCGCCCATGTCCAGCAGGGCGTCCTCCGGCAGGCCGTGCACGGCGACGGCGACCTTCTCCGAGGTCGATCCGGTGCAGCCCGCGACATGCGTACGCCCGGCCGCGCGGGCCACGTCCACACCGCGCCGGATGGAGTCGATCCAGGCGGAGCACGAGTAGGGCACGACGATGCCGGTGGTGCCGAGGATGGAGAGGCCGCCCAGGATGCCCAGGCGCGGGTTCCAGGTGCTGCGGGCGATCTCCTCGCCGTGGTCGACGGAGATCTCCACCTCGACGTCCCCGCTGCCGCCGTGCCGGGCGGCGACCTCGGCGACGGCGTCCCGGATCATCTGCCGGGGCACCGGGTTGATCGCGGGCTCGCCGACCGCGAGCGGCAGCCCGGCCTTGGTGACGGTGCCCACGCCCGGGCCCGCGCGGAACACCACGCCGGTGCCGGGGAGCCCGGCGCGTACCGTCGAGCGGATCAGCGCGCCGTGGGTGACGTCCGGGTCGTCCCCGGCGTCCTTGACCACTCCCGCCATCGCCTGATGGTCCGTCAACTCCTCGGTGGCCAGTGCGAAGGCGGGCTGCTGACCCTTGGGCAGGGTGATCGTCACCGGGTCGGGGAACTCCCCGGTCAGCAGCGCGGTGTACGCGGCGGTGGTCGCCGCCGTCGCACAGGCACCCGTCGTCCAGCCGTGCCGCAGCCCGCTGCTCTTCAGCTGCGCCGCGCGGCCTCCCGTCTCAGCCACGTCCGTCCCCTGGAGTCCCGATGCACGTCCTGATCCTCGGCGGCACCACCGAGGCCCGCAGGCTGGCCGCCGAGCTGGCGGCCGACCCGGCGCTGCGGGTGACCAGCTCACTGGCGGGCCGGGTGGCCGAGCCCCGGCTGCCCGCCGGGGAGGTGCGGATCGGCGGCTTCGGCGGCCCGTCCGGGCTCGCCGACTGGCTGCGCGAGCAGCACGTGGACGCGCTCATCGACGCCACCCATCCCTTCGCCGGCACCATCAGTCGCAACGCGGCCGAGGCGGCCGCCGAGGTCCATGTTCCCCTGCTGGCTCTGCGCCGCCCCAGCTGGGTGCCGGTTGACGGTGACCGCTGGCACCCGGTCGGCTCCCTGGAGGAGGCCGCCGCGGCCCTCCCCGCGCTCGGCCGCCGGGTCTTCCTGACCACCGGGCGCCAGGGCCTGGCCGCCTTCACGGGCCTCGACGACCTCTTCTTCCTCGCTCGCTCGGTCGACGCCCCGGAGCCCCCGATGCCCGCGCAGACCGCCGTCCTGCTGGACCGCGGCCCGTTCACCCTGGACGGCGAACGGGCCGTGCTGCGCGAGCACCGCATCGACGTGCTGGTGACCAAGGACAGCGGCGGGGCGGCCACCGCACCCAAGCTCACGGCCGCCCGCGAGCTCGGCGTGCCGGTGGTGATCGTCCGCCGCCCGGCGCTTCCGCCCGGTGTCCGCACCGTCGCGGACGTCGCCGGCGCCGTCGACTGGCTGGCCCGCCTCGGGGCCTGACCGATCCGGCCCAGCGCGTCCTCGATGGCCGCATCGTCCCCGGTCCGCAGACGCTGTCGAGAGCGCACGTACCGTCAACCAGAGTCGGAGGGCACCGAGTTGAGGAGGCGTCGCAGTCTGGTCCAGGTCCAGGTGTTGATCACGTCGTCCTTGGTGAGCCAGCCGCGCTGCGCCGTTCCGATGCCGTACCGCAGGTTCGCCAGGTGCAGTGGGGAGTGCGCGTCGCTGTCGACGGCGAAGCGGACGCCGTGCCGCCGCGCCGCCAGGATCTGCTCGTCGTTCAGGTCGAGGCGCTCGGGAGAGGCGTTGATCTCCAGCACGGTGCCGGTGCGGGCGCAGGCGGCGAACACCTCGTCGAGGTCCACGTCCAGGCCAGGTCTCCGGCCCAGGAGGCGGGTGGTCGGGTGGCCGATGATGTGGACGTACGGGTTCTCGCAGGCGCGTACCAGGCGCCGGGTCTGCGCGTCCCGGCCGGCCCTGAAGTGGGAGTGGACCGAGGCCACGCAGAGGTCGAATCCGGCGAGGAACTCCGGCGGCCAGTCGACGCCACCGTCGGGGTCGATGTTGAGCTCGGTGCCGTGCAGCACCCTCATCCCCTTGAAGCGCCGGTCGAGTTCGCGTACCTGCTGCCGCTGGGCCAGCATCTTCTCGTCGGTCATCCGCTGCATGTACAGGTTCGGGGCGTGGTCGGTGACGGCGTAGTAGGCGTACCCGCGCTCGGCGGCCGTGGCGAGCATCTCCTCCAGCGGGGCGAGACCGTCGGTCAGGTCGGTGTGGGTGTGCAGGTCGCCTCGGACGTCCCGCTCGGTCACCACCTCCGGCAGCTCCCCGCGCAGCGCCGCGTCGATCTCGCCCCGGTCCTCGCGCAGCGTCGGCGGTATCCACGGCAGCCCGAGAGCGGCGTACACCTCCTCCTCGCTCGCCGAGACGACCTTCCGGCCGCTCTCGACCTCGAAGAGGCCGTACTCGGAGAGCTTGAGGCCTGCCTTGACGGCCCTGGTGCGCAGGCGGATGTTGTGAGCCTTGGAGCCGGTGAAGTAGACCATCGCCGCTCCCCAGGCATCCGCCGGGACGACGCGCAGGTCGACCTGCATGCCCTTGGTGGTACGGATCGACGTCTTGGTGGTGCCGTGGCCGATGACGTCGGCGGCGTACGGCAGGGCGGTGAGCGCCTCCATCAGCGGCGCGGAGTCCTCGGCCGCCGCCAGGACGTCGATGTCGCCGATGGTCTCCCGCATCCGCCGCAGCGACCCCGCGTACGCGCAGCGCTCGCAACCCGGGACCCGGGAGAGCTCGGCGACGATCTCCTCGGCGAGCTCGGTCGCCGTGTTGAGGAGCACCCGGCCGCCACTCTGCCCGAGCACCTCGATGCCGTGCAGGATGTTCTCGGCGGAGCGCTCGCCGAAGCCGGGGACCTCGCTGAGCCGGTCGGCCCTGGCCGCGTCCAGGAGTTCCGCGACCGAGGAGATGCCGAGGTCCCGGTGGAGCACCGCCGCCTTCTTCGGGCCGACGCCGGGGATCGCCATGATCTCGCGCACGCCGGCGGGCACCTTCTCGCGCAGCTGGTCGACGGCGGGGAGGTGGCCGGTGGCGAGGTACTCGGCGATCTTGGCGGCGATGGACTTCCCGACGCCGGGGATCTCCTGCAGCCCCTTGACGTCCAGGTGGGCGACGTCCCCGGGGTGCCCGCCGACGGCCCGGGCCGCCTTCTCGTAGGAACGCGCCCGGTAGGCGTCACCGCCGGTGAGCAGGATGAGGTCGGCGTACTCCTGGAGAAGGGCCTCGACCTCGTCGTTGCGTCGGCCCATGTCGCCAGTCTAGGTCGGGCGCCTCGGCCCGGCGCCGTGAGAGCGCCGGGCCGAAGGCCTCCGGTCAGACCGGCGGATACCGCCGGGGGGTCCAGACCACCTCGGTGCCGTTGTCGCGCTCGACGGCCTGGGTCTGCGAGGAGCCGATCAGCAGGATGGTCCGCATGTCGACCTGGGCGGGGTCGAGTTCGCCCAGGCGCACGGTCCGCACACGTTCGGTCGGGCCGCCGACGTCACGGGCCATCACCACCGGGGTGTCCGGGGCGCGGTGTTCGAGCAGCAGGTCGCGGGCCAGGCCGACCTGGGTGGTGCGGGTCTGCGAGCCGGGGTTGTACAGCGCCAGCACCAGGTCGGCGGCGGCGGCTGCGCGCAGGCGCTCGGCCACCACCTCCCAGGGCTTGAGCCGGTCGGAGAGCGAGACCACCGCGTAGTCGTGGCCGAGCGGGGCGCCGGCCCGGGAGGCGGCGGCGTGCGCGGCGGTCATGCCGGGCAGCACGCGCACCTTGACCGAGCGGTACGGGTCGGCGCAGGCGGCCTCCAGGACGGCGGTCGCCATCGCGAAGACGCCCGGGTCGCCCGAGGAGACCACGGCGACCCGGCGGCCGCGCCGGGCCAGGTCGAGGGCGAACTCGGCGCGCTCGGCCTCGACCTTGTTGTCCGAGCCGTGGCGCTGCTGGCCTCGGCGGACGGGCACGCGGTCCAGGTAGGTGGTGTAGCCGACCAGGTCGGTGGCCCGGGCCAGGGCGCCGCGCGCCTCGGGGGTGAGCCAGAGCGGTCCGGCAGGACCGGTGCCGACCACGACGACCTCGCCCTCACCGGAGGGCTCGGTGTGCTCCAGCGGCGCGACCTTGCTGGGCAGGACGGCGACGGAGAAGTACGGCACGGTGGACGGGTCGACGTCGGCCAGCGGCTCGGTGCGCTCACCGTCCATCGTGGCCCGCTCGACGTACTGGGCGTCCTCCAGCCGGCCCGCTCGCTCCAGGGCGCGGCGGACGGCCGGGAAGGTGCGGCCGAGCTTCATGACGACCGCCGAGTCGGTGGCGGCCAGACGTGCCGTCAGCTCCTCCTCGGGCAGGGTGCCCGGGATGATGGTCAGGACTTCCTCGGCCTCGACCAGCGGCATGCCGAGCCGGGCGGCGGCGGCGCTGATCGAGGTGACGCCGGGCACCACCTCGGTCGGGTAGCGGTACGCGAGGCGCTTGTGCATGTGCTGGTACGAACCGTAGAAGAACGGGTCGCCCTCGGCGAGCACGACGACGTCGCGGCCCGCGTCCAGGTGGGCGGCCAGCCGGTCGGCGGCCTCCTCGTAGAACTCGTCCAGCGCGCCCCGGTAGCCGCCGGGGTGGTCGGTGGTCTCGACCGTGATCGGGTAGACCAGCTTCTCCTCGATCTGACCGCCGGTCAGGTAGCGGGCGGCGATGGAGCGCGCGATCGAACGGCCGTGCCGGGCGCTGTGGTACGCCACCACGTCGGCCTTGCCGATGAGTTCGGCGGCGCGGACGGTGATCAGCGACGGATCGCCCGGGCCGAGGCCGACACCGTAGAGACGGCCGGTCATTCTTCCTCACTCGCAATCGCGTTGATGGCGGCGGCGGCTATCGCACTGCCGCCTCGCCGGCCGCGCACCACGAGGTGCTCCAGGCCGGAGGGGTGCTCGGCGAGCGCCTGCTTGGACTCGGCGGCGCCGATGAAGCCGACCGGCACACCGATCACCGCGGCCGGACGCGGGGCGCCGGCCTCGATCATCTCCAGCAGCCGGAACAGCGAGGTCGGCGCGTTGCCGACGGCGACCACCGCACCTTCGAGGCGGGGCAGCCACAGCTCCATCGCCGCGGCGCTGCGGGTGTTGCCGAGCTCCTTCGCGAGAGCGGGCACCGAGGGGTCGGAGAGGGTGCAGATGACCTCGTTGTCGGCCGGCAGCCGCTTGCGGGTGACACCGCTGGCCACCATCGACACGTCGCAGAGGATCGGCGCACCGGCGTGCAGCGCCTTGCGGGCGCTCGCCACCACGCCCGGCGACCAGAGCAGGTCCTTGACCAGGTCGGTCATACCGCAGGCGTGGATCATCCGCACCGCGACCTGCGAGACGTCGGCGGGCAGGTGGGCCAGGTCGGCCTCGGCCCGGATGGTGGCAAAGGACTCGCGGTAGATGGCCGCGCCGTCCCTCTCGTACTCGATCACTTGGTCCTCCGGGCCTCGGCCACTGCTTCGGCCATCTGTTCTGTCATCACATCGTGAGAGGTCTCTGCGGGTCGTACGGTCACCCGATAGCCCTGCCCAGTGGCGAGGACGTCCACCCACTCACCCGCCGGGTGTCCGCAACGCCGCTCGCAGCCGGACCAGTGGACGGGCAGCCCGCCACCGCGAGCCGTGTCGAGCGCCTGCGCCGCGTCGGCCCGGACGTCGGCCAGCGACTTGGCGCAGCCGGGCCTGCCGGTGCAGGCAGTGGCCCGCTCCCAGGGCGAGCCCGGGTCGGTACGGAAGCCCGCCGCCGCCAGGTCCGCCAGCCGTTCGGCCGGCACCCCCGGCAGGACGACGCCACGCCAGGGAGTGACGCGCAGCTCGCCGGCCGCCGTACGGGCCAGCAGGCGCCACTGCTCGGCGCTCACCCGCCCGAAGCGCATGCCGACCGAGACGCCGCCGGGTACGGCGCCGACGGGCGGGGGCGTGCCGAGCGGGGGCAGGGCCTCGGCACCCGGGTCCAGCAGCTCGGGCGCCTCGCGCACGTGCCAGGCCTTGGTGGCGCTCTCGCGGCAGGCCTCGAGGAACTCGCAAGCGGCCGCGAGCGCGGCGGGCACCGCCCGGTGAGCCGGTACGCGGCGCGCGGTGGCCGTGCGGCCGAGGCGCAGCAGGGCTGTGCCGTCCGGCCTTGCGATCAATGTCACATCGGCGTCGAGGCCCGCGACGTCGCCGCGTCCGTCGTCGAGCGCGAAGAGGAACTTGCCGGAGAGCGCGGCCGCCGGGTCACTCGCGCAGAGCACGGAGTCCAGCTCGCGCGTCCAGGCCTGGACGTCCGCGTGCCCGATGCCGTCGAGGCCCGCGAGCGGCGAGGCGACGATGTTGCGGACGCGTTCGTGGGAGTCGGAGGGCAGCAGGCCTGCCGCCCGCAGGCGGCGGCCGAGCTCCAGGCCCGAGTCCGAAGGCAGGCCGCGCAGTTGGACGTTGCCGCGCGAGGTGGTCTCGAGCTCGCCGTCGCCCAGCTCGCTCGCGGCGTCGGCGAGCACCATCGCCTGACTGACAGTCAGCAGGCCGCCCGGCACCCGGATCCGGGCGAGGGCTCCGTCGTCGGCCGTGTGTAGACGAAGGGCCCCCGGGCAGGCGTCCGAGCGCCCGCGGTCGGGCGCCCCGGGGCCCGGCTCGGCGGCGTCAGGTGTCGGTGGCATGGCGGCGAGCATACAGAGGATCGGACCGGACGCTCTGTCCTGTAGATCACGTTCGTGCTGTCCCGCAGATCACCCGCAGCCCGTACGATGCTCCCGGACGGTCCCCTGTGGGCCGTCCACGCCAGCGACGGCGCAAAGGGGAGGAAACCGGTGCAAACCCGGTGCGGTCCCGCCACTGTGACCACGGCTCACCGGCCGTGGGAGCCAGGAACTCCTGCCGTCCTCCCATTGCCCGGGGCGCGGACCCCGAGGAAGGCTCGACCTATGCGCTGCCGCATGCCCATCGCCGGTGACAAGGCCGGGAGGGCCGCCGCATGATCCTGCTCCTGTCGACCTCGGACACCGACCTGCTGAGCGCCCGCGCCTCGCAGGGCCCCGTGCCCTACCGCCTCGGCAACCCGGCCCGCCTGGGCGCCGACGAGCTCCCCGCGCTGCTGGAGGGCACCGACCTGGTCGTGGTCCGCCTGCTCGGCGGACGCCGCGCCTGGGAGGAGGGCCTGGACGCGCTGCTGGCCGGCCCCCGGCCGGTCATCGTGCTGACGGGCGAACAGGCGCCGGACGCCCAGCTGATGGAGCTGTCCACCGTCCCTGCCGGCATCGCCGCCGAGGCGCACGCCTACCTCGCGCACGGCGGCCCGGCCAACCTGGCGGAGCTCGGCGCCTTCCTCTCCGACACCGTGCTGCTCACCGGCCACGGCTTCGCCGCGCCCGCCTCCGCTCCCGCCTGGGGCCCCCTGGAGCGCACCGAGCGCGCAGTACCGGATTCTCAGGGCGACGGCCCGGTCGTCGCGGTGCTCTACTACCGCGCCCACCACATGAGCGGCAACACCGCCTTCGTCGAGTCCCTCTGCCAGGCCATCGAGGACCAGGGCGCCCGCCCCCGAGCCTTCTTCTGCGCCTCGCTGCGCGGCGCCGAGCCGGAGCTGCTCGCCGAGCTGGGCCAGGCCGACGCGATCGTCACCACCGTGCTCGCCGCAGGCGGCACCCGGCCGGCCGACGCCTCGGCGGGCGGCGACGAGGAGGCCTGGGACGCGGGCGCACTGGCCGCCCTCGACCGCCCCATCCTGCAGGCCCTCTGCCTGACCTGGTCCCGCGCCGCATGGGAGGCCAGCGACGACGGCCTCTCCCCTCTCGACACCGCGACCCAGGTGGCCGTCCCCGAGTTCGACGGCCGCCTGATCACCGTCCCGTTCTCCTTCAAGGAGCTGGACGAGGACGGCCTCACCGTCTACGCCGCCGACCCCGAGCGCTCCGCCCGCGTCGCGGGCATCGCCGTACGGCACGCCCGTCTGCGCCACATCCCGGCCGCCGAGCGCCGCCTGGCGCTGGTGCTCTCCGCGTACCCGACCAAGCACGCGCGCGTCGGCAACGCGGTCGGCCTCGACACCCCCGCCAGCGCGATCCGGCTGCTCACCCGCCTGCGCGAGGAGGGCATGGACCTGGGGAACGACCTTCCCGGCCTCGACTCGACCGATGACGGTCATGAGGGTGACGCTCTGATCCACGCGCTGATCGCGGCAGGCGGGTACGACCAGGACTGGCTGACGGAGGATCAGCTCGCCCGCAATCCCGTCCGCATCCCCGCCGCCGACTACCGCCGCTGGTACGCCACCCTCCCCGAGGGCCTGCGCAGCAACGTCGAGCAGCACTGGGGCCCGCCGCCCGGTGAGCTCTACGTCGACCGCAGCCAGAACCCGGACGGCGACATCGTGCTGGCCGCCATCCGCTCGGGCAATCTGCTGGTCCTGATCCAGCCCCCGCGCGGCTTCGGCGAGAACCCGGTCGCGATCTACCACGACCCGGACCTCCCCCCGAGCCACCACTACCTCGCCGCCTACCGCTGGATCGCGGCCGCGCAGAGCGACGGCGGCTTCGGCGCCGACGCGGTGATCCACCTCGGCAAGCACGGCAACCTGGAGTGGCTGCCCGGCAAGACCGCCGCGCTCTCCGCCGAGTGCGGCCCGGATGCCGTCATCGGCGACCTGCCGCTGATCTACCCCTTCCTGGTCAACGACCCGGGCGAGGGCACCCAGGCCAAGCGCCGCGCCCACGCGACCCTTGTCGACCACCTCGTCCCGCCGATGGCCCGCGCCGACTCCTACGGCGACATCGCGCGCCTGGAGCAGCTGCTGGACGAGCACTCCAACATCGCCGCGATGGACCCGGCCAAGCTGCCCGCCATCCGCGCCCAGATCTGGACGCTGATCCAGGCCGCCCGCCTCGACCACGACCTCGGTCTGGACGAGCGCCCCGAGGACGACGGCTTCGACGACTTCCTGCTGCACGTCGACGGCTGGCTCTGCGAGGTGAAGGACGCTCAGATCCGCGACGGTCTGCACGTCCTCGGCCAGGCACCCGCCGGGACCGACCGGGTCAACATCGTCCTTGCCATTCTGCGCGCCCGCCAGATCTGGGGCGGTGTCGCCGCACTGCCCGGCCTGCGCGAGGCGCTCGGCCTGGACGAGGCGGCGCTCACCCTGGGCGCGACCGACGCCGCCGAGGCGAAGGCCCGCGAACTGGTCGAGGCCATGGAGGCCGAGGACTGGGCACCCGAGGCGGTCGAGAAGGTCGCCGCCGGGTTCGCCCCGGCCGTCCGCGAGGTCCTCGACTTCGCCGCCCGCCAGGTGGTCCCCCGGCTCGCCGCGACCACCGACGAGCTGGACGCGGTCGTGCACGCGCTGGGCGGCGGCTTCGTCCCCGCCGGGCCGTCGGGATCGCCCCTGCGCGGACTGGTCAACGTGCTCCCGACGGGCCGTAACTTCTACTCCGTCGACCCGAAGGCCGTCCCGAGCCGCCTCGCCTGGGAGACCGGCCAGGCGCTCGCCACCTCCCTCCTGGACCGCTACCAGGCGGACAACGACGGCGCGTACCCGCCCTCGGTCGGCCTCTCGCTCTGGGGCACCAGCGCGATGCGCACCGCCGGCGACGACATCGCCGAGGCCTTCGCCCTGCTGGGCGTGCGCCCGGTCTGGGACGACGCCTCGCGCCGGGTCACCGGCCTGGAGGCGATCCCGCCGGCGGAGCTCGGCCGCCCGCGCATCGACGTGACGCTGCGCATCTCCGGCTTCTTCCGCGACGCCTTCCCGCACGTGGTCGCCCTGCTGGACGACGCCGTGCGCCTGGCGGCCCGCCAGGAGGAGCCGGCCGAGCAGAACTACGTCCGGGCCCACGTCCAGGCGGACCTCGCCGAGCACGGCGACGAGCGCAAGGCCACCATCCGGGTCTTCGGCTCCCGCCCGGGCACGTACGGCGCCGGGCTGCTCCAGCTGATCGACAGCCGGGACTGGCGCACCGACGCCGACCTGGCCGAGGTCTACACGGTCTGGGGCGGCTACGCGTACGGCCGCGACCTCGGCGGCCGCCCGGCCCGTGAGGAGATGGAGACCGCCTACAAGCGGATCACCGTGGCCGCGAAGAACACCGACACCCGCGAGCACGACATCGCGGACTCGGACGACTACTTCCAGTACCACGGCGGCATGGTCGCCACCGTGCGGGCTCTCACCGGCAAGGCCCCGACCGCCTACATCGGCGACTCGACCCGCCCGGAGACGGTCCGCACCCGCACCCTGACCGAGGAGGCGGCCCGCGTCTTCCGCGCCCGCGTGGTCAACCCGCGCTGGATGGAGGCGATGCGGCGCCACGGGTACAAGGGCGCCTTCGAGATGGCCGCGACGGTCGACTACCTCTTCGGCTACGACGCCACCACCGGCGTGGTCGCCGACTGGATGTACGAGAAGCTGACCCAGGAGTACGTCCTGGACCCGACCAACCGGGAGTTCCTCAACGGCGCCAACCCCTGGGCCCTGCACGGCATCAGTGAGCGCCTGCTGGAGGCGGCCGAGCGCGGTCTGTGGGCCGAGCCCGACCCGGAGCTGATCGACGCCCTGCGGGCGGCCTTCCTGGAGACCGAGGGCGACCTGGAGGGCGACAGCTGACGGCCCTGGCGGGTAATCCCGACACGCGGCGGTTCCGCTGGATGGTGCATGGCCGGGCGAGGCGGACAATCAGGGCATGACGCTGCGCGCCGCCCTCGCCCGCCCCGCCCGGTACGCCTCGCTCGCCGCGGGCGCGCTGCCCGTGCTCGCCTTCCCGGCGCCGGGGCTCGCCGCGCTGGCCTGGGTCGCGCTGGTGCCCGGTCTGCTGCTGATGCAACGGGCACCGAGCGGGCGGGAGGCGGCGGTGCGGGGGTGGTGCTTCGGGGCCGGCTTCATCCTGACGGCGATGTACTGGCTGGTGCCGTCGATCGGCCCCGGGCTGATCGTGCTGGCGGTGCTGTTCGGCGCTCTGCAGGCGGGCCTGGGGCTGGCGGTGTGGCGGCTGCTGCACCCGCCGGTGACCGCGCTCAGGGCGCTGGCCGCCCTGGTGGTCGTCCCGTCGGTCTGGGTGAGCACCGAGTTCATCCGCTCCTGGCACGCCCTCGGCGGGCCCTGGGCACTGCTCGGGGCGAGCCAGTGGCAGCACCCGGCCGTGCTGGCGCTGGCCTCGGTCGGCGGCGCCTGGCTGGTCAGTGCGGCCGTGGTGGCGGCGAACACGGGCGTTCTGATCCTGCTGACCGCCCGTCGGCCGACGGTGCGGGTGGCGGCCGTGGGGGTCACCGCACTGGCGGTGGCCGCCGGGCCGGCGCTGTTCGCCCTCCGTACCCAGCCGACGCCCGGCGAGTACGCCACGGTGGCGCTGGTCCAACCGGGCCAGGTGGCGGACGCCACCGCGCGCTTCGACACCAGTGCCCGGATCACCGCCGACCTGGTCGGCCGACCGCTCGACCTGGTCGTCTGGGCCGAGAGCAGCACCACCGCCGACCTGGACCGCGACACCGCCGCCCTGGACCGGCTGCGCGCCCTCTCCACCGCCACCGGCGCCCAGCTGCTGGCCGGCGAGGACGCCCGCAAGGCGGACGGCCGGATCTCCAAGGACGCCGTCCTGATCACCCCCGACGGCGTGATCAGCCGCTACCGCAAGATCCGCCTGGTCCCGTTCGGCGAGTACATCCCGCTGCGGCCCGCGCTCGGCTGGATCGCCGGCATCAGCAAGGCGGCCGGTGAGAACCGCGCCCCCGGCGCCGCCTTCCACCTGCTCCAGGCCTCCGACCGCACCGGCCGACCGCTCCCCCTGGGCGCCCTGATCTGCTTCGAGTCCGCCTTCCCCGACATGTCCCGGGCGGCCTCCGACGACGGCGCCAAGCTGATCGTCTACCAGTCGGCCACCTCGACCTTCCAGCACACCTGGGCGCCGCAGCAGCACGCCTCGCTGGGCGCCCTTCGGGCTGCCGAGACCGGCCGCCCGGTGGTCCAGGCCTCGCTCACCGGCGAGTCCGTCGCGTACGACCGCCAGGGCCGGCGGCTGGCCCACCTGGGCACCTCGGCGACCGGCGCGGTCACCGTCCGGCTGCCGCTGGCCGACCCGGCGGCGCGTACCTGGTACGACCGGCTCGGCGACTGGGTTCCGCTGACGGCGGCCGGCATCACCCTGGCGGCAGCTGCGGCCGCCCTCCGCCCGGCACGGCGGAAGGACGGCCCGGCGGCGGTGCCCGCACCGTCCACCGAACCGTCCCAGAGCACCGCCGACGCGTGACCCTCAGCCCTCGCTGCCCGCGATGTGGATGCCGAAGACGGCGCCCTGCTTGTCGCGGATCACCGACAGCCGGGGCCCGTCGGGCACGTCGGTGGGCGGGAGCATCACGGTGGCGCCCAGACCCGCCGCCCGTTCGGCGGTGAGGTCGACGTCCGCGACGGCGAAGTACGGCATCCAGTACGGCGGCACGTCGGCGGGGAACTGCTCCGCCATGTCGAGCATGCCGCCGAAGTCGGCGCCGCCCAGGCCCCACTGGGTGTACATCTCGCCCGGATTGACGCTCCAGCCGAAGACCCGGGTGTAGAAGTCCTTCGCGCGGTCCGTGTCCCGGGTGGCGAGCTCGACCCAGCCGAGCGCGCCGGGCTCGTTCAGCACACCGGCGCCCCGGAAGGCGCGGGCCTGCCAGATCGAGAAGGCCGCGCCGGACGGGTCGGTGAGGACGGCGAAGCGGCCGAGGTCGAAGACCTCCATGGGCTCCATCACGACGCGGCCGCCGGCCTCGGTGACGGCGGCGGCGGTGGCATCGGCGTCGGCGGTCGCGAAGGAGACCGTCCAGGCGGTGGGCTGCTCCGGTGCGTACAGCGGGGAGAGCGCGGCCGCCGGGGCGCCGTTCAGCGAGAGGACGGTGTAGCCACCCGCCTCCGGCCGTGGGTCGGTCTCGACGGTCCAGCCGAAGAGCTCGCTGTAGAAGGCCTTGGCGGCCTCGGGGTCGGAGGTGCCGAGTTCGACCCAGCAGGGCGCTCCGACGGTGGGAGTGGTGATCTTCATGGACTCGCTTTCCTGTCAGCCGACTGTCAGCCGATTTCGATGACCAACTTGCCGTGCGCGTGCCTGGACTCGACCTCGGCCAGAGCCTCGCCGGCACGCTCCAGCGGGTACGTCGCGGTGATGTTCGGATCAAGGTCGCCGGAGGCCACCAGCTCGGCCAGCGCGGCCAGCGTGGCGCCGTTGCCGGTGCGCCGGATGTAGGAGCCGCCCAGCTCGGCGGCGGTGGCGGAGTCGGCCGTGGAGACCAGCTTGGAGGGGTCGGTCAGCGTCTCGGCGGCGGCCCGCGCGTCCGCTCCCCCGACCAGGTCGAAGATGCCGTCCACCCCGCCGGGGGCGACGGCCCTGATCCGCTCGGCCACGCCCTCCCCGTACCGCACCTGGGTGGCGCCGAGCGACTCGACGTAGGCGCGGTTCGGGTCGCTCGCCGTGCCGAGCACCGTGATCCCGCGCGCCCGGGCGATCTGGGCGGCGGCACTGCCGACACCCCCCGCGATGCCGAGGATCAGCAGGGTCCTGCCGGGTTCCAGGCCGAGCTGCTGGACCCCGTCGTACGCGGTCGCGCCCGCCACCGGCAGGGCCGCCGCCTGGACGAACGAGACGCCCTCGGGCTTGCGGGCGGTGTTCGCCGCGGCGAGCAGGGTGTGTTCGGCGTAGCCACCGGCCAGCGCAATTCCGAAGACCGCGTCCCCGGCCGCGAAGCCCCCGGCCCCGTCGCCCGCTTCCTGGACCACCCCGGCCACCTCGTAGCCGAGCACGGCGGGCAGGGGCAGCTCCCTCGAGAACAGGCCCCTGCGCATCTTCCAGTCCGCCGGGTTCACCCCGGCCGCGCGGACGGCGATCAGCAGCTCGCCCGGCCCCGGTACCGGTACCGGACGGTCCAGGAGCTCCTGGGTCTCCGGCCCGCCGAACGCCGTGAATCCGAATGCCTTCGACATGCTGGTCCTCCGGTCCGCGACACAGTCCTCCTCAGCTTGCAGGCGGGCGTCGGAATGCGGCCGGGAATGCTGGGCCGAACGAGGCTGCTGGTACTCCTGGAAAGGATGTTGTTCAAATTGGAACTACGGTGTACGGTCGAGCGAGTTCACCGGTTCGAATGTGAACCACTGACGTACCCATGGAGGCCGGGCATGCCGAGCACCGAGAACCACCCGCAGCTCCGCCCCGAGCCGGGTCCGGCGACCGTACGCTCGCGCGTGCGCATCCCGCTCAGCTTCCCGGACGGCTTCAGGGTCGAGACCGAGGTCTTCACCTTCCACGGTCTGGCCGACGGCGCCGAGCACATCGCGCTCGCCATCGGCGATCCCGGTGCCGCGGAGTACCCGCTGGTGCGGCTGCACTCGGAGTGCCTGACCGGTGACGTCTTCGGATCGGACCGCTGCGACTGCGGCCCCCAGCTGCGCGAGGCCGTCGAGCGGATCGCCGAGGCCGGCGGCTACCTGCTGTACCTCCGGCAGGAGGGCCGTGGCATCGGCCTCTACAACAAGCTGGACGCGTACGCCCTGCAGGACTCCGGGCTCGACACCTACCAGGCGAACACCGCCCTCGGCCTGCCGGAGGACGGGCGCGACTACACCGCCGCCGCCCAGATGCTGACCACCCTCGGCGCCACCACCGTCGGCCTGCTGAGCAACAACCCCGACAAGGCCGACCAGCTGTCCGCGCTCGGCATCGAGGTCGCCGACCGCGTCCCCACCGGCGTGCACGTCTCCGAGAGCAACGTCCGCTACCTGCGCGCCAAGGTGGAGCACACCGGCCACTCCATCCCGCTCGCCCGCCTGGTCGGCTGACAGCCGCGCATCCGGCTGCGGTCAGTCGCCGCGTCCGCAGGCCACGCCGTCCTTGTTCTTGTCCAGCTTCAGCTTGTCCTTGTCCGCCGCCTTGGCCCGGTTGTGGACTTTGAGCTCCTTGAAGCCGTGGGCCTTCAGCCAGTCACAGCGCTCCTGCGTCGAGGTGCCCACTCCCGGCGGGAAGGCCACCGGGACGCACTGCCCGATGACGCCGTAGTCGTGGTCGCAGCCGTCCACATCGACGGGCTGCGGCACCGCGGTGGCCGAGGCGGGCAGCTTCTTGGGCGAGTCCTTCAGGCCGTGGGCGAAGTCCAGGATGTGCGGCGCCGGGGTCGCCTGGGCCGAGTCCTGCTGGACCACCGTGGCCGGCGCCGGTGCGGCGGTCGGCGAGGCCTGCGCCAGGCCGAGGGTGGTCCCGGCGGCCGCGCCCGCGACCGCCACCGCGACCAGCACGGATGGAATTGACTTCAGCATGACTTCCTCCGGTTGGCTCCGGCTCACATCACGTGCACCCAGCTGGCCACCGACGGAACGCCGTTGGCGTTGACGACGAAGAGCATGTAGTAGCCGGGGGGCGCGAGGTTCGGGTTGGTGGTCAGGTTCAGGTTGGTGCTGCCGTCGGTGTTCACCGTGAGCGGCAGGTCGACGAAGCGCTGGTTCGGGTCGGAGGAGTGGGTCACCGCCTCCGGGCGGATCAGCTCGGCCTTCACGATCGGGGTGTCGGTGACGACGCGCTGACTGGAGCCGTAGGACCAGTGGGTGCTGTCGACCGAGGTGATCTGCGGCCGGGCACCCTGGTACAGGTAGGGCGGCGAGTAGATGGAGACGCGCCCCTCGAAGGTGCCGTCGCCCGGGTTGTTGCCCACGGCCATCACCCGGCCGTCCGGCAGCAGGAAGGCCGACGAGTGGTAGCCGCGCGGCACCGGGTCGGTGGCCATGCCCGCCGTGAAGGCGTTGGTGGCCGGGTCGAACATCGAGGCCTCGTACACCGGGTCGGCCCGGTTGTGCAGCGCACCGCCGGTCTCGAAGACGTTGCCGTCGGGCAGCAGCACCGCCGAGACGTACATCTTGCCCTGGGCGCCGGTCTCCGGGACGCCGCCGGTCAGGGTGCCCTGGGGCACGAGCGGGCCGGGGGTGTACGTCGGGTTGGGGGCCTTGAGGTCGATCAGGTCGGTGAGCCGGTTGGCGTCCGGGTCGGTGACGACGTTGCCGCCACCGATGGTCAGCACCCGCTGCTGTTGCGCCGGGGGCAGCAGCACGCTCATCGACTGGTCCCGCTGGTCCTTGTTCTGCAGGCCTGAGACGTCGGCGAGGGAGTTCGCGTTGTAGTCGTAGATGGAGGCGCCGGTCCCGGGGGTGCCGTTGCCGAAGACATGGCTGCCGCTGTAGAAGAGCCTGCCGTCCTGCATCAGGATCATCGACGGGTAGAGGCCGAAGTACGACCAGGTCTGGTGGACCTGCCAGAGCGGCTGCCACTGCTTGACGGCGTCGGAGAACAGCTCGGCCGTGACGCTGCCGCTCGAGTCCTCGCGCAGGCCGCCGAAGGAGAGGATGTCCCCGTTTCCCATCTCGGTGAACGAGGGGTACCAGTGCCCGTCGTTCAGGTCGTTGGTGCGGGCGTAGCTCTGGGTGGCCGGGTCGAAGATGTAGGAGTCCTTCAGCCCTTCGTAGCCGTGGCTGCCGTCGGCCGCGGGGTACGCCTTGTTGCCGCCCATGATCAGCAGGCGGCCGTCCGAGAGCATCACGTGCCCGGAGCAGAACATGTCGCTGGGCGTCGGAATGGTGGTGAAGGAGCCGGTAGCGGGGTCGTAGACGGCCGAGGTGAACGTGCCGGCCGCGAACAGGTCGGGGTCGTTGCCGGAGCCGGCTATCAGCAGCACCTTGCCGTCGTGCAGGACGGCGGCGTGCATGCTGCGCACGGGGTTGTTCAGCGGCTGTACCAGCCAGGAGCCCTTGGTGCAGGCATCGCCCGCGGTGCAGCCGGTGGGCGGGGCGGGGACGGTGGCGTCCTGCATGGCGTAGTCGTCCGTGATCAGCGTGCCGGTGCCGTAGACGGCGACGCCCCAGGTGATCTGGTCCGTGTTCGGGGGGATCTGCGGGGTGCGCACGCCGGTCTGGGTCCAACTGGCGGCGACCGGGAGGGTCTTCAGGTCGGTCCAGTACTGCCAGCCCTGGGTGGTGTCGTGCCGGAAGGCGGTGACCACGGTGTTCGGCGTGGTCGTCTTGTACCAGAGGTTCAGGTCGTACTGGTGGCCCGCCGTCACTTTCGGTGCGCACGGGGGGCTCTCGAACATCATCGTCTTGCGGTCGCCGACGGTCACACCGGCTACAGAGAGCTTGACGGCCTTGGAGCCCTTGTGTGCGTCGCTGACCACCTGGTAGGACGCGGTGCCGTTTCCCCAGCCGGACTGCTCCCAGCACTGCGGCCACCCCTTGGAGTCGAGCTTCTCGAATCCCGGGTTGGTGATCAGGTTCGTGGCGGCCGAAGCGTAGTAGGTGCTCAGCACGGGGGTGAACAGACCCAATGCGCCAAGGACGGCTCCGGTGATGGTGCCCAGGACCACCCCGGTGCGGTGGCGGAACGCCTTGTTCGTCATGGGAGACACTCCCTTCGGGTGCGTTGGGTGGAATCGGTGGGCTCAGGTGTCTGCTGCGGCTGTTCGGCCGCCGCTCGGGCACTGCTGCCGCGCAGCGGGACCGGCAGGTAGATGGCGCGCTCGGCGACCAGCCAGCGCAGCACACAGGAGACGACCAGGCTGAGTACCGTGGCGGGGGCCGCGCCCAGGCCCAACCCGCTGACCAGCAGCGCCAGTAGCGGGATCCGCAGCAGCAGGTCCAGGTTGGCGACGCCGACGAAGCGCAGCACCCGGTCGGCCCAGTGGCGCTGCCTGCGGTGGCGGTAGACGGTCCACTCCAGCAAGGCGAGGTTCCAGGCGATGCCGGCCTGGTTGGCCAGGATCGCGGCGGGCAGGTAGTGCATGCCCAGGTGCGTCAGCAGTTCCAGTGCCAGCAGGTTGGGCAGGATCCCGCTCAGTCCGATCAGCGCGAACGCCGCGGCCCGGCCCAGGGGTGTGGACAGCCGCAGTCCGGCCAGGTGTCCCAGGGATCGCAGCCCTTCGCGCAGACCTGGCCTGGGCTCCCGGGCGAGGCGGGTGGCGAAGCGGTACGGCACCTCGACCACCCGGCGCAGCCTCCCCCGTACCGTCAGCTCCAGCAGGATCCGGCAGCCGAGCGGGCGCAGCCCGGCCAGGTCCACCGCGTCGCGGCGGACCGCGAAGAAGCCGCTCATCGGGTCGCTGATCCGGCGCAGCTCGCGGGCGAACAGCAGCTTGGTGAACAGCGTCGAGGAGCGCGGACCCGTTCGCGTGGCCACCGCCAGGTCGGCCCCGGCGGCCCGGCCGGTCGCGACCAGTTCCGGCACGAGCTGCGGGGGGTGCTGGAGACCGGCGTCCATCACCACGGCCCACTCGCCCTCGGCGGCGCGCAGCCCTTCGGTGACCGCGCCGCCCACGCCGCCGACGGGTTCGTCCCGGTGCAGCAGGGTGACCGGCAGCGGGTAGTCCCGTACGGCCGCGCGGATCACGGCTGGAGTGTGGTCGGTGCTGTCGTCGACGAAGAGCAGGCGTGGCCCTGGACGCCCTGGCCGCACCGACAGGGCCTCGGCGAGCCGGGCCAGCAGCTCGACGATGGTGGCCGACTCGTTGCGGGTCGGGATGACGACGGTGAAAGGCGTGCCGTCGGGCCGGAGGCTGATCGTGGTCATGGCCCCTCCGTGGCAGGCAGGGTGACGATTTGTCGGATCTCTATCAGGTCCGTGCCGCTGCCGAACGAGGCGACGACGGTGGAGTGCGCGAGTGCGGTCTGGACGGTGGTGAGTCGGGTGTTCGACGGTTGCCGGACGGTGGGGCTGGAGACGATGTAGTCGAGGTCCTGCCAGCCATGCGGCAGCAGCCCGGCGACAGCGGGGTCGAGGTCGAGCTTGTAGAACCAGATCGCCCCGATGCCCGGGCGCAGACCGTCGCGCACCAGGTCCATCCAGAGCACGTCGTCCACGGCGACCTGCGCGTGGGCCGGGTCGCTGATGTGGGTCCGCAGCCACTGCGCGGCCCGGTCGTACCCGTCGTTGGCGTGGGCGGTGACGGCGATACGGTCCCCGTGGTACCAGTGCGGCGCGACGAGGCCGGTCGCGAGCAGCCCCACCAGCGCGACCGCTGCCAGGCGCAGCGGCTGCCGCGCGGCGGGCATGACCCTGCCGACCGGCGTCACCGCCCGTTGGACCAGCGTCACCACACGCTCGGCCACGCCGGCCAGCGCGAGCGCGAGGAAGGGCAGCGCCTGGATGACGAACATCGAGGGCAGGTACCCGGGACGGATCGCGGTCAGTGCCAGCAGGGCGACGGCCAGGGCGATCGGCCTCATCGGACGCCGGGCGAGCAGCAGCAGCGCCGCCACCAGCCCGCCGAGCAGGAGCACCTTGTCGTAGTAGAGCCAGGAGTCGAGCATCTGACGGTTCGCCGACCCCGGTGACAGCAGTGAGCCGCCGCCTGCGCGGCTCATCTGGAATTTGAGTCCGCCCCACAGTGAGACGTGTCCGTGGCCCGGCAGCAGCTCGTTCTTGAGCAGCGCGTAGAGCGGATAGAGGGCGAGGATCAGGGTGAACCCGCTGGCCGCGCCCGCCAGCGAGAACTTGCGGGTGCTCGGGTGGCTGCGCTGCCACAGCAGCAGAGCCAGGGCGGGGAGCAGGACGATGATGGTCTCCTTGGAGAGCACGGCCACTCCTGCGGCGACGCCGGCGGCGGTGTGCTGCCACAGATCCCGGCGCGGTGAGGCACACAGCACCATGGCGGCGAGGATCCACAGCACGGCGAAGTTGTCGAGCAGCACCTCGCGCTGCAGGCTCACCGAGAGCGGCGAGAGCCCGAACAGCAGCACCGCGAGCGAGCCGGCCCACCGGGGCAGGCCGAGCCTCCGGGCCAGGAGGTAGAGCAGCAGGCAGCTCGCCGCCGTCACCGGCAGCATCACCACCCGCAGCGAAGCGGTGAGGACATGCGCCGAAGAGGCGAACAGCCCGGGCAGCCAGGACATCATGGCTATCTGGAGCCAGCCGAGCGGCGGATGGTCGTACCAGTAGGTGTAGTGCGCGAGACCGTGGCCGTGCTGGACGGCCCAGGCCTGGGACAGGTAGGTGCCCTCGTCGTCGTTGGCGATGGGCCAGCCGCCGATGTTGACCGCCTGCACCGCGAGGACGGCCAGGGTGGGCAGCAGCACGGCGACCGGTCCGAGCCACGTGGGACTGCGGCCGGGTCGGCGCGGCACCGCGGGCTTCGGGGGCCGTTTCGCGATGTCGAGAACGGTGGAGGCCACGTTCATCCCTCACTCCGTACTTCGCAGGGAACCCGGATGTCCGGCTCGTTGAGGTGTGCGCCGACATGGTGGGTGAGCTCCCAGCCGTGCTGTCCGCGCATCTCCCGCCAGACCGCGCGCATGGCCGCCGCCGACAGGACCATCTGGTAGAACGGGCTGCCGAGAACGAGCTTGACGTAGTGCCAGGATCGGACCCGCATCCCGTACTGGACCCCGAAGTCGTGCAGCCCGACCGCCTCGAAGGCGACGGTCACCAGGGCCGGAAGGAGCGGCGCGAAGCTGATCAGGGCTATCCCGACCGGGACTTCGGCGAGGAGCGCCAGGGCGATTCCGAGCGGGATCACCAGCCCGGCGAAGGCCTGGAGGAACGGGTTGCCCAGAGTCCACCGGGCCAGCAGCCGCTGATTGAGCGTGGGCAGCCGGGTCCACTCACGCTTCCGGTAGACCTGCAGGAAGCCCTGGTTCCATCGGGTGCGCTGCTTGAGCAGGCCGTACAGCGAGTCCGGGGTCTCCTCGCGGGTGACCATGTCCGCGTCGTAGGCGACGACCACCCGGGCGCCCGCGCTGGACAGCCGGACTCCCAGGTCGCAGTCCTCCGCCAGGCAGTCCGGGTCCCAGCCGCCGATGTCGCGCAGGACCCGGCTCCGGACGAACACGGTGTTGCCGCCGAGCGGGATGAACCCGTGCCGCGCGTGCAGGTGCAGCCGGCTGCGGAACCAGAAGAAGTACTCCATGCAGTTGCGCAGGCTGTACCAGCTGGAGGTGAAGTTGATCAGCTGGACCCCGCCCTGCACGACCGCCACATCGGTCGAGCGGAAGGCGTGGTCCACATGCCCGAGCAGGCTCGGATGCACCTGGTCCTCGGCGTCGAACACGCCCACGACCTCGCCCCGGCAGTACGGCAGTGCGGTGTTCAACGCCTTCGGCTTGCTCTTGACCTCGTGCGTGTCGACCACCACCCGCACCCGCTCGGGATGACGGGCCGCCACCTCCTGGGCCACGGCAGTGGTGCCGGGGTCGTCGTGGCCGACGATCACCAGGACCTCGTAGTCGCTGTACCGGGACTCCAGCAGCCGGCCGACCGTGTGCGCGAGCACCGCCTGCTCGTGCCGGGCCGGCACCAACAGAGAGAAGAAAAGGCCCTGCGTCCCGTCCGGCTCCGTGAAGCGGGTCTCCGCCAGGTTCTCCGGGGTCCGCCAGGCGTACATCATCCACCACAGCGTTCCGAAGGCCATAGCGAAGAGGAACATCGAGGCGAAGATCAGAACGATGGAGACGATCAAGGCCAGCTCCTTTCAAAGACCGATCGGCGGCTCGCCGATCGGACGGGCAAGGGCGGCGCGGATACGCCGGTAGGCACGCCAGCCTTTGACCCGGAGAGGCTCGGGAAACGGCGCCACCGGAGCCCCCCGGCCCTGGACCCACTCCTGGAAACGCTCCGGCGAGGTATCGGCCCGCACACTCAACCGCGCGATCCGCAGCGGGTCGTCGACCGACGAGCTGAACGCGTCCGGTGCCGCGGCGCCCGAGGTCCAGCCCGCCTTCTGCACCCTGCGGCGGACCAGGGCGTTCGAGTAGCCGCCCGGGTATGCGAACGCCGTCACCGGGTGGCCCACGGCGTCCTCCAACTGTCTTCTGCAGCCTGCGATCTCGTCGTCGAGGCGCCGGCCGCCGAGGGTGTCCAGTTCCGCGTGCGTGCGCGAGTGGCCGCCGATCTCGATCCCCAGCGCATCCAGGTTGGCGATCTGCCGCCAGCTCAGCATCGGCGCGGGGGGAAGCAGGCTGCCCTCGGCGGGCCGGCCGGGCACGTGGACCGCGCCCGTGGTGACGTACAGGGTGGCCGGCAGGTCGCGTTCGGCGAGGATCGGGGCAACTGCCCAGTAGAAGTCCTCGTACCCGTCGTCGAAGGTGAGCACCGCGCAGTGGGCGGGCAGCGCCGCTCCCCCGCGCAGCGCCGACACCAGCCGTCGCAGGGGCACGACGGTGCGGCCGCCGTCGGCGATCCGGTCGAGCTGCTCGGCGAAGGCCCGCGGCGTCACGGTGTACGGCGCGATCCACGGTTCCGGGCGATCCGACACGGAGTGATAGACGAGGACGGGTACGGCGTCGTTCATGGCACGCCTCCCGGGCTTCGCGTCCGCGGAAGGGAGGTACGCAGGAGCGGCAGGACGCGGAGAGCGGCCCGGACCCTGGCGCGCAGCAAGGTGCTGTACGAGCACTGGCACGGCAGTGGGCAGGGGCAGCCGGAGACCCGTTCGGCGTGCGGGGAGACGGTACGCGGCGCCATGGCGGCTCACCTCCCGACGGCCCGCGCCCGCGGGCCGTACCGCCCACGGGCCGGCACCTCGGCGGGGTCGCTCGAGGGGGCGCCGGCCGTGGGCGGTTCCGCGAGCACCCGGGCGCAGCCGGCCCGACACGAACGCACCACGGGTGTTGCGGTGGACTGACGGGGAACAGAGCGTTCCCGGCGAACGGCATCGACCAGCGCCCGGCACAGCGTGGCGGACCTGCCTGCTGTTCCGGTGGTGTCGACCAATCCGAGCGGGTGTCCGTGCAGCCGCACCAACGCCAACACGCGTCCGTCGGGGCCGACCGGAACGAGTCCGCCGAGCGAGCTCAGCCCGCTCGGCTCGTCCAGGTCCAGTTCGACGACCCTGACGGGGGTGCAGAGCGAGTCGCGGGCGGCAGAGCAGGGGCAGGCAGCTGCGGTGCGCCGGTCAAAGCCATTCATCTCATGCCTTCCCCTCCGGCAAGGGGCGCCGCGGTCCGGGAGCCGGGACGCTCGGCGATCAAGGTCCGCAGCACCCTTAGGCCGTCGGAGACGGCGGGCAGGTGCGAGCGACCACTGCGGCGGGGAAGTTCAAGGCTCGGCACTTCGGCGATCCGAAGGCCGGAGCGGAGGGCGTGCGCGACCATCTCGACCTCGATCTCGAAGTCGGGGGCGCGCAGGTCGAGCTCCGCCAGGAGGCTGCGGCGGAAGGCGCAGAAGCCGTAGCAGAGGTCGGTCAGCACGGTGTGATAGAGCCGGTTGACCACGGCGATCAGCAGGTGGTTGCCGATCGAACCCATCCGGGTGCGCGCCGGCGAGCCGCCCCCGACGAGGCGGCGCGAGCCCTTCACGAAGTCGTAGCCGTTGTCGAGGAAGTGCAGGTAGTGCGGGATCTCGCCGGGCCACATCGAGCCGTCGGCGTTCATCAGCACGATGTACTCGCCGGTAGCGGCGGCGAAGCCGGCGCGCAGCGCGCTGCCACTGCCGGCGCCACGGACCAGGATGACCTCGTCCACGCAACACGGGATCTGCTCGAACACCCAGGGGATGTCCTGGGCCTCGTCGTGGGCCGGGACGACCAGGCTGACCGAGTGATCGGTGGTCGGCCCGTCGCCTGCGCGGCGCATCGGCCGGCCGTCGCGGGTGACGCGTGTGGCGTACGGAAGGACCGGGGAAGGCAGGGTGATGCTCATCGCGAGCGGCCTCTCGGGAGGCTACGGGCACGCCGGTACCCACGAACGTGCCGCGATCGACGAGGCCGTGCCCCGGTGCGCGACTGGGCGCAGGGCTGAGCCCCGATATGCGAGCGATCCTCGGCGCGGAGGGCTTTTAGTGAACTCCCCTGAAGCCCCTATGAGATGCGCCGGTCGGTCTCGGGCGCCGAAGCGCCGACTGGAACAGCCAACTGGCAGATGTACCGTCCGCTCGAAAGCGATGCCAGGGCCTCATCATCGAACGCCCTCTCATCCCACGTCAAGAGGTTTGTCCGGATATTTCCTATTTTGCCTGCGCCGGCGGACCCGTCTCGGCGATCCGTCGGGCGATCTCGGACGGCCGCATCGGACGCCCGAAGTGCCAGCCCTGTGCCCAGTCGCACCCCATCAGCCGTAGCCGGTCGGCGTCGTTGCCGCTCTCCACACCCTCGGCGGTGACCGTGAGCCCGAGGGTGTGGGCCAGGGAGACCAGACCGCTGACGATCCGCCAGCCCAGATGGGTGTCCTTGGCCGGGTCGTGCAGGTCGCCGACGAAGGAGCCGGCGATCTTCAGCCCGGAGACCGGCAGGTCACGCAGGTACGCCAGGTTGGACCAGCCGGTGCCGAAGTCGTCCACGGCCAGCGAGACGCCCATGTCGACCACCGAGTGCAGGGCCTTCAGCGCCTCGTCCTCGGGGCCGACCACGGTGCTCTCGGTGATCTCCAGCTGCAGCTTGGCCGGGTCGAGGCCGGTGGCCCGCAGGATCCGGTCGAGGTCCGACACCAGGCCGGCGTTGCGCGCCTGACGCACCGCCAGGTTGACGTTGAGCTGCGGAGCGGCGGCACCGAACTGCTGGACCCAGTCGGCCGCCTGTCCGCACGCCTGCTCCAGCACCCAGCGGCCGAGCGGCATGATCAGGCCGGTCTCCTCGGCCGTCGCGATGAACTCCTCCGGGCCCAGCACGCCCAGCTGCGGGTGGCGCCAGCGCACCAGCGCCTCGACCGCGACCAGCGAACCGGTCCCGAGCGAGACCAGCGGCTGGTAGTCGATGAAGAACTCGCCCCGGTCCAGCGCGGCAGGCATCCGCACCGACACCGCGTACCGGCTCACCGCCCGCGCGTTCTCCTTGGGGTCGAAGAGCGTCCACCGGCCGCGCCCGGCCTCCTTGGCCCGATAGAGCGTCAGGTCCGCGGCCCGTACGGCCGCCCCCGGGGTGGTGGTGGCCACCCGGCGCTCCAGCACACCGACGCTGGCCCCCACGGCCAGCTTGTGATCGCCGACCAGCACCGGCTTGGCGAGCGCCGCCAGCACGGTCTTGGCCGCCGCCACCGCCTCCTGCTCACCGCGGCAGTTCTCGAGCAGCACCACGAACTCGTCGCCGCCGAGGCGGGCCACCAGGTGGCCCAGGGGCGTCAGAACGGCCTCCAGGCGGCCGGCCACGGCGGCCAGCAGCTGGTCGCCCATGTCGTGGCCGAGGCTGTCGTTGACCACCTTGAAGCCGTCCAGGTCGACGTAGCACAGGCCGAAGCGAGCACCCGGTTCCGGCTCCTCGAAGAGCTTCTCCAGCCGGTCGAAGAAGGCCACCCGGTTCGGCAGCCCGGTGAGCGGGTCGTGGGTGGCCTGGTGGCGCAGGCGCTCCTGCAGGCGGTAGCGGTCGGTGATGTCCTCGAGCATCGCCACCTGGTACTGCGGCCGGCCCTCGTCGTCGCGGATCAGCGAGACGGTCAGGTGGGTCCAGACCACCTCGCCGTCGCGGCGGTAGTACGGCTTGTCGAACTGGAAGAACTCGCGCTTGCCGGAGACCAGCTCCTCGTACGCCTCCCAGACCCCCGGGGTGTCTTCCGGGTGGACCAGCTCGTGCACCCGGTGGCCCTGGAGGTCCTCCGGGCCGGCCCCGAAGATCTCCTGGAGAGCCCGGTTGACCGCCAGGATGTTGCCCTCGACGTCGCCGATCCCGATACCGATCGCGGCGCTCTCGAACAGCGCACGGAACCGGGCCTCCGAGGCGCGCAGAGCCTTCTCCACCTCCTGGCGCGCGGTGTCCGCCGCCAGCCGGATGGCCTCCTGCTCGCGCAGGGTCCGCTCACGCAGGGCCGCCGCCCAGCCCGCGGCGAAGGCGCCGCAGAGCGCGGGCCCGCGCTCGTCCACGACCGGATGCTCCTGCAGCAGCTCCACCGCGCGGGCCAGCACCACCGGGTCGGTGAACTGGGCGTCGACCAGCAGCGCACCGGCCTCGGCGGCCAGTGCGGTCTGGAACGGCTCCTCCTGCTGGGCGCGGTGCAGCAGGTCGGCCGTCCGGGAGACCAGCCGGCGGAGGATCCCGGGGTGCACCGCGCTGCCGTGGCCGCCCTCCAGCAGCCGCGCCCACTCCTGGTGGAAGAGTTCGGCGCTGCTGCCGCCTTCCGGCGGCCTCACGGTCACGAGAGGAGTCCGACGCCTGCCAGGCCGGTCATCCGCTCCGGGTGCGGCCCGACCGACTCCGGGTTCTCGGGGCGCCACTCCGGGAGGTAGACCACGCCGGGATCGACCAGCTCGAAGCCGTCGAACAGCGCGGTGATCGCCTCGCGGTTGCGCATGGTGAGCGGGGTCGAGGTGCGCTTGTACAGGTCCTGGTGCGGGCCCGCCTGGTCCGGCCGGCCCTCCAGCGAGGCGTGGCTGATCACCAGCGCACTGCCGGGCGGCAGGGCGTCCCGCAGCACCGCAACCAGCTTGTACGGGTCCTCCGCGTCCGAGATGAAGTGCAGCACGGCGACCAGCATCAGGGCGACCGGCTCGCCTGCACCGATCAGCTCCGCTACCTCGGGGCGGCCGAGCAGGTCGTCGACGGCACGCAGATCGGCCTCCACGACGCGGCTCAGCGGGTCGGCCTTGAGCAGCAGGCGGCTGTGTGCGACGGCGACCGGGTCCCGGTCGACGTACACCACGCGGGCCTCGGGGCGGATGCTCCTGGCCACCTCGTGGACCGGGCCGAAGGTCGGGATGCCGGAACCGATGTCGAGGAAGCGGGTGAAACCGGCCTCCGCCAGGTACTGCACCGCGCGGCGCAGGAACGCCCGGTTGGCCCGCATGATCGTGGGGAGTTCCGGCCACAGGGCGATGGCCTTGCGGGCCATCTCGCGGTCGGCCTCGAAGTTGTGCGAACCGCCCAGGTAGTAGTCGTACACCCGGGCGGCATTGGGCTTGTCGAGGTCAGTTCCGGCGGGTACCCAGTTCGGTCGCCGCATCACGGCACCCCTTCCGGAGCTGAAGAAGACAACAGGCCATAAAGATCTTCCTATCATCGGGCCGCCCGTGCAAGCGGGGAAACCCGTCAACGGCTGGGGCGGATGTGACAGGTGAGGTGGCCGGTACCCCGATTCGGCGGACAATTGAGGGCGATGGCCGGACTCATCGAGGACTACGCCCTCATCGGAGATCTGCAGACCGCCGCCCTGGTCGGACGGGACGGCTCGGTCGACTGGCTCTGTCTGCCCCGGTTCGACTCCCCCAGCTGCTTCGCCGGCCTGCTCGGCGACCGCCGCCACGGCGCCTGGCTGCTCGCCCCCGTCGGCGGCGGGCTCTGCACCTCCCGCCGGTACCGGGGCGACAGCCTCGTCCTGGAATCGCTCTGGGAGTCCCCCGCCGGCGCCGTCCGCATCATCGACTTCATGCCGCAGCGTGACCGCGTCCCCCAGCTGATGCGGATCGTCGAGGGGGTACGCGGCACCGTACGGATGCGCGGCGAGCTGCGACTGCGCTTCAACCACGGCCGGATCGAACCCTGGGTGCGCCGCACCGAGCACCACCGGATCGCGGTGGCCGGACCCGACTCCGCCTGGCTGCGCATCCCGCCCGGTGTGCACACCTACGGCCAGGACGGCGCCACCAGCTCGGACTTCACGGTCCGTGAGGGTGAGCGGGTGCCCTTCGTCCTCACCTGGCAGCCCTCGCACCAGCACAACATTCCGCGCACCGATGCGGAGACCGCGCTGCTCAGAACCCTCTCGGCCTGGCAGAGCTGGGCCGCAGGCTGCCGCTACCAGGGCGAGTGGCGGGAGCAGGTGCTGCGCTCGCTGATCACCCTCAAGGCCCTCACCTACGAGCCCACCGGGGGCATCGTGGCGGCCCCCACCGCCTCGCTGCCCGAGCAGATCGGCGGCGAGCGCAACTGGGACTACCGGTTCTGCTGGCTGCGGGACTCCAGCATGACGCTCTCCGCCCTGCTGCGCAGCGGCTTCCGCGAGGAGGCCGCGACCTGGCGCAAGTGGCTGCTGCGGGCGATCGCGGGCGACCCGAGCGACCTTCAGGCGGTCTACGGCGTCGCGGGTGAACGCGGGCTCCGCGAGATCCAGGCCGACTGGCTGCCCGGCTACCAGGATTCGATGCCGGTCCGGTTCGGCAACGCGGCCACCCACCAGCTCCAACTCGACGTCTACGGCGAGGTGGTGGACACCCTCCACCTCGCCCTGCTGGCGGGCATCCCGATGGAGCGCAACGTCTGGGTCCTGCTCCGCACCCTGATGTCCTACCTGGAACAGCACTGGCAGGAACCGGACGAGGGCCTGTGGGAGGTCCGCGGCGGGCGGCAGCACTTCGTGCACTCCAAGGTGATGTCCTGGGTCGCAGCCGACCGGGCCGTCCGGATGGCCGAGGCCACCGGGCTGCCCGGCCCGGTCGACCGCTGGCGGGCGATGCGCGAGGCGGTGCACGCCGACGTCTGCGCCCATGGCTACGACAAGCGCCGCGGGGTCTTCGTCCAGCGTTACGGCGGACGGGAGTTGGACGCGGCGACGCTCTTCATCGCGACGACCGGCTTCCTGCCGCCCGACGACCCGCGGGTGGTGCGTACGGTGGACGCCGTACGGACCGGGCTGGACCACGGCGGATTCGTCCGGCGCTACTCGGCACAGCCGGGGACCGACGGGCTGGCCGGCACCGAAGGGACCTTCCTGGCCTGCTCGTTCTGGCTCGCCGACGCCCTGTCGGCGATCGGACGGCGGGACGAGGCCCGGGAGCTCTTCGGGCGGGTGGTGGCACTGGGCAACGACCTGGGCCTGCTCTCGGAGGAGTGGGACCCGGTGGAACGCCGCCAACTCGGCAACACCCCGCAGGCGTTCACCCATGTCGCCCTGGTCAACACCGCCTTCACCCTGGCCGCGAACGGGAACGGCACGCCAGCGGCCGGCCCCACCGCCGTGGGGTCGGCCGCCGTTCTCGACTGAGCCTCAGCTCGCGGTGCAGGTGAGCGTGGGCGCTGTGTTGGTACCGGAGTTGCTCGCCCCGAAGCCGAAGGCGGTGCTGCCGCCGACCGCGATCGCGCCGTTGTACGAGGCGTTGGTCACCGTGACCGCCTTGCCGGACTGGGTGTAGGACCCGTTCCAGAGGTTGGTGATCTGCTGGCTGCCGGCCCAGGTCCAGGTCACCTTCCAGCTCGTGGTCGCGGCGGTGCCGGTGTTGGTCACCGTGACGTCGGCATTGAAGCCGGCGCCCCAGTCACTGCTGACCTTGTACGTCGCGGTGCAGCCCGCGTTGCCCGTACCGCCTCCGCTCGACGCGGTGGTGGCGGAGACGCTGTTGGAGGCCGCCGAGACGTTGCCGGCCGCGTCGCGCGCCTTGACGGTGTAGCTGTAGGCGGTGGAGGCGGTGAGCCCGCTGTCGGTGTACGAGGTGGCGGTGGCGGAGCCCACCAGGGTGGTGCCGCGGTAGACGTCGTAGCCGGTGACGCCGACGTTGTCGGTCGAGGCCGTCCAGGACAGCGAGACGCTCGACGCGGTGGTGGCGGTGGACTTCAGCGCGGTCGGGGCGGTGGGAGCCGTGGTGTCGGAGGTGCCGCCACCGCCGCCGGAGACCGGCGGGTAGGCGTTCTTCAGCAGCTCCTGGAACTGCGCGGAGAACCAGTGGCCGGCCAACGGGGCGTTGGGGAGCGCGCCGGACATGTTGTTGCCGTTGCGCGCGTTGCCCGTGTAGGTCGGGTCGCACATCCGGTCGAAGCCCTTGCCCTCGTCGTTGGCGATCTGGGAGCTGGCGCCGTCGGACTCACCCGGGGGCTTGACCCAGACGTAGGCGTCGATGCCGGCTGCCGGAGCTGCGGTGGGACGCTCGCCGAGGCCCGCGCCGGACTGGTTGCACCAGTTGCCGGCCTGCAGGCGACGGTCGATCCGGCCGCCGTTGACGTAGGCGTCGCCGCTGGTGGTCGGGCCGGGGCCGGTGGGCCGGTTGGCGCCGCCCCAGCCGTTGCGGGAGGTGTCGATCAGCACGCCGACGCCGGAGTCGAAGCCGGCCGCGATCGCCTTCTGCCGGAAGGCCTGGGCGTACCCGAGTTCGTCGGCGTACCTGTTCCAGTCCACCCACTTGGAGGTGGCCCGGACCGGCTGGCCCGCCACCACGTCGTCGACGGTGAAGTAAGGCTCCTTCAGCGCCGAGTAGTTGGCGGTGTTGACGATGAAGCCGTGCACGTTGGCGACCGTGGAGCCGGAGGCGGTGGCGGCCTGGTGGAGCAGTTGGACGGCAGGGTCGAAGTTGGAGTCCCAGCCGAGCCAGCCGTGGTGGCCGCCGTCGATGTAGTTGTAGACGTTCGGGATCGCGCCCAACTTGGCCAGCGCGTACCCGACTCCGTTGACGTAGTTGCCGTTGGCCTTCATGGTGTCGCAGGCCGCCGTGGCGGTGGCGGTGCCGCCGGCGTTGGTGACCAGGTTCGGCAGCGAGTCGATCTCGATGGTGGTGACGATCCGCAGGTTCGCATAGGCCGGGTCGGCCAGGATCGTGGCGATCGGGTCGATGAACTCCGACTTGTAGCGCGGGAGTTCGGTCGGCCCCAGCTCACCGTTCGAGGCCAGCGCGGCACAGTCGCGGCCGGGCAGGTCGTAGATGACGAGCTGGACCACGAACGGCTTGCCGGCGGCCTGGGTGACGGCGGCGTTCAGGTGGGCCCGCAGACCCATCGAGCTGCTCGAACCCGAGATCGCGGCGATGCGGTCCAGCCACACGGCGGTCGGCTGGTTGGAGACCGCGCTGCCGCCCGGCTCGGCGGCGGCATGGGCGGCCCACTCCGGATTCACGTACACGCCGGCGCCCACGTACGGGTTGTCGACCTTGGTGGCGGCGTGGGCGGCGGGTGCGGCCATGGCGATCGGGAGGACGGTCGCGGCGCTGAGCACTGCCGCGGCAGCCGCTGTTCTGAGTCTGCGGAGTAGCTGTCCTGACACGGGTGGATCCTTTCGGGTGGGGGGATCCTGTGGGGGGTGTGCTGTGGGCCTCGCGTGTGGGAGCGCTCCCACCTTGCAGAATGCGGGCGGTGTCGCGAGAGGTGCGGGGGGAGGTGCGGCGACACCTGGTGGAGCCGGCGGGCGAATGACACCCCGCATCTCAGGGCGGCCCCTGAGCACACCGCATATCAACCCATGAAGGCGGAGCACCGTCAAGCGTTATGACGCAGTTCAAGTCTCGAACGAGGTGAACTCCATGGGAGCGCTCCCGATCTCGGCACTGACGGTGCGTCATGAGACTCTCGGGACGGCACCGCATCGAACCCGCCCGGAGGCCCCGCATGAGCGCCCGCCCGAAGATCGACACCGCCCAGCGCCGAGCCCGCCTGGCCATGCGCCACCTGCTCGCCCCGGCACACCGCTGCACCTCGCCCGAGCAAGTGGCCCAGGCCGTGGTCGCGCTGCACGCCACCGACCCCGCGACGGTCTTCCTCTCCACCGGCGCCCGGCTCGACCGGCCCGGTACGGCCGCGCTGGAGCGGGCCCTCTACGAGGACCGCACCCTGGTACGGATGCACGGAATGCGGCACACGCTCTTCGTCTTCCCGGCGGAGCTGGCGCCCGTCGTCCAGGCGTCCACCATGCGCAAGGTGGCCGAGAAGGAGCGGCGCGGCCTGCTCGCCTTCGCGGCCGAGGGCGGTTTCGACGCGGCCTGGCTGGCGAAGACGGAGCAGCGGACGCTGGCCGCGCTGGGCGAGGCCGGCCAGGCTACCGGCGCCCGACTCGGCGAGCTGGTCCCGGAGTTGCGCGAGGCGATCACGGTCGCCGCCGGCAAGCCGTACGAGGCGAAGCAGACGATCGGTGTGCGGCTGCTGCGCGTGATGGGCATGGAGGGCTCGATCGTCCGCGACCGTCCGATCGGAGGCTGGACCAGCGGGCAGCATCAGTGGGCCCTGCGGGAGGCCCTGCCCGAGCTACCGGTCGCGGCGGCGCAGGCGGAGCTGGTCCGGCACTGGCTCGCCTCCTACGGCCCGGCCACCGAGGAGGACGTGAAGTGGTGGACGGGCTGGGGCCTGCGCGAGGTCCGGGCCGCGCTGGCCGCCTGCGAGGCCGTCCCGGTCGACCTGACGGAGGGCACGGGCTTCGTGCTGGCCGACGCCACCGATCCCGTCCCCGAGCCCGCGCCCTGGGCGGCCCTGCTCCCGGCCCTCGACCCCACCCCGATGGGCTGGCGGCAACGCGACTGGTACCTGCCGACCGAGAACCGGGCCGAACTCTTCGACCGCTCGGGCAACATCGGGCCGACGGTGTGGTGGAACGGCCGGATCGTCGGCGGCTGGGCGCAGCGGGCCGACGGAGAGCTCGCTCTGGAGTACCTGGAGGAGGTCGGTGCGGACGCCGAGGCGGCGGTCGCGGCCGAGGCGGCCGGGCTGCAGGCCTGGCTGGGCACCACCCGGGTCACCCCGCGGTTCCGCACCCCGCTGGAGCGCCGGCTCTCCGGGTGACGGGGTTCCGGGGGCAACCGATCAGGATCGGGCATCCCAGGGGCGCGAGGAGCTGCGCGAGGCGGGAGGCTGCAGGCCGTTGCCTTCCGATCTCGCGCAGTTCCCCGCGCCCCTTGTGGTTGGCCCGAAGCCTCACCTGGCGGTTCCCGCCTACGAGGGGAAGAGCCAGCGGCGCAGCAGCCCGGTGGCCGCCGGCAGTGCCAGATAGGTCATCAGGACGCTCAGCACCGGGGCCAGGACGAGCGAGCGGACGGGGACCGGAAGGCTCAGCAGGTGCGGGGTCAGGAACAGGTTGGCCAGGATGGTGAGCGGCGCGATGGCCAGCGTCGACGCGACCGCCATCTTCCAGCGGGGGGCCGGGGTGCGATGGGCGCCGGCCGGCGTGGTGGCGAACCAGCCTTCCATACCGAGGAGTTCGCGCCGGGCGACCTCCACGTGATGCCCGTCCATCTCGGCGAAGCAGGCCGCGCGGGCCGGCGACTCCTGCCAGCCCCGGAAGGCCTCGGCGTCCTGGAAGTGCAGGAGCAGGTGCCAGGGTTCGCCGGGGCCGGCCGGCCGCAGCAGGCCCGTGCCCAGGTTGCCGGGGTGCTCGGCGGCCGCGCCCAGGGTGCCCCGGGCCCAGCGGTCGAAGTCCTCCTCGTGGCCCGGGTCGACCCGTCGCGCCACGAAGAGGGTGACCTCCTCCCCCGCCCGTGTACCGTCGCTCATGCCGTGCTCCCGTTCCGGATCACCAGCAGAGTACGCCGTTCGAGCCGGCCCCCCGCGATCTGACGAAGCGCCGGGTCCACGTCCTGCCGGTGGGTCCCCGGGCGCCCGGGTAGCGTGGGCAGCCCGTACCCCGTCCGCAGGGAGCCGTGCGATGGAGCTGTTCGACCGCAGCGGTACCGGCAGCAGCAAGTGGGCCAGGGCCGGGGCGGGGAGGATCGCGCTGGGTCTGGCCGACATGGACCTGCCGGGCCCGCCCGAGATCGGCGCGGCGCTCGCTGCCCGGGCCGGGCACAGCGCGTTCGGGTACACGGTCTGCGATCCGCGCGGCCGCGGCCTGGTCGCCGACTGGTACCGCGACCGCCATGACGTGGCGGTCGACCCGGACTGGGTGCTGCTGCTGCCGTTCAGCCCCAGGACCGCCCTGCGGCTGCTGCTGGAGGCGGCGGCGCCCCGGCGTCCCGTGCTGTTCCCGAGCCCCGAGTGGGGCGGCTTCGCCCAGCTCTGCCGCGCCGCCGGGCTGCCCCACCGCGAGGTGCCGCTGGCCCGGAACTCGGACGGCTACAGGCTCCCCGTCCCGGCCTTCGCCGGCGCCGACCTCGTCATGCTCAGCAGCCCGCACAACCCGTCCGGGCGGGTCTGGACGCGGGCCGAGATCCGGGCGCTGGCCGAGTCGGCCGCCGAGTCCGGCGGGCTGCTGCTCTCGGACGAGGTCCACAGCGACCTCGTCCACCCCGACCACGGGCTTCGTCACCCCGTCGCCGTGGACGCCGCCGGGGAGTTCGCCCGGCACGCCGTGACGCTCAACTCCGTCGGCAAGACCTTCAACACCTCGGGCATCCCGAGCTGCTTCGCGCTCGTCCCCGACCCGCGGCTGCGCGAGCGGCTGCTCAGCCTGATGGCGGGGTACGGCCTCTGGGAGGGCGGGCTGCTGGAACAGGTCGTCCAGCACACCGCGCTCCGGCACGGCGGCCCGTGGCTGGAGACGCTGCTCGGCAACCTCGTCAGCGCCCGGGATCTCGTCCTGGGCGAGCTGGCGGAGGCCGTGCTGTCCCGCCCGGAGGCCTCCTATCTGGTGTGGCTGGACGCCACCGCGCTCGGCCTGTCCGCCGACCGGGCTCGCGAGCAACTGCTCACGGAGCGTGGCGTGGAGCTCGCCGACGGCGCCGACTTCGGCCCGTCCTGGCGCGGCTGCCTGCGGCTGAACTACGCGCTCCCGCTTCCGCTGCTGCGGGCCGCGCTCACCCGTTTGACCGGCCCGTGACGCGCTTTTGACCAGCGAGAACGTCCCATGAGAAGCACACATGTTTGGTCCGTAGCAGACTGAGCAGGAAGAACCGGGCCGCAATCGCGAACCGAGGATGGTGAGTCCGGTGATACCCGTACGCCCGAACCGAACGCCCCTGCAACACCCGGCACCGAAGCCGTTGCAACCGAGCGTGACGCCTGACTGCGTCACGCCCGACAGTGTCACGCCGTTGACGGAGTCCACGGCCGAGATGCACCTGGCGGGCATCTGTTTCAAGATCGGTCCTCCCCGGTTGGTGGGGGTGGAGGCCGAGTGGTTCGTCCACGACGCACGATGTCCTGATTTACTCGTCGATCCGCGGCGCATCGCGGACGCCCTGGCGGCCGTGACGGCCCCGGCGGCGCAGCCCGACGGCCAGTACCCCGACGGCCAGTACCCCGACGGCCGGTACCCCGACGGCCAGTACCCCGACGGCCGGCACCCCGACGGCCAGTACCCCGATGACCCGCACCTCCCGGCAGGCGCCCGCCTCACCCGTGAGCCCGGCGGCCAGGTAGAGCTCAGCTCCCAGCCCGCCGACAACCCCGCCCGCTGCGCCGAGGACCTGCTGCTGGACCAGGCGGCCCTGCGGACCGCCCTCGCCGCGCAGGGCCTTCGGCTCACCGGCTCCGGCACCGACCCGCTGGCCCGCGAGCGCCGGATGCAACTGGACCACCCCCGCTACCTGGCCATGGAGAAGCACTTCGACCGGGCCGGGCCCTGGGGCCGGATCATGATGTGCGGCACCGCCTCCGTCCAGGTCTGCGTGGACTCGGGCACGGACGCCGGCTCACAGTCGCTCTCGGCGC
The DNA here is from genome assembly GCF_007828955.1 of Kitasatospora atroaurantiaca. NCBI lineage: Bacteria > Bacillati > Actinomycetota > Actinomycetes > Kitasatosporales > Streptomycetaceae > Kitasatospora > Kitasatospora atroaurantiaca. The sequence continues at coordinate 6,465,865 of NZ_VIVR01000001.1, read as the reverse complement.
GCTGGCGGCTGGCCCAGCTGCTCGGGCCGGTGCTGGTCGCCGCCTTCGCCAACTCCCCCCTGCTGGACGGCCGGCCGACCGGCTACCGCTCCACCCGCCAGATGGTCTGGTCCCGGATGGATCCGAGCCGCACCCTCGCGCCCTCGGTCCCGGACGGCGACCCGCGCGAGAGCTGGGCCCGCTACGTCCTGGACGCCGAGGTGCTCTGCGTGCGCCGCGCCGACGGGCAGCCGTGGACGGCCCCCGCCGGGCTCACCTTCCGCGACTGGCTGCGCGGTGCGGGCGACCGCCGCCCCACGCTGGCCGACCTCGACTACCACCGGACCACGCTGTTCCCGCCGGTCCGTCCGCGCGGCCATCTGGAGCTGCGCATGATCGACGCCCAACCCGGTGACGGCTGGCTCGCGCCACTCGCCCTGGTCACCGCGCTGCTGGACGACCCGGTGGCCGCCGACACGGCGCTGGCCGCGCTGGAACCGCTGGGCGCGGCCGAGGAGCTCTGCCCGCCCCGGACCGAGCTGTGGCGCCGGGCGGCCACCCTCGCGGTCACCGACCCGGGACTGCGCCGGGCCGCGCTCGCCTGCTTCGGCGCCGCCGACCAGGCCCTCGCCCGGCGCCCCGGCTCCGGCCGGCTGCGCACCACGCTGGCCGAGTTCGCCGAACGCTACCCGGCGCGCGGCCGCTGCCCCGCCGACGACCAGTTGGACGCGCTGCGCGCCGGCGCCGACCCCGTCTTCCAGGAGACCGCACCATGCTGAACGCAGATCCGACGCCTGACACCGGCACGGACGCCCTGCGCGACCGGATCGCCGCCGAGCTGTTCACCGCCCGGGAGCGCACGGCCGGCCTCACCGACTGCATCGACGACCGCGACCTCACCGCCCAGCACTCCCCCCTGATGTCGCCGCTGGTCTGGGACCTCGCGCACATCGGCAACCAGGAGGAGCTCTGGCTGCTGCGCAACGTCGGCGGCCGCGACCCGCTGCACCCCGAGATCGACCCGCTCTACGACGCCTTCGAGCACCCGCGCGCCGAACGCCCCAGCCTGCCGCTGCTCCCGCCGGACGAGGCCCGCAAGTACGCCCACGAGGTGCGCGGCCGGGTACTCGACCTGCTGGCAGCCAGCCCCCTCGAAGGGCCGCCGCTGCTGCGGGACGGCTTCGCCTTCGGCATGATCGTCCAGCACGAACAGCAGCACGACGAGACGATGCTGATCACCCACCAGCTCCGCCAGGGTCCGGTCGCGCTCACCGCGCCGCCGCCCCCGGCTCCGGCGCAGGCCGAGGATCTCCCGGCCGAGGTGCTGATACCCGCCGGCCCGTTCACGATGGGCACCGACACCGAGCCCTGGGCCCTGGACAACGAGCGCCCCGCCCACCAGGTCGACCTGCCGGACTTCCTGCTCGACACCACTCCCGTGAGCAATGCCGCCTACCAGCGGTTCATCGCCGACGGCGGATACCAGGACCCGCGCTGGTGGACGCCGGAGGGCTGGGAGCACCGCAACCGGGCCGGTCTGACGGCCCCGCTGTTCTGGAGCCGGGACGGCGGCCAGTGGCTGCGCCGCCGCTTCGGCACCGTCGAGCCCGTACCGGACGAGGAGCCGGTGCTCCACGTCAGCTGGTACGAGGCCGACGCGTACGCGCGCTGGGCGGGCCGGCGGCTGCCGACCGAGGCCGAGTGGGAGAAGGCCGCCCGGCACGACCCCGCCACCGGCCGCTCGCGCCGCTACCCGTGGGGCGACGGCGAGCCCGGCACCGAGCACGCCAACCTCGGCCAGCGCCACCTCCAGCCGGCCCCCGTCGGCAGCTACCCGGCGGGCGCCTCACCGTACGGGGTGCGCCAGCTGATGGGTGACGTGTGGGAGTGGACGGCGAGCGACTTCCGGCCGTACCCGGACTTCCGGGCCTGGCCGTACCGGGAGTACTCCGAGGTCTTCTTCGGCCCGGAGTACAAGGTGCTGCGCGGCGGTTGCTTCGCCGTCGCGCCGGTGGCCTGCCGGGGGACCTTCCGCAACTGGGACTACCCGATCCGGCGGCAGATCTTCGCCGGCTTCCGCACCGCCCGTACCGTGGAACAGAACTGATGTGCCGTCATCTCGCCTACCTGGGCCCGTCGGTACCGATCCAGCGGCTGGTGGTCGACCCCCCGCTGGGTCTGTACCGGCAGTCCTGGGCGCCGCAGAACCAGAAGTACGGCACCGTCAACGTCGACGGCTTCGGCGTCGGCTGGTACGCCGACGCGGACCCGGTGCCGGCCCGCTACCGGCGGGCCGGGCCGATCTGGGCGGACGCCGGCTTCGCCGACCTCGCCCGGGTCGTGCGGACCGGGGCGCTGCTCGCCGCCGTACGCTCCGCCACTGACGGCTGTGCGGCGGGCGAGGCGGCGGCCGCGCCGTTCGTCGCCGAGCGCTGGCTGTTCAGCCACAACGGCGCCCTGCCCGGCTGGCCGCGGCAACTCGGCGACCTGGCGGCCACGTTGCCGCCGGCCGAGCTACTCGCGCTGGAGGCCCGCACCGACTCGGCCCTGGTCTGGGCCCTGGTGCTGCACCGGCTGCGCGAGGGCGCCGCGCTCGGCGAAGCGCTGGCGAGCACCGTCCGGGAGGTCGCCGAGCACGGTGACGCCCGGCTCAACCTGCTGCTGACCGACGGAGTCTCGATCGCCGCCACCACCTGGGGCGACACCCTCTGCTACCGGTCCGATCCGGGCCGCGGCGTGCTGGTCGCCTCGGAACCGTCCGACGACGAGCCCGGCTGGATCCACCTGCCCGACCGTTCACTGCTGGTCGCCACCGCCGACGGCGTGACCGCGCAAACCATCGACTGAAAGCGAGAGGACGCCTCGCCGTGAGTACCTTTGACCTCACCCGCCTGCTGCCCGCCGACCACTTCAGCCATGCCCTACGGCATGACGTGCAGCACGGCCTGACCGCGAGTCCCAAGTGGCTGCCGCCGAAGTGGTTCTACGACGCCCGGGGCAGCGAGCTGTTCGAGGAGATCACCCGGCTGCCCGAGTACTACCCGACCCGGGCCGAGCGCGAGATCCTCACCGCCCGGGCCCGCGAGATAGCGGCCGCCACCCGGGCCAGGACGCTGGTGGAGCTCGGCTCCGGCTCGTCCGAGAAGACCCGCTTGCTGCTGGACGCACTGCGCGAACTCGGCACCCTGAAGGCGTACGTGCCGGTGGACGTCAGCGAGAGCGCGCTGGAGGCCGCCGGCAAGGCGCTGACCTCCGAGTACCCGGACCTCGCGGTGCACGCGGTGGTCTCGGACTTCACCCACGGCCTCGGCCTGCCCCCCGGCGGCGGCCCCCGGCTGGTCGCCTTCCTCGGCGGCACGCTCGGGAACCTGCTGCCCGCCGAGCGGGCGGACTTCCTGAGCACCCTGCGCGGCGCGCTGGAGCCCGGCGACGCGGTGCTGCTCGGCACCGACCTGGTCAAGGATCCGGCGGTGCTGGTGGCCGCGTACGACGACTCGGCCGGTGTCACGGCGGCCTTCAACAAGAACGTGCTGAACGTGCTCAACCGTGAGCTGGAGGCCGACTTCGACCCCGAGATGTTCGAACATGTGGCGCTCTGGGACGCCGAGCGGGAGTGGATCGAGATGCGGCTGCGGTCGCTGAGGTCGCAGACCGTGAAGATCCCCGCGCTCGACCTGCCGGTGCACTTCGACGAGGGCGAGGAGCTGCGGACCGAGGTCTCCGCGAAGTTCCGGCGGGCCCGGGTGGCCGAGGAGCTGGCGGCGGCCGGGCTGCGGCTCTCCGAGTGGTGGACGGACGAGGAGGGACGCTTCGGGCTGTCGCTCGCCGTGCCTGCGTAGCGGCTCCGCCGGGTAGGTGGGCCATCGATCAGGAGTGGGCATGCCTGTGGTTGGCCCACCTACTGGCGGACGCCCTTGGCGGCCCCCGCAGGTTGGCGCGCGGCGCTCCGGCTGCGGACGCAGAGTGGAGGGGACGGCAGAGGAGAGATCCGATGGACGGTCCACTGCACTGGTCACGGCTGCCCCGGGAGAGCGACGCGTACCGCCGGGCGCGCGACGACCTGCTCCGGGCGGAGATCGAGCTGCGCCGGCAGACCGAGGCCGTGGCCGCCCAGCGCCGGCGGCTTCCGCTCGGGGGCGAGGTCCGCCTGGACTACTCGTTCGACGCGTGGGATCCGAGCGTCGGCACGGTCCTCGACGTCAGGCTCTCGGAGCTGTTCGAGGACGGGAAGGACGCGCTGTTCCTCTACAGCTTCATGTACCTGCCGGGACGAAACGAGCCGGCGGAAACGCCCTGCCCCGTCTGCACGTCGATCATCGACGGCATCGACGGCGCCGTCCCGCACATCACCCAGCACGTCAACTTCGCCGTCGTCGCCAAGGCCCCGGTCGAGCGCTTCGGTGCGCACGCGCGCGCCCGGGGCTGGCGGAACGTCCGGCTGCTCTCCTCGCGGCGCACGACGTTCAACGTCGACTACCTCGCCGAGGATGCGGACGGCGCGCAGTCCGCCGTGGCGACCGTGTTCGTCCGCCGTGGCGGCAGGATCCACCACTTCTGGAGCAGCGAGCTGCAGCTCGTCGACACCGAGCCCGGCCAGCACCCGCGGCACGTCGACTTCATGTGGCCGCTCTGGGCCGTCGTCGACCGCACCCCGGCGGGCCGCGAGGGCAGTTGGATGCCCCGCCTCGAGTACGACTGACGCGTTCGGGACGCCGGCGGCCGTCCGAGGCACCATAGCGCCGATCGCCCAGCTCGGGGCCCGATTCGCTCACTCTGCGCGCCCGAGGACACACATCCGGTACCCATGGACCTGGGAGGGATGTGTCCTTGATCTTCAGTCGGCTTCGTACTCGCAAGACCGCCCCGGCCGGGGTGTGCCCCTACGCCCAGCCTCCGTCGGTACCCGACGACCGCTCGGTGGTGGGCCAGGCCGTCGCCTTCGTCCGGCAGTTCCACCTCGAGCAGCCCGGCGAGAGCGACCCGGCGCCGAGGGTCCGTCAGGTGGTGGCGGAGATCGAGCGCACCGGCACGTACGTGCACACCACGGAGGAGCTCGCCTTCGGCGCCAAACTGGCCTGGCGGAACGCGGCCCGCTGCATCGGGCGGCTGTACTGGCGCAGCCTGGTGGTGCGCGACCTACGACACGTCAGCTCGCCGGACGGGATGGCCGAGCAGTGCTTCGAGCACCTCCGGGCGGCCACCAACGGCGGCCGGATCCGTCCGGTGATCACCGTCTTCGCCCCGGACCGGCCCGGCCGTCCGGCGCCGCGGATCGTCAACCAGCAGCTGGTCAGGTACGCGGGCCATCCACGACCGGACGGCAGGTGGATCGGCGACCCGGCGGGGGCCGTACTGGCCGCGCGGGCACGGGAGTTGGGCTGGAAGTGCGGCGAGGAGCCGTTCGAGGTGCTGCCGCTGCTCATCCAGGAGCGGGCGGGGGCCGCCCCCCACTGGTACGAGGTGCCGGACGACGCCGCGCTGGAGGTGCCGCTCAGCCACCCCGAGCACGGCTGGTTCGCCGAGCTCGGACTCCGCTGGTACGCGGTGCCCGCGATCAGCGACATGACCCTCGAGATCGGCGGGATCCGTTACCCGGCCGCGCCGTTCAACGGCTGGTACATGGGGACCGAGATCGGCGCCCGCAACCTGGCCGACGCCGACCGCTACAACCTGCTGACGGAGGTGGCCGGCCGGCTGGGCCTGGACACCTCGACCTCCCGGACGCTGTGGCGGGACCGCGCCCTGGTCGAGCTCAACATCGCCGTCCTGCACTCGTTCCAGGAGGCCGGCGTCACGATGGCCGACCACCACACCGAGTCGGAGCGCTTCCTGAAGCACATCGCCCAGGAGAAGCGGCTGGGCCGGCCGACCCCCGCCGACTGGAGCTGGATCGTCCCGCCGGTGTCGGGCGGGCTGACGCCGGTGTACCACCGGTACTACGACCCGGTGGATCCCGAACTCCGGCCGGCCTTCCTGGCCCGGGAGCCCTGGTAATTCGCTTGCGCGATCGGCGGGAGCGCCTGAGACTGCGCGGATGGTTCAGACGGCGGGGCGTACGGTGACGGTGCTGGTGACGTGGCAGGGCGAACGGCTCGGCGCCGTCGGACCGTTCGAGGTGGCGACGCCCCGTTGGCACGATGTCGGCCCGGTCGCCGAGCAGTTGGAGGCGGAGCTGGGTGTGCCCGCGCTGGTGCTGCGGCTGGTCTCGGTCGAGGGGGGCGAGGACGGTCGCGGCGGCCACGTGACCTACCACGCGGAGGCGCTGCGGCGGCCCGTCATCGCGCTGGAGGCTTCCGACGCCACGCTCTCGCCCGATGCACTGCGGTCGGACTGGGCCACCCCCGAGGGGCTGCGGTCGGCGTTGAGCTGGGCGGACGACGCCTTGCGGGCGGCCGGGCGGCCCGCCGTGGGCCCGGTCGAGCAGGTGAAGACGTGGAACCTGTCCGGGCTTTACCGCATTCCGACGGGCGGCGGCCCGGTGTGGTTGAAGACGACCCCTCGGTTCGGCGCGTGTGAGGCGCAGGTGATCGAGCTGTTCGGGTCGGTGGACGCGACGCTCGTCCCGACCGTCCTGGCGGCGGACACCGCCGGCCGCCGGGTGCTGCTCGACCATGTGCCGGGCCAGGACTGCTGGGGCGTGCCGGAGGACTCGATGCTGTCGGCGGTCGGCCGGCTGGTCGCGGCCCAGGCGGCGCTGGCCGGGCAGTCGCCCGCCGGCCTGCCGGACCGTACGCCCCAGGCGCTGATCGGCGGGGTGCGGGCGTTGCTGGCGGGCGAGGCCGTCCAGGAGCTCTCGGCGGACGAGCTGGCGCGGGTGCGGCGCCTGGCGGAGGAACTCCCCGGGATGGTGAAGGAGTTGGCGGCCTGCGGGCTGCCGGAGACCGTGGTGCACGGCGACTTCCATCCGGGCAACTGGCGTTCCGACGGGCGTGACACGGTCGTCGTGGACTTCTCCGACAGCTACCTGGGCCACCCGGCCTTCGACGGCCTGCGGCCGCGCGCCTTTCTGTCCGCCGACCGCTGGGAGCAGGTGCGGGAGGTCTGGACGCAGGCCTGGTCGGCGCAGCTGCCGGGTGCGGACCCCGGGCGGGCGCTGGAGATCGCCGAGCCGCTGATGCACCTGGCGTACGCGGTGCGGTACCAGGAGTTCCTGGACAACATCGAGGCGAGCGAGCGGATCTACCACGAGGGTGACCCGGCCTCCGAGCTTCGCGCGGCGATCGCCTCGGCAGTCTGAGGTGGTCGCCTCAGCTTGAGGTGACGGTGCGCCGGTACCGGAGGTCGAGGCCGTCGAGAAGGGCCTCCAGGCCGGTCTCGAAGGCGCCCTCGTCGATCCGGCGCTGGTGCTCGGCCAGCAGGTGGGCCTCGCCGAGGTGCGGGTACTCGGCCGCGTAGAGCTCGGCGTCCTCGGGGAAGCCGGCCGCGAAGGAGCCGAGGGCGGAGCCGGTGATGAAGTACCGCATCAGCGCGCCGATCCGGGTGGCCTGTCCGCGCGGCCACCCGGCGTCGACCAGGCAGCCGAAGACGGCGTCGGCGAGGCGCAGCGCGTTGGGGCGGCGGCCGGGGCCCTGGGCGAGCACGGGGACGATGTTGGGGTGCGCGGCCAGCGCTGCGCGGTAGGAGCGGGCCCAGTCGCGCAGGGCGGTCCGCCAGTCGGTGGCGGCGCTGAACATCGAGAGGTCCACCTCGCCCATCACGCTGTCCACCACGGCGTCGAGCAACTCGTCCTTGGTGGCGAAGTGGTTGTAGAGCGAGGGGCCGCTGACCGAGAGCTCGGTGGCGAGGCGGCGGGTGGAGAGCCCGTCCAGGCCCTCGGCGTCGACCAGGACGAGGGCTGCCACGACGATGCGCTCACGGCTCAGCAGGGGTGTGCGCGGGCGCGCCATCGTCGTTTCCTCCGCTCGGGTGGGTATCCGTGCATTCTGACAGGTGGCCCTTCACAGAAGGCGTGGGCCGGGCTAGAGTCCGGATTAAAACTTGCACCGCTAGTTTAAATGAGGTCCGCCGCCATGAACCTGGAGCTCTCCGAGGAGCAGGCCGCCGTGCGCGAGCTCGCCGCCGAGTTCACGGACCGCGAGATCGTGCCCCACGCCGCCGAGTGGGACCGCGCCGAGTCGGTGGACCGGGCGATCGTGGGCAAGCTGGGCAAGCTCGGCTTCCTGGGCCTGACCATCCCCGAGGAGTACGGCGGCAGCGGCGGCGACCACCTGGCGTACTGCCTGGTGCTCGAGGAGCTGGGCCGCGGCGACTCCTCGGTGCGCGGCATCGTCTCCGTCTCGCTCGGCCTGGTCGGCAAGTCGGTCAACGCGTACGGGACGGAGGAGCAGAAGCGGCACTGGCTGCCCCTGCTCACCTCCGGCGAGGCGCTCGCCTGCTTCGCCCTCACCGAGCCGGGCACCGGCTCGGACGCCGCCAACCTGACCACCCGGGCGGTGCGGGACGGCGACGACTGGCTGATCACCGGCGCCAAGATGTTCATCACCAACGGGACCTGGGCCCAGGTCGCCCTGGTCTTCGCCCGCACGGGAGAGGCCGGGCACAAGGGTGTGACCGCCTTCCTCGTCCCCACCGACCTGCCGGGCTTCGAGCGCCGCGAGATCCACGGCAAGCTCGGCCTGCGCGGCCAGGCGACGGCGGAGCTCGTCCTGGACGGCGTACGGGTGCCGGACAGCGCCCGGCTCGGCGCCGAGGGCAAGGGCTTCACGGTGGCGATGGCCGCGCTGGCCAAGGGCCGGATGTCGGTCGCGGCCGGCTGTGTCGGCATCGCCCGCGCCTGCCTGGAGGCGGCCGTCGGGTACGCCAAGGAGCGCGAGCAGTTCGGAAAGCCGATCGCCTCGTACCAGCTGGTGCAGGAGCTGATCTCGGACATCTCGGTCGACGTCGAGGCGGCCCGCCTGCTGACCTGGCGGGTGGCCGACCACATCGAGCGCGGGCTGCCGTTCGCCACCGAGTCGTCGGTGGCGAAGCTGTTCGCGAGCGAGGCGGCCGTGCGCGCCGCCAACAACGCGCTGCAGGTCTTCGGCGGGTACGGCTTCATCGACGAGTACCCCGTCGGCAAGTACCTGCGCGACGCCCGGGTGATGACCCTGTACGAGGGCACCAGCCAGATCCACAAGCTGCTGATCGGGCGATCCCTGACCGGCATCAACGCATTCTGAGACCCAGAAACGCTCTCCGAGCATCCGAGTAGAGGAGCCCAACGAAGTGCGTCCCGTCTACTTCGCCGCCGCCCGCCGCACCCCGATCGGGCGGCTGCGCGGCGCGCTGTCCACCGTACGGCCCGACGATCTGTCGGCAGCCGTACTGCGAGGCCTGCTCGACGACGTGCCCGGGCTGGACCCGGCCCGGATCGACGACGTCTACTGGGGCGCCGCCAACCAGGCGGGCGAGGACAACCGCAATGCCGCCCGGATGGCCGTCCTGCTCGCCGGACTGCCGGAGAGCGTCCCGGGGGCCACCGTCAACCGGCTCTGCGCCTCCGGCATGGAGGCCGTCACCACGGCCGCGCGGGCGATCGGCTCCGGCGAGGCCGAGATCGTGGTCGCCGGCGGCTGCGAGTCGATGACCCGGGCGCCGTTCGTCCTCCCCAGGCCCGACGAGGCGCTGCCGCACAAGATCGAGACCTATGACACCCGGCTCGGCTGGCGGCTGACCAACCCCCGCATGAAGGACCTGCACGGCGTGCTCAGCATGGGCGAGACCGCCGAGGAGGTGGCGGCCCGGTACGGGATCACCCGCGAGCAGCAGGACGAGTTCGCCCTGCGCAGCCACCAGCGGGCCGCGGCGGCCCGCAAGGACGGGCACTTCGACGCGGAGCTGCTGCCGGTGGTCCGGCCGGACGGCGTGACGGTCGGCCGGGACGAGTCGATCCGCGAGGACACCACGCTGGAGCGCCTCGCCCGGCTCAAGCCGGTCTTCCGGGCCGGCGGCACGGTGACGGCCGGCAACGCCTCGCCCATGAACGACGGCGCTGCGGCCCTGCTGCTGGTGAGCGAGGAGGCGCTGCGCGACCTGGAGCTGGAGCCGTTCGGCCGCTACGCCGCCGGGGCCTCGGCCGGGGTGCACCCGGACGTGATGGGCATCGGCCCGGTGCCCGCCACCCGCAAGGTGCTCGACCGGCTCGGCTGGCGCGTGGAGGACATCGAGGAGGCCGAGTTCAACGAGGCCTTCGCCGCTCAGGCCCTCGCCTGTGTGGGTGAGCTCGGCTTCGACCCGGACCTGGTCAACCCGTCCGGCGGCGCCATCGCCCTGGGCCACCCCCTGGGCGGCTCGGGTGCCCGGATCCTGACCACCCTGCTGCACCGGATGCGCCGGACCGGCGCGCGGCGCGGCCTGGCCACCATGTGCGTGGGTGTCGGCCAGGGCACCGCCGTACTCGTCGAAAACGTCTGACAGTCCGAAGGTTTCGAGGGTTCGCATGTTCGAAGGTTCGAGGGAGACAGCTGTGACTCGTTTTTCAGGCAAGGTCGCCGTCGTCACCGGCGCCGCACAGGGCATCGGGGCGGCAACCGCGCTGCGGCTCGCGGAGGAGGGCGCGACCGTCGCCGTGGTCGACCTCACCGCCGAGCGGGCGCAGGCCACCGTCGACGCGATCACCGCCAAGGGCGGCACGGCGAAGGCGTACGGCTGCGACGTGGCCGACTACGACGCCGTGGACGCGGTCTTCGCGGCGGTGGTCGCGGAGCTCGGTGCGCTGCACATCCTGGTGAACAACGCCGGGATCACCCGGGACAACCTCTTCTTCAAGATGCCGAAGGCCGACTGGGACACCGTCCTGACCGTCAACCTGACCAGCGCCTACAACTGCAGCCATGTGGCGCAGAAGTACATGGTGAAGCAGAAGTACGGCAAGATCGTCTCGCTCAGCTCGCGCTCGGCACTAGGCAACCGGGGCCAGGCCAACTACGCCGCCGCCAAGGCCGGCATCCAGGGGCTGACCGCCACCCTGGCGATCGAGCTCGGGCCGTACAACATCAACGTCAACGCCGTCGCCCCCGGCTACATCGCCACCTCGATGACCGCCGCGACCGCCGAGCGGGTCGGCGCCACGCCCGAGGACCACCAGGCCCAGGTGGCCGAGCGCACCCCGCTGCGCCGGGTCGGGCAGCCGGAGGAGATCGCCTCGGTGGTGGCCTTCCTGGCCAGCGAGGACTCCAGCTACGTGAGCGGCCAGACGCTGTACGTCAACGGCGGGGCGCGCTGACATCTGATGACACGTCAGTAGGCTGACCCGGGACCGGACTTACCAAATCCCGGGTCGGCCTTTACCTGTTCCGGTGGCCGGTAGGGGCCATGCCAACAGCCTCCGATCTGACTATGGAACGATCACGCTCGGGCCGATGGGATTACGGGGCCGACCGCCATGGTCGGCTCCTCCATTCCGAAGGAGTTCCATGGGCACCAATCCCGCCACCGCGGGTCCCCGACGCTCCACGGCCGCACGGACGCTGGCACTGCTCGCCGTCGGGGCCACCGCCCTGACCGGCGCCACCGTCACCGTCCAGACGACGACCCTGGCCGGTCACCGGGCCGGTGTGCCGACCGTGCACGTGCGTCCGGCCTCCAGCGGGCACATCGACGCCACCGGGCGAGTGGCCCCGATATCGACCTCCGACTGCGTCTCGCAGATCGGCATCCACTGCTACTCGCCGCTGCAGTACCGCACCGCGTACAACCTCGGCCCCCTCTACAAGGAGGGCGTCACGGGCAAGGGCCGCACGATCGTGATCGTCGACTCCTTCGGCTCGCCGACCATCCAGCACGACCTGGAGGTCTTCGACAAGCAGTGGGGCATCCCGGACACCCAGGTCGAGGTGGTCAAGTGGGGCAACGTCCCGCCCTTCGACCCCACCAACGAGGACCACACCGGCTGGGCCGGTGAGACCACCCTGGACGTCGAGTACGCCCACGCGATCGCCCCGGACGCGCACATCGTCCTGGTCGAGACCGGCGTCGCCGAGACCGAGGGCGTCACCGGCCTGCCCGAGATGATGGACGCCGAGAAGGCCCTCATCAAGTCGGGCCGGGCGGACGTGATCTCGCAGAGCTTCGGCGCCACCGAGAACACCTTCCCGGGCTTCGACAAGGGCGACTTCAAGTCCATCAAGGACCTGCGGTACGCCTTCCAGTTCGCGGCGGCCCACAACGTCACCGTGCTCGCCGCCTCCGGCGACAACGGCGCGACGGACGCCATGGAGAACGGCAGCGACCTGTACCCGTACAAGGTCAACTCCTGGCCGTCCTCCGACCCGCTGGTCACCTCCATCGGCGGCACCCAGATGACGCTGGACAACGACGGCAAGCGCACCGCCGCCGACAAGGTCTGGCACGACGACTACGGCGCGGCGGGCGGTGGCGTCTCCGGCGTCTTCGAGCGCCCGTGGTACCAGGCGTCCGTCGCCAACGTCACCGGCAACCACCGTGGCACGCCCGACATCAGCATGAGCGCGGCGGTCGACGGCGCGGCCTGGACGTACGAGTCGTACGACCCCACCCGCGTCGGCTGGCACCTGACCGGCGGCACCAGCGAGGCCACCCCGATCTTCTCGGGTGTCGTCGCACTCGCCGACCAGCTGGCCGGGTACCGGCTCGGGCAGCTCAACTGGCGCCTCTACGGCCTGGGCCTGCTGCCCTCGCAGTGGAGCGGCATCACCGATGTGACCACCGGCGACAACTCCTGGAACGCCGTCACCGGCTACCAGGCCGCGAAGGGGTACGACCTGGCGTCGGGCCTCGGCACGATCGACGCGGCGCGGTTCGTGCACGCGATCGCCGGGCGGTAAGCGGGGTCGTTCTCTCGGGTGCCCGGTCCCGTGGGTGGGGCCGGGCACCTCATTTTCAGCTCTCGGGCTGGGGGGTGGCCGCGAGCTGCTTGAGGTAGCGCTCGGCAGCGCGGAGCTTTCGGCCCTCCGGGCCCGGGAGGTAGGCGCGGAGTTCGATGATCTCCGGTGCGACGCGAATCGCCTCGACCCGGTCCGGGATCGCGCGCCAGCAGGCCTCGGCGTTGGTCGCGGCCTGCTGGGTCTCCGGGTGGTCGGGGCCCTGCGAGCGGAGCAGGGTGAGCGCGACCTCACGGTAGATCTCGGCCGCGAGCGGCAGCAGGCCGGCGAGCCGGGAGACGTGGGCGCGGACCTGACGTACCTGCAGGACCGCCGGGGCCACCGGGCCGTGTGCGGCCACCGCCTGCCGCTCGAGCTCGAGGGCGAGTTCGGCGGCGGTGGCGTGCTCGCCCGCGTCGGCGCTGCGGACGATCCGGCCGATCGCCTCCCGGTAGTCGGCTGCGGGCGTCTCGGGTGCTGCGGCCGCCTTCGCGAGCCTCACCGGGGCGGTCACCGGGGGGCTCGCCGGGGCCGGGTCCTGGACGGGCTCCGGTCTCGGCTCCGGCTCGGGCTGCGGCTGCGGCTGCGGCTTCGTGAGGGTCACCGGGCCGGCGATCGGCTCCGCGAGCATGGGCGCCGGCTCCGGCAGGTCGCTCACCTTCAGCAGCGACACCGGCCGTGGCGGGCGCGGCGGCGTCGGGGGCACGCCCGCCTTGAGCAGCGTCACCCCACGGCGGGGTGGCGCAACCGGGGCCGGGGTTGGGGCCGGGGCCGGGGCCTTGGCGAGGATCACCGGGTTCGCCGAGGCCGGGCGCGGCTGTGCCGCCCGTCCCTGCGGCTTCGGCAGAACGGCGGAGGGCCGCGGGCCCTCGTACGGACGGTTCTCCGCCGGGCCCTCGCCCAGTCGGCGGGCGGTGTTGCGGAAGATCGGCCGGTCGGCGGGGTGCGAGGACAGGATGATCACGTCGGGGCGCAGCACCGAGTGCACCTGCTGCCGCAGCTGTTCGGGTGCGAGGACGGCCTCCGCTCCCGGGCGGCCGCCGTGCAGGGCCTCGATCAGGGCGCGCGTGAAGGTGCCGATCTGCTCCGGGTCCGGGCTGACCACCGCCCACAGCGGGAGGCCGTCCGCGAGCGGGGTGATGGCGCTCTGCAGCTGCGGCCAGGCGGCCTGGTCCGCACTGAGGTCGGCGATCACCAGGGTGTCCCACTCCGCCGGGCGGTGCCGCAGCTCCGCGGCGATGGCCTGCCAGGGGAGGCCGTCCTGACGTACCGTACCGGCCTTGGAGTCACGCAGCGTCAGGTACAGGTGCCCACCGCGCCGGTCGGCGACCAGGTGCCCGCCAAGGTGGACGAGCAGCGGCCCGGGGTGCCTGGCGGCCGCCCGCAGATGGGCCAGGACGCTCTGCGGATCGGCGGCGCCGGGCAGGTGGACGGCGTCCACCGAGTCCACGGCGAGCAGGATCTGCGGCGAGACCGCGGCGAGCATCGCCGACAGTACGGGCGCCTGGGCCGATCCGTTGCGCCCCCAGTGGCGTCGGCCTGATGCGCCGTAACCGCCCTCGACCACGAGGATCCGGCCGCGTGGGCCGGCACCGACGCCCAGCGGCGCCGGGGTCGCTGCCGGAACCGGAGCCGGGGCCGGAGCCTGGGGCGCAGCCGGGGCCGGATTGGCGGCGGGCGCCACGGCGGCCTGCTGCGGTCTGATCACCGGAATGGTCGCGGTCCAGCCGGTCGACGGCACCGTCTCCTCGAAGTCGGTGATCGGCGGCAGCACGGCGGTGCGCTCGCTCGGCGGCACCGCATCGCTCAACGTGACAGTGACGTCGAACGGGGGCAGCTCGGTCGTCTCCTCGGTGACGGAGGGCCACCCGTCACTCCCGGAGGTCGATGTCACGTCAGCCACCGCCGGTCACCGCCCCGCCCCGCCGCCTGAGCGACGCCTGTCCAGTGGTGCCCGCCACCACGCCCGATCTCGCCACCATACGGTGTGATCCCTCGGCCGATCCAGGCCGGGGGCACGATCATGCCGGCCACCGACCTGCGAAGCCCCGGGCGGCGGGCGGAGCGATTGACGGCCGCTCAGCCGATGGCGTGCGAACGGGCCCGGGGCGGTGCGGTGACCGCCGGTCAGTATGTGACGGTGATCCGGCGCGCCGGGCCGTCGACGCGGATCCGGCCGCCGTACGGGATCACCAGCTGCGGGTCGGTGTGGCCCAGGTCGACGTCGAAGACCGCGACGGTCGCGGGGGCGTACTCGCCGAGCGCCCGCAGGACGGCGGCCCGCTGGTCTGCGCGGTGGCGACTGCGCTCCTCCGGGCCGAGGGGCCGCTCGAACGACCAGGCCCTGGCCCGCCCCATCAGGAGCGCCGGGAACTGCTGCAGCAGGCCGCGCTCCCCCATGCCCCGCAGGATCCGGTAGACGTCCCCCGCCGACGGGAGTTCCTCGGAGGTCTCCAGAAAGAGCACCCCGCCCGCGTACTCCTGCGCGGGCCGGATCTCCCGGTCGGCCATCAGCATCCCGGCCAGAACCTCCACGCAGCCGCCCCAGCTCGGGCCCTCGACGACGCGGTCCGGGTTGTGCCAGGTCCAGCCCTCGGCCGGCTCCATCACGGGTTCCGAGTCGAAGGTGCGCGGGTCCTCCCAGCGCCGCTCCACGTCGTTGGTGTCCGGCGAGGGCGTCAGCTCGTACTCACCGGAGGTGAACAGCGCTGCTCGGACGGAGTCGGCCGTCAGCGGGTGCATGGCGCCGGCCCGGCCGAACTGGATCATCACGCTTGCGCCGTGGTAGCCGACGATGCCGAGGTTGCGCAGGAACACCAGCAGGTTGGTGTTGTCGCTGAAGCCGAAGAAGGGCTTGGGGTTCGCCCGGATCAACTCCTTGTCCAGGTAGGGCAGGACGGTGATCTGGTCATCGCCGCCGATGCTGGCGATCACCGCCTTGATCTCAGGGTCGGCGAAGGCCGCGTGGATGTCCGCCGCCCTCGCCTGCGGGCTCGCACCGAGCTGACGGGTGGTCGGGTACTCCACCGGCTTCAGCCCGAACTCCTCCACCAGCCTGCGCAGTCCGAGTTCATGCGGGAGCGGCAACACGGCGGGCAGACCGGAAGCAGGCGAGAGGATGGCAACCCGGTCACCCGGGCGGGGCTTGGCGGGGTAACTGAGCTCTGTCATGTCCGGATCGTAGACTCGGCCGGGCCCTGAGCTGGAGTGATTTTCGGCTGGGATCAGTCACGGCGGCGAGCCGTACAGACCACGTACCCCTTCGGATCGCGCCAGGGGCCGGAGTTCCGCGCGAACCAGGCACGGACCGCCTGCTCGATACCTGCGGCCACCGCCTCCTGCTCGGGTGAGTCGTCACCCACGCCGTAGAAGTTCATCAACGCCTGCCCGAACGCGACGACCGGTTCCGGCGTATCGAAGACGAGGCTGTTGTCGTGCGCGACCACGTCCACAGGACCGAATACCTCGGCCATCTGCGCGGGCAGGGAGGCGGAGTTCACCTCCGCATTGGGAGAGACCGACGGTGTCGCGCCGTGACGGGCCGCCTGCTCCCGCACCACGGACGCGATCCGCGGAGTCACGTCGGCATGGTTCACGACGGCGACGAACCGTCCCCCGGCACGGAGCACGCGGCTGGTTTCGCGCAGCGCTGCCGGCACGTCGGAGACGTGGTACAGCATGTGCCGCGCGGTCACGGCATCGAACTCGGCATTCGGGAAAGGTAGTTGCACCGCATCCCCGACCACGGCCCGGACTCCCCGGATCTCCGCGCAGGCCAGGGAAGCTGCAGGTGAGGAGTCGAGACCACTCAGCGGACCGCTGTGGCCCGAGTCACGCAGCCGTGCGAGGAACGATCCCGTGCCGCACCCGACGTCCAGCAGTGACTCCCGGGGCTGAAGCCACAGTTGGGCCATCACGGCGGCCTCGACGTCGTCGACGTGCTCGCTGTACCGCCGGTGGGTCTTGATGCGGGTCTGCAGCGGGCCCAGCCTCAGGTACTCACCGGAGTGGACGGGCACGGTCAGTTCCCGTTCCACTCGGTGGCGAGCAGGCCGAGGACGACCTCGTCGGCGAAGGCGCCGGTGACCCAGGCCGCGCGGCGGAGGGTGCCCTCGTGGGTGAAGCCGGCACGGGTGGCGGCTCGGATCATGGCGGTGTTGTCGGCGAGCGTCTCCAGTTGGAGCCGGTTCAGGCCGCGGACCGTGAAGCCGTAGTGACAGAGGACGCGGACGACATCGGCGCCCAACCCTCGGCCTCGAAAGGCCGGGCGCAGCGACATGCCCAGGTGGGCCGTCCTGTTGTGCACGTCGATGCCCCACAGCAGGGCCTCGCCCGCCAGTTCGCCGTCGGCGAGATCCACGACCGAGAAGAAGGCCGCGTCGTCGGCGGGATCGCGGATCCCGTACGGCGCTGCGGCGGAGCCGGGCGAGACGGGCCGCCACGGGCGGGAGTCGGCCCGCGACCGGGTGGCGACGTCGTCGTAGAGCTCGGCGTGCAGGATCGGACCGTCCACCTCGTGCCGGGCCCGGAGCCCGATCTTCTCGCCACGCAGCATGTAACGCGTTCTATCCGACACGCCACCTCACGGGCAAGCGGATTACGAGCGGGTGCTAGGCGCCGACGCGCAGAAGGAGCTTGCCGGTGCTGGTGCGGCTGCCGATCAGGCGGTGTGCCTCTGCTGCGTCTGCGAGGGGGAACTCTGCCGTGACGGGGAGTTCGGCCGTACCGTCGGCGACCTTGCGGAAAGCGCGCTCGGCGAGCTCGCGCAGTGAGCCGGGCGCCGTCTGGGCCAGGGAGAGGATGGAGAACCCGGAGACCGAGCGGCCCGTCGGGTACAGCTCGGGCTGACCCACCTGCCAGGGCTCCGCAGAGCTCGCGTTGCCGAAGGAGACGAGGCGGCCGAAGACGGCGAGCGCGTCCAGGCTGCGGCGGAGCGTGTCGCCGCCGACCGGATCCAGGGCGAGGTCGACGCCTCGTCCGCCGGTGGCACGCTGCACGTCGTCGACGAAGCCCGGGCCGACGAAGACCTCGTCGTAGCCGTACTTGAGTGCGTGTTCGGCCTTCGCAGCCTCGGACACGACGCCGTACACGGCGCCCGCACCCGCCGCCTTCGCCAACTGGCCTGCGACCGTGCCGACAGCGCCCGCCGCGCCCTGCACGAGCACGGTCTCGCCCGCCCGCAGACGGCCCACCTCGTGCAGCAGGGCGTGCGCGGTCGGCAGCACCGTCGGCAGCGTGGCTCCGGTGCGCAGGCTCACGGCCTCCGGGAGTGCGAAGACGGTCGCCGCGGCGGTGACGACGACCTCCGCGTACCCGCCGCCTCCCGTGAGCGCGGCGACCTCCTGCCCCGGCCGGATCCCCTCGACACCCGCGCCGACCGCGCGAACACGTCCGGAGACCTCCAGGCCCGGACGGAAGGGCAGCGACGGGACCCGGTAGCCCTCGGCGCGCGCCTTGAGGTCGGCGAAGTTCACGCCGGCGTACGCGACGTCGATGCTCACCTCGCCGGGGCCCGGTTCGGGGGCCTCGGCCTGCACCACCTTGAGGACCTCCGGACCGCCGTACTCCTGGAACTCGATCGCACGCATGGCAGCAGGCACCCTTCGACAAGTGTTCAAAGAAAAGCGAACACTCGGAGCGTATGATTCAGATCGAACACTCGGCAAGGGGATCGAGACGTGGGAGACATGGCAGACCGCAGCAGCCACCGCGCCGCGCCGGTGCACACCCACCCCGCGGACGTCCCCCTACTCACCGCGCTCGCCGCCCTCGCCGACCCCGTACGGCTGCAGCTCGTCCGCGAGTTGGCGGGAGCCGCCGAGTGGTCGCGCGGCTGCGGCAGCTTCGACGTACCCGTCGGCAAGGCAGCCCTCAGCCACCACTTCGCGGTGCTGCGCGCCGCAGGCCTGGTCGAGCAACGTGATCAGGGCCCCAAGCGCCTCAACCGGCTCAGGCGCGAGGAGTTCGACGCCTGCTTCCCGGGCCTGCTCGACCTGGTCCTGCGCGAGGAGCACTAGCAGCCCGGCACATGGCCTGCCGGACCGCGGACTGCGGTGGCGCCCCATTCTCCGGACTCAACGTGTCCGGGTCGACGGCTGACCAGCCGTGTACCTGACTGAGCACGTTCGGGTGTATGCCGACGCGCGGACATTGCGGTCGGCCGCAGGGTGCGGATGATTGACCTCATGGCGGTTCAGGTCAACGTCGAGCGCGGCTGCGTCACCGGCCCGGCCGAGTTGCCGACCGCCTGCCTGTCACAGTCACCGAATGCCCCGACAGGCCCGAGGTGAGCAGGAGGAGCTCGACATGCCCGTAGCCAGCGCCAGGACGGACGTATTGATCGTCGGTGGCGGGCCGGTCGGGCTCACCGCCCGGGCGCTACTGGAACGCTGGGGCGTGAGGGTATTGCTGGTCGAGAAACACGGCGAGCTGTCACCGTTTCCACGGTCCCGGCTGGTCAACGTGCGCTCGATGGAGATCTATCGTCAGCTCGGGCTTGCTGCCGAGATCACGGCCGGCGCGTTCGCACCGGAGTACGGCCGCATCCGCTTCCGCGACACCCTGTACGACCGCGACTTCGCCACAGCGGCGATGGTCGGGGTCAACGCGCCGGTACCCGAGAGTCCCGTGATCGGCGCGGTCACCTCGCAGGATCGGCTGGAACCCATCCTGCTCGCCGGAGCAGACACACAAGTGCGGTTCGGGGTTGAGCTCATCGACCTGGCCGAAGAAACCGACAGCGTCGTGGCCTTGCTCGTCGACCACCAACGCGGTGACGAGATCCGCGTCCATGCCCGTTATGTACTCGCTGCCGACGGCGCGAACTCCACCGTCCGGCAACTGCTGGGGGTCGACTCCACCGGCCCCGGGGTGATGGGGGGCTTCACCACTGTCGTGTTCGACGCCGACCTCAACCGCTGGTGCGCCCAACAGCCTGCCGGGGTCTACCTCACCGCGCACGGATCATTCGCCCCGCTCTACCCCGAAGGAGGCTGGGCCTGGTTCGGTCCCACACCCGAAGACGCTGCGCGGGCCGACTGGCCCGGCCTCGTCTCGCGCGCCCTCGGTCCCAGCGCCGACGTGCAGGCCGACGTGTTGCGGGTTCAGCACTGGGCCATGAACGCGTTCGTCGCCGAACGCTTCCTCCACGGCCGGATCGTGCTGGCCGGCGATGCCGCGCACGCGGTCCCCATCATCGGGGGCCTGGGCATGAACGCCGGCGTCGCCGATGTGCACAACCTGTGCTGGAAACTGGCGGGCGTTCTCCAAGGGTGGGCCGAACCAAGCCTGTTGGAAACCTACGAGACGGAACGGCGACCCGTCGCCCACCAGACACTCCGCCAAGCGGTGGCCAACACCCAGCTCATGCTCCAAGTCCAGAACCGGCGCCGAGACCAGCTCCAAACCGGCGAGAAAACGGCGGCCCAGATCGAACTGCCGTGGTCGGAACGGTATTTCGCCCAGCTCGGTCTCGTGCTCGGCGTCACCTACGACTCTGACGCCGTCCTTACCGACAACGGCACCCCACCCGAACTGGGCGAAAGGGGCACGGACTACGTCCCCACCCCCGAGCCAGGCCATCGCATGCCACATCTCTGGCTCGGGTACAACCGCTCCACGCTCGACGCCTTCGGTGAATGGTTCACCCTGCTCACCCCGGACCCCACCCGCTGGGAGCAACACACCGCAGCACCATGGCCACTGCGCATCGAGACTCTTCCCAACGAGCACACCGACCTCTGCGGCCTCCGCCCGCACGGTGCGCTGCTCATCCGACCTGACGGCCACATCGGCGCCCGCTGGCGCGACCGCCCACCGAGCGACGCCACCCTCCACCGCGCCCTCACCGCAATCACCGGGTCGGCAACCCCCTGACAGCCCAGCACCCGATGACGCTGACCATTGCCGATTTGGTGACACCGTCGTTCTGCCGCGTTCTGCTACTGAACGTAACCAGTGCTCATGATCCACCGACATTGCTCACCGAATCGCGGTTCCTACGACAGTCGTTCCTGCTCAGGCTCCGGAGAGGAGGTCGCGGAGGAGGGCGACGGTGTCGGGGTCGAGGTCGCGGCCGGTTCGGCGGCTGAGGGCGTCCAGGCGGTTGACGGCGCGGACGAGTTGGTCGCGGGCTCCGGCGGAGGCGTAGGCGTAGAACAGGTCGCGGTGGAGGAGTTCGACGTCCGGGGCGACGGCGAGGCCGCGGAAGATGGCGGCCTCGGCGCTGCGGTGGTCGCCGTACTGGAGGCGGCGGGCGGCGAGTTCGTGGGCGGTGTCGACGATGGCGGCTAGCATGTCCTGGCGTTCGGGCTCGGCCCAGCCGTACGCGGCTGCCGGGGCCTCGGCGAACGGCGCGCCGCGGACCAGGGCGAGAGCGTGGGCGAGGGCGGCGTCGGCAGTGCTGCTGGTGCTGCGCATGCCGCGCCGGTAGAGGCTGCGGAACTCGTCCCAGTCGCAGGTGACGGTGGGGGCGAAGGAGTAGCCGTCCGCGGCATCGGTGTGCAGGAAGGCGCGGCCGTCGGCGGAGTTGCCGAACCAGGTGGCCAGTTCGGCGAGTTTGGCCGGCAGCGGTGGCACGGGGTGGTCGGTGGTCGGGTACGGCTCGAGGTGGGCGGCCCCGGGGTGAAGGGCGTGGTCGAGGGCGGAGTGTTCGACGCCGGGCCGCAGGGCCAGGAAGGCCGCGAGCTCGGTGAGCCGGGGCAGGGCCTCCGGGTCTGCGGCGCCTGCGGCGCCCAGGACGTCGACCGGGCCGAGCAGGCGGATCCGGGGCGCGGTTCGGGCGGCGTGGGCCTCCGGTGAGCGCAGGATGGCGAGCAGGTCGTCGCTGTCGCTGCGGGGCGAGGCGGTGGTGCCGGAGGCCGCGCGGGTGTGGGCAGCGGCGTCGGGTGCGGGCGCCGGGTCGTGGGTCGGGACCGGCTCAGGGGCAGGGGCCGGCGCGGGGGGAGGAGTGGGGGCAGCGGGAGCGACCGGCTGGACGCCCGGCGGCGGCGGCACGGGTGAAGGGGCCTCGGGAACGCTCCCGGGGTCCGGGACTCCGGCGTGCAGGCCGAGGCCGTTGGCACTGTGGCGGGCAGGCCGAGGCGCCGGGGTCGCCGCCGGGCTGATGCCCGCGAAGGGGCTGGCGCCGGTGCCGATCACGCGGGCGATCAGCTGCGGGCCGGCCGAGTCCGAGGCCTTCTCGAAGGAGACCGCAGGCGCCCCGACAGCGGCCAGGACCGGTGCGAGGGAGGGGAGTTCGGTGGGATCGAGGTCGGTCCCGGGGCCGTCCAGGGTCCAGTCCGGCGCGGGGTACTGAGTGCTGTCGACGGAGGTGCGCAGCAGCTCGCCGACGTGGCCGTACTGCTCCTCCGAGAGTCGCTGGAGCTGGACGTTGAGGTGCAGGCCGGGGATGGTGGCGGTGCCGGTGCTGGGGAGGGTCCACCGGGCCACCGGGCCGCTGCCGCGCTCGGGCGCCCGGGTGATCACGGCCAGGCAGGTGCGCGGGGTGCCGTCGAGCAGCCGTCCGAGCTCGGCGGGCAGGTTGCCGCTCGGCGGTTCGGCCGACAGGACGATCTCCGGCACCCAGGACTCGTCAGCGTGCCCACGGCTGCGGGCGTCCCGGGGGCTGTTCGCCTCGGCCGCCACCAGGGTGGCCCTGGCCTTGGCGGTGCGCGGGCCGAGGGCGGCCAGGGCGGCGCCCAGCGACTCGTGCCGGTGCACACGGTCGACGGCCGGTCCGGCGATGGGCAGATCCCCGGCGAGCCCGACCAGATGAAGGTTGAGGCGGTCCGCGAGCGGGCTGTGCGCCAACTCGACGGCCAGCGTGCGCAGGACGTCATGCGCGTCGTCCGGGTGCCCGGAGAGGTGCATCAGCCGTACGGTCTCGAGGTCGGCGAGCACCACCGAGCCGTCGGGCGCACTGCCCAAGGTGACCAGTGCCGGGTACGGGGCCGAACTCTTGGCCGCCTGGGAGACGGAGAGCAGTTCGGACGAGTCCTCCGGGCACCACCACACGTTGGGCGCGTGCGCGGCGCGGAACGGCGCGATCGGGGCGGCGGGCGCGGACAGGTGGAGTTCGACGGTACGGCCGGGGGTGACCCGGACCGCGACCAGGGCGGGCAGCCGCTTGCCGGTACGGATGGTGTTGCGCGCCAGCGTACGCAGGGAACGGTCCAGGAGGTCAAGCCCCGCAGTGTTCTGACGGACCTTCAGTTCGGCCTCGAAGGCGGCGGCGGGCGGCGCGGGGAGCGCGATGCGGTGCCGGGGGCGGCGGGCACGCTGCTGGTCCCCCCGGCGGTGGGCCACCGTGCCGATCATCATGGCCGCCAGCAGCACGCCGACCGTGGAGGCGGCGAGGGCGACGGTGTAGTCGTCGCTCGGCGCGGTCGCCTTGGCGGGAGTCGAGGCCTTGACGGGGGTCTGCTTCGGAGCGGGGGCGGTGGGCGCCTTGGTGGAGGGCGCCTTGGTGGTGGGCGGCGCAACGGGGCCCTGGCTCGGGGCTGGCGTGGAAGGAGCGGGTGTGGAAGGAGCCGGCGTCGTAGGGGCAGGGGCCGTAGGGGCGGGGGTCGTCGGAGCAGGGGTCACGGGAGCGGGAGCCGGGGCGGGAGCCGGGGCGGGAGCGGCCGGCGCGCCGGGGACGGCCAGGACCATCCCCGGGATCACCACGTCGGGGTCCGTCAGCCGCTCGCCGTCCGGCGCCTGGACGCCCTTGTTGGCCTCGAACAGCTCCGGCCAGTCCTCCGCGCTCCCCAACTCCCGCTGCGCGATGGCGGACAAGGTGTCCCCCGAGCGTACGGTGACCGTCGCGTGCCGACCGGTCGAAGGGCTCTCGGCCGCAGGCCGCTCGGCGGGCGTGGCGGCCTGCGGCTGGGCCTGGGCCTCGTCCGGCTTGGCGTCGGACGGCATCAGCAGCTTCCAGCCCGGCTGGATGGGCCGGTCGGCGTCGAAGCGCAGGCCAGAATCCTCCATCACCCGGCCGTCGTTGAGCTTGGCGATCTCCACCCACCGCTCCCCCGCACCGAGTTGGCGATCGGCGATGGACCAGAGGCTGTCGGCCGGCCGTGAGTCGCGCACGGTGTAGCTCGGGCGCTGGTCGGCGGCCGGCGCCAGGGCGGGGGCGGCCTGGGCGGCGGGCAGCGCGGCGTACTGCGGGCTCGCGGTCAACTGGGCCGGTGCCACAGCGGCCTGGGCCTTCTCCGGTACGGCTGCGAAGGCAGAACCCGCTACCGGCAGCAGGGCGATGACCGACCCGACCAGCCCGGCGGCGAGCCGTTGGCTCCAGCCGAAGGCGGGGATGCGGCGCGCGATGCGGCCCCGCAGCTGGGCGGGGATCTCCAGCAGTACGGAGAGCGCGAAGCAGCCCCAGGCCACCCAGCCGACCGCGACCAACGCCCAGAGGAACAGCCGCCCGTCGTCCGGGCTGGTGAGCAGCTCGACCAGGCCGCCACTGGTGGTGTCGTCCATCCCGGCGACGGCGGCGGTCCCGTAGAGCAACAGGGCCGGGAGGCCGACCAGCAGTCCGGCCAGCGCGATCAGGGCGGCCAGCGCGGTGGCGAGCGAACCGGCGGTGTGCCGGCGGCGCTGCGGCCTCATGGGGACGGGTCGGCGACCGGCCGGGGCGGGCGAGCCCGTCCGGCGGGTGCGGGCATGGTCCTTGGCTCGTGGCGCGGCCATCAGCCGTTCTCCGCTTCCGTGACTCCGTGCACCAGGGTGGCCGTGCCTTGCCCGTGCACCTCGAGGGTGGTGAGGTTGACCACGCTCAGCAGCGCGGTGTCGTAGGTGGTCCTGATGTCCACGACGACGGTGTGGTCGTCCTTGAAGGAGACCTCGCCGTGCAGCTTGTACCGGTCCAGGTAGGCGTTGGCGGCCTGCGAGGCGAGCACCGGATCCGGCCGGACGACGTACCCGTCGCCGCGCAGCACCGCCGCCTCGTCGAGTTGCTGGCCGACCACCCTGGCGGCTTCCTGGGCGCGGGCGTCGGTGTTCTCGATGGCCCGCAGGCGGCCGCCGCAGTCGAGCACGATCCCGACGACGATGACCAGGCCCGCGGCGGAGACCGCGACGAAGGTCGAGACGGCACCGGCGTCCGGCGCCGCCCGCATGACGCCTCGGCGTAGCTGTAGCATCAGTTCCCCTCCCCCACCAGGTGGTTCACCCGGTCCCCCGGTAGCGGTCGACCACCGAGGTGAACGTGCTGGTCATGGTCTTCGTGCCCGGCGTCCCGGCCACCAGCAGGTAGTCCAGCGACACCGTGCAGCTCACCTTGACCGTGACCGTCCGGAGTGGCCCGGTCGGTGTCTCCAGCGTGCCGAACTCCACCGGCGAAGCCGCGGCGTCCGCGCACCGTACGCCCCGGTCCTTGAACACCTCCTGCACCGCCTCGGCGGCCGCCTGCTGAGCACCGTCCGCGCTGCGCGCCAACGAGGCGGCGCGGGCGCCGGAACGCGCTGCCGCATCAACTACCCCGCCGGTGGTCTGGATACGCCCCGCCACCACAGCGATCAGTACGAAGGTCAGCAGGACCGGGGCCAGGATGGCCGCCTCGATCGCGACGCTTCCGGAGTCCGGCCCCCGCTTCACGGCTTGCCTCCCTGCGGGACGAACTTCTCGCGGGGGGCGCTGACGTGCTGGGTCACCGTCAGGTTCTCCAGGCCCGGCACCACACTCTGCGGCCTGACGGTGATCGTCATACGGAAGGTGGTGTCGTCCGTGTCCCCCGAATTCACCTCGACCGGCTCGGCGAGGCTGCCGAGCCGGCGCAGGAAGTCGGTCGCCCGCCGGTCCCCCGCCTCCCGTGTCCCGCCCTGGATCCGCCCCGCGTCGGCGCCCTCGCGGGCCGCGGTGAGGGCCGCCTGGTTGGCGTACCACCAC
This sequence comes from Kitasatospora atroaurantiaca, assembly GCF_007828955.1. Classification (NCBI taxonomy): domain Bacteria; kingdom Bacillati; phylum Actinomycetota; class Actinomycetes; order Kitasatosporales; family Streptomycetaceae; genus Kitasatospora; species Kitasatospora atroaurantiaca. Next base: position 6,440,219 of record NZ_VIVR01000001.1, on the reverse strand, counting down.
AGGGAGGCCTGCACCACGAGCATCACCATGAACAGCACGACCGGGAAGATGATGGCCAGGCTGAGGGTCATCGAGCCCCGGTCACGGCACCGGCGCAGGACGGAGCCGGGTGGCACGGAGTCGCGTGGGGCGCTGAGGGGGCGAGGGAGTCGGATCACTGGGCGGCGGTCGGGACGTCCGGGATCTTCTGCTCGACATTGCTGGCCAAGGTCGAGAGCAGCGCGAGGATCGTGCCCGCGATTCCGACCAACACGATGATGGCCAGGGCGAGTTCGATGCTGATGGCGCCCCGGTCGCCGGACGCGCGGGCGGCTCGGACCCGGCCCATCCGGTGGTGGAGGGCGAGCACGCCGAGCTGGACCGGCAGCAGCAGGGGCAGGAGCAAGGCCGCGAACAGGTTCCGCGATCGGGTCATGGTGTGGTCTCCAGACGAAGGTGGCGGGGGCTAGGTGGCATGCAACATCTGGTACAGCGCGGGGAAGACGATCAGCACCGTCATCAGGAGGGTGAGCGCCGATCCGGGCGCGACCATCCGCTCGCTGTCGGTGTTGGCCCGGGCGAGCTCCTCCGCGAGGAGCTCGCCGCGCAGGCTCTTGGCCCTCGCCCGCAGGGTGTCGTACACGGCCGCGCCGTCGGTGCCGGAGATCCGCATGATGTCGGCGACGTCCTGAAGGGCCGTCAGGCCGAGCTCGGCGGAGAGCGCGTCGAGACCGTCCCAGGGTGGCAGGCGGTCGGTCGCGGCCCGCTCCAGGGCGTCGCGGATCCGCCGGAAGACGGTGCCCCGGCCGACGGCCGCCGCGCGGCGCAGTGCCTCGGCGGGGCCGCAGTCGGCGGCCCGTTCCAGGGCGACCAGTTCGAGGTACGCGGCCACGCCGTGCAGGTACTCCGTCCTGGCCTCCTTGGCCTCGCCGCTGACGATCGCGTCGGGGACCAGCCAGCCGAGCGCAGCCAGGGCCGGCCCCGCCAGCAGCGGTACGGCCACCGGCAGGTCGAAGCCGCCGAGCACGGCCATCGCCGAGAGGTAGCCCGGCAGCAGCAGGCCGACCAGTGCGAAGAGCAGTTTGTGCGCCATGAAGCGGGCCGGGGTGCGGCCGATCAACGCCAGCTGCTGGTGCGGGATCCGGGCGCCGGGCAGGCTCAGCGAGCCTGCGCCGAGCCGGTCGTACCAGGGCAGCCGGGACTCGCCGTCCTCGGGCCGGTCCGCCGGGTTGCGGTGCAGGCGGTCGAGCGCCTGGCCCAGGTCGGGTGGGGAGGGCCGGAGTTCGGCGGCGAGCATGGCCAGGCCGCCGGCCGCGACGGCACCGGCCAGCACGGCCCACGGGGAGATCATCGAGGCTCCTTGACCAACGGGTCGCCCACCGGGGGCTCGCCCTTCACCGACGGGTCGGCCTCGGCCGGCCGCGCGTTCGGCAGCGGCCCGGCCTTGCTCCGGCGGTCGGGCTCCAGGAGGCGCGGCAGCGGCGTGTGGCTCGCCAGCGAGCGCATCCAGGCGATCACCAGGACGAAGGCCGCGGCCAGCACGCCGAGCACCACCTGGCCCACGAAGGTGCCGTACGGCGCGGTGTAGCGCGAGTTGAACGAACCCGCCACGATCACGAACAGGATGATGCCGACCAGCCAGCGGATGGTCGTCCGGTGCTTCGCCCGGTCGGCCTCGATGGCGCGGCGCTGGCGGACCTCCTCGCGCACCGACTCGGCGAGGTCCGCGAGTGCCCTGGCCAGACCGGGGCCGCTGTCACCGGCCCGCAGCAGCAGGGCGGCCAGTACCTTGTCGGCGGTCGCGTCGGCGAGCCCGTCGGCGAAGGCGCGGAGCGCGTCCTCGGGCCGCCAGCGTGACTGCAACCTGGCTGCGAGCTCGGCGACTTCGCTCTCCAGAGCGGGCGGCGCGGTGCGCCTGCTGGTCAGGATCGCCTGGTTGAGACCGACGCCGAGCAGCAGGACGTCGGCGAGCCGCTGCGTCCACTCGGCGAGCGCCTCCAGCCGCTCGATCCGGCGGGTGTCGGAGCGGGTGCTGTCGAAGAGCCAGGGCAGGCCGAACACGGCGAGCGGGACGAGGGCGGCGACCAGCGGCACCCCGGTGAACAGCCAGCCGAGCGGGGCACCGATGAGCGCCAACGCGGTCTGGACCCGCCGTAGTCGGGCGATCTGCGGGGACGCGGTGCCGGGCGCGCCGTACCAGAAGGTGTGGGCGCGGCCTGCCAGCGGGTTGCGCTCGGTCTCGGCCGGGCGGCCTCCGATCAGCCCGACCACCAGCGCGACGGCGCCGCCCGCCACCAGCAGGCCGCACAGGACGAAGAGGAGCATCAGCGGCCACCGCCGATCCGCAGCGCCAGCGGCGCGCCCCAACTCCCGTACGGGGACTGGAGCAGCCCGGCATCGAAGCCGGCCCGGCGCAGGTCGTCGAGGCAGTGCGGCGGGGTGTGCGGGACGGCCCGGGGCTCGCCCTGATCGGGCCGCGGGCCGAAGACGGTGTTCATGGCGGGCCGGCCGCTCTCGCCGAGGCCGGTGACCTCCAGGACGTGGGAGACGAAGCGGTGACGGCGGCCGCCGACCTGTGTCTCGTCGACCATGGCGACGTGCACGATGAGGTCGACGGCGTTGGCGGTGAGCCGGTACGCGAGGCTGTCGGTCATATGGGCGCCGTACTCGAGGCAGAGTTCGGCGATGCGGTCGACCACCATGTGCGGCGCCCGGGCGTGCAGGGTGCACATCGAGCCGCCCTCGCCGTTGGTCATCACCCGCAGCATCGGGACGACCTCGCTGGAGCGGACCTCGCCGACGATGATCCGGGAGAGGGTCATCCGCAGCGCGGCCGGGATGAGCTCGCCGATCGTCAACTCGCCTGCCACCCTGCCGTCGACGCGCTCGCCGTTGCCCTCGCGGGCCTCCATCGGGACGACCTGCTTCAGATGGCCGAGGGTGTGCAGCCAGAGCTCGAACTCGGACTCCAGGGTGCCGATCCGCTCGTTCGGCGGGATCTCGGCGGCCATCGCGCGCAGCAGGCTGGTCTTGCCGACGCCCTGGGTCCCGGTGATCATCACGTTCTTCCTGGCCCGGATCGCCGAGGCCAGGAAGGCGGCCAGGGTCGAGTCCACCGTGCCGAGCGCGACCAGGTCCGAGAGCGTCGCCGAAGCGACCCGGTGGCGGCGGATCGCCACGTACGGGCGGGGGGTGACCTCGGTGAGCGCCTGAAGGCGCATGCCACCCTCCAGGCGCAGCGCGAGCGTCGGGCTGGCGGTGGAGAGGCTGCGCTCGCCGCCGCCGTGCTGGCGGGCCAGGTCCTGCAGCAGCTCGACGAGTTCCTCGTCGCTGTCGGCCACCGGCGGTACCTGGCGCAGCGGTTGGTTGACGCGGGAGATCCAGACGTCGTCACAGCCGTTGATCAGGATGTTCTCGGTCTCCGGGTCGTCCAGGTAGGGCTGCAGGCGGCCGGCCCGGAACAGCAGGTCGTAGACGGCCTCGGCGAGCGCGCGGTCCTGCTCGCGGGTGGGCGGGATGCCGTGGGTCTGGGCGTACGCGTCGGACCAGCGGGCCACGGCCTCCTCGATCAGCGCGCGGCCGCGCTGGCGGCGGGTCGCGCGGTCGGCCTCCAGGCCGGAGCCGTCGGCCAACCGGGAGAGCTGCTGGTGGAGTTCGGCCGCCACCTGGCGCTTGAGCTCCCGGGCGACCTGCTGGTCGATGACCGGCTTGAGGGCGACCGGCTGCAGTGCGGGCACCGCGTGGACCGGCCCGGGGGTGAACTGGCCGTTCGCCATCGGTGGAGGGACGGGCTGAGCGGTGGGCCAGGGCAGTGCCGCCGGGTCGGCCATCGGGCCCGGGCCCTGGTGCAGGGGGCTACCGCGCACGGAGCACCTCCCCGTAGGCGACCTGCTGCTGCGGCGGGGCCGGGAACGGCGCGGGCGCGGGCGGCTGGGGGACGTACGGCTGCGGCACGGGTCCCGGCTGCGGCTGGGGCGGCGCGTACGGCTGCGTCGAGGGGTCCTGCGGGTAGTGGGGGTGCTGGGGGTGCTGGGGGTACTGCGGGTAGGCCAGCGGGTGCGACTGCGGGGTCACCGGGCCGAGTTGCTGCACAGGTATCGGGGCCGGCGGCGGGACGGCCGGGGCCAGGCGCTGGCGGCGGCGCCGGATCAGCAGCTGGATCTGGTCCGCCGCCGTCCGTGTGGTGCGCATCAGCTCCGAGCGGATGAACCGGCGGTCCGTGGTGTCCCCACCGTCCGAGAGCACCCGCGCCGTGCGCGGTGCGTACGGGAGCAGGCCGAGCGGCGGGACCCCGAACTGCTGGGACACCTCCGTCGCCGGGTACGGTCCCTCGGCGATCAGCAGCAGCCCCAGCGCGTCCGAGCCGGTGCCCGCCGTGTCCAGGTCCTCGCGCAGCGCGGCCAGCCGGGGCCGGGCGGCGCTCAGTCCGCGCAGGGTGCTGCGCAGCGCGACCGCGACCACGTCGGCCCGCCGGGCCAGCACGGCGCCGGCGCCGGTGGCTCCGGAGCGGCCGAGGTCGAGGATCACGTCGTAGCCCTGCGGTTCGAGGGCGTGCAGGGTCTCCATCAGCGGCTCCCAGGTGTACGCGAGCCCGGGCGCCTGGGTCGGGTCGGTCAGGCCGGGCAGCAGCAGCCGCTCGCCGTCGCCGGCCGGGGAGAGGTCGATCAGCTGCTCCCAGAGGGTCTGGGCGAGCAGCCCCCGTCGGTCGGCGACGGCCAGGTTGCGCAGCCCGTACACCGCCTCGACGCGGCCTTCGAGCGCGCCGGCCAGGACGGCCCCGCCGTCCGGGTCGCACTCGACCAGCAGGATCTTGCGGCCCGGCTGCAGCGGCCAGGCCAGCAGCAGGGCGAGGGCCGTGGTGGTGGCGCCGGGGGCGCCGGGGCCGCCGACGACGGCGATGACCGCCATCAGGCGCCACCCCCGGCCGAGGCGCTCGGCGAGGCGGCCGCCTCGGGGCGCGGCGCCAGGATGACCTGGAACTTCCCGGTGGCGACCCAGGCGGCCAGCCGTGGACCGTCGGCGGCCGGGACGGCGACGTCGACCACCTGGCTGCCGTCGGTGTCGACCTTGCCCACCGTGACGACGGTGGCGGCCAGCGTCTCGGGCGTACGGACGGTGCCGGCGGCCTGGCCGGACGGTGCCTCGGGCGTGGAGACCACCAGCACCCGCAGCCCCTGCTGCAGCCGGGCGGCGGGGAGTTGGGAGCGCTTGGCGGCGACGCCGACGACCTGCTGGCCGGGCTGGAGGGCCGGGTCGGCGGTCACGTCGGCCTTGAGCAGCAGTGCCCCGCGGCGCAGGTCGGTGGTGGCGCGCAGGCCGATGGTGCGGGCCCGGTCCTTGGCGTCCAGCGGGCGCAGCGCCGGGTCCCCCGCGATCCGCGCCACGACCAGGTCGTCGGCGGTCAGCGTCTGCCCCATCGGTACGTCACGGGCCAGGGCCAGCACGGCGATCCGCTGCCCGGTGCTGTTGTAGAGCACGGCGCCGCCGAGCCCGCCGGCCGCGATCAGCGCCACCGCCATCGCCAGTACGGCGGGCCTTCGACGGCGGGCGCGCAGCGTCCGCGGCGGCGTGCGCGGCGCCACTCGGGCCTGCTCGGGGACGAGGGTGGCGGTGCCGGGGCTCGGCGACGGGAAGGTTCGGTTCTCCACCGGGCTTCGGCCTTTCGTTCTGCTCGGTCTGCGGTTGCGGGGGGGCTGACGGTCAGTTGAGGACCTGGACCTCGCCGACCCTCAGCGGCAGCGTGTCACTGGCCACCTGGTAGTCGAAGCCGAGCACCTGGGCACCGGTGTCGCTCCGTACGGCCGTGACCCGCCAGGTGAGCGTCGCCGTCAGGAAGAACTGGCCGTCCTTCTGCTGGGCCGAGCTGGTGTCGTAGACGTAGCCGCAGTCCGGCGAGCGGCTGCTGCCCGCCTCGGGCCGGTACGCGGTCCCGGGGGTCGTGCAGTCCACGCCGGCGCCCACGCCGGTGTCCCAGTGCACGTTCACCAGCGTCGCGGTGGCCGTGACACTGAGCGTCCGCCCCGGTGCGGTGGCGCTCAGCGGGCCGACCGTGGCAGGCGTGCGGTCGTACCAGAGCCAGACCGGGAGGCCGACCACGGCGGTGCCGGTCGGCGCGGTGCGCAGCTGCGGCGCGGCAAGCTGGATCTTCCGGATGGCTCGCCAGCCGAGGTCGACCGGCCGGTCCGGCGGGGGCGCGCCGCCGGGCGGCTGGGCGAAGAACATCGGCGGCTTCGGGGTCAACTGACCGCCGACACCACGGCAGTTGACCTCGTACACGGCGCCGGACGACGGGTCGTGACCGTCCCAGGCGGGGTCGTCGGCCGGGGGCTGCGGCTCGGAGCGGTGGTAGTAGCAGCCGTCCGAGGCGTTGAACCAGCCGAGGCTGTCGTCCCAGCAGGGCCACTGCTGGCCGTTCCAGCTGCACATCTGGACGCCACCGTCATCACCGCCGGATCCCCCGGGGTTGGTGCTCCCGGGGCTGGGGGTGCCACCGGGCTCGGTGACAATGACGCAAATGTAGAGGTTCTTGCACGGCGTGACTCCGCCGCCCGGCCCACCGCTCGGGTCGGCAACCGCCGACGGATTCAGGGCAACTGTCAGACCGAGGAGCATGACTGCGGCAATCAGCAAGCGCCAGACGGACTTCAGCATGTCTGCCCCACCTCACGAGTGACTTCCACAATGATCCAGCCGACACCGGCTTTTCGGAGTCTGGTCGTCGACAGATAGCGAGACAGCCGCTGCGGCGGATCCTTGACAACCTGCGTGACAGCATCGGCCTGATGCCATTCGGACACGTCCAGGCAGTCCTCGATCTCTGCCGTCTGCGGATTTGCTTTCAGATCAAGTTTCTTCACCACAGCAGAAGTTCGCGGCGTTCCGACCATCACCAGTTTGGCCTCGTGCAGCTGATGAAGGCTCGCCAGGGAGTCACTGAGCGCCTGACCGCTGGAGTACGCACTCAGCTGACTTCCATCGGAGTCCGCGTCGGCGAAGGCCTTGATCTTCGCATCCCACCAGCTCTGATACGCCCTCAGTGCCACCCGGCCGACGGCCCCTTCCGGGCCCTCCGTCGGGGCGATCGCACCCGTACCCGAACCACCCGAAGGAGTTACCGGAGCCACACTGGCAACACCAGGCTCAGGCGTCGCAAGACGATCGGTGGAACCGGCCGAACCACCGCCGCTGCACGCGGTCATCAGCACCAGCAGAACCAACCCACCAGCCCCAACCGCCCCAGGGCGCAACACAATTCCGCGCTGCCGCATCGCCCCACCTCGTCGCGACCGACCCCGTCCGTGGCCGTGGTCGCAGAAGAAATCCGCCGTCCCGCAGTGCTGCTCCGGGGCATCGATTCTTCGCCAACCCGCCCCATCCCGGCAACACCTCGGGCCCCCTGACCTTACGCGGAAGGTGGATCCGTTGGGGCACTTTCGCGCCACAGAACAGCCAACAGTTCTTCAGAAAGCGACAATCCGGCCAATGCACCCCGCACCGAGGCCCGATTCCGCATCAGCAACCGTCCGTTCTCCCCCGGGACGAGCAGCCGGGCCCCGCCCGCACCCGAGGCGAGCTCACCCCACGTCAGCTCCGCCTCCACGGCCGGCTGCAGCTCCAGCGGTCCGACGGCGGCGGGCGCCCCCGGCACCCCGTGCTCCAGCACCCGCCCCAGCGCCCAGCTGAACGAGCCCTCACCGCCCGGCAGGACGGCGTCCCGCCCCCGTCTGCCGCTCGCGTACCGGCCCACCCGGCCCCACAGCGGCACCCGCGAGTGCGCCAGCAGCTCCCCCACCCCGTCCTCACCACCCCGCTCCAGGGCCGCCCACCCGTCCCGGTCGGCCACTGCGTCCACCACCAGAAGCGTCTCCTCCTGGTCCCCGTGCACCATCGTGCTGACCACCCAGTCCCAGGCCAGCCCGCGCCGGTACGCGTTGTCGGGGGTGCTCCCGCCCGTCACGAGCGCCAGCCGGCGGCCGCGAGGGTCGACCGCGAGCTGGCCGAGCAGGCAGACCACCAGCCAGCGGGCCGGCCGCTGGGCCGCTGCGCGCAGCGCGGTGAGCATGGCGTTGGCGTCCGCGTCCGGCGGCACGAGGGTGACCCGGCAGCCCTGGGTGCCCGCGTCGAAGCACCGGCCCGGCAGCGTCTCGGCGAGCAACCGTGCGCCGTCCGCCGCCCGGGCGGACCCGGCGTGGCTGCGCTCGGGCCCGCCGTCCGCACCGATCACCACCAGCTCGATGCCGCCGCTCATCCGCACCGCCCCCTCCCTAGCCGTCACAGGGTCGGTGTGCCCCGTACGCCGGACAAGCTACCGCTGCCGTGCGGCGCCGCGGATCCGCCCAGCTCAGGGACCATGGGCCCTGTTGACGTCCGGCCCGGCGCGGCAGCATCGGAGGCATGGACCGTGACGAGCGCATGGACCCTGAGGACCGGGTGGAGACCCTGAGCGAGGCCCAGTGCCTGAGCCTGCTCGGCTCCGTGCCCGTCGGCCGCGTGGTGTACGTCGAGCACGCCCTGCCGGCCGTGCTGCCGGTGGCCTTCGAGGTCGCGTCCGACGGACGGCTGGTGCTGGCCCTGCGCGCAAGGAGCGACGGGAGCGGCGTGACCCGGGCCCTGGACGGCACGGTGGCCGCCTTCCAGGCGGACGAGCTCGACCCGGCCACCCGGACCGGCTGGAGCGTCCTGGTGCACGGCCGGGCCGAGGTGGTCCGCGACCCCGACCTGCACGAGCGGCTGCTGCGCACCGGGCCGCGCCCGTGGGTGTCCGACCGGGAACAGCTCTTCGTGCTGATCACCCCTGAGCTCGTCACCGGCCGACGGCTGCTGCCCACCCGCCTGCCCAACGCCAGGACGGCCCAGGCACCCTGACCGGGCACCCCGCTGACATGTGACCGCCCGGTAGGCATACTCTCCCGGAGTCCAGTCAGGAGCACCCCCACAGGAGCACGTTGTGACGACCTTCGCCTCGCTCGCCGACCTGACCGCCGCCGTCGGCACGGAGCTCGGCACCAGCGAGTGGCACACCATCGACCAGCAGCGGGTGAACCTGTTCGCCGAGGCCACCGGCGACCACCAGTGGATCCACGTGGACCCGGAGCGCGCCAAGGACAGCCCCTTCGGCACCACCATCGCGCACGGCTACCTCACGCTCTCGCTGATTCCCGTCCTGGCGAAGGAGTGCTACAGCGTGGAGGGCATCCGGATGGCCCTCAACTACGGCTCCGAGAAGGTCCGCTTCCCGGCGCCGGTGCCGGTCGGCACGGCCGTTCGCGCGACCGCCGAGCTGGTCTCGGTGGGCGAGGTCCCGGGCGGCGTGCAGGCCCTGGTCCGGTACACGATCAGCAGCGAGACCAGCGCCAAGCCGCACTGTGTCGCGGAGACCATCACCCGCTTCTACGCCGCCTGACGGGGCGACCGCCCCACGGACGGCCCCACCAACCGCCTGACACGCCCTCACTCGGCCCCCGGCACCGTGTAGGCCGAACGGCGCGCCGTGCCCCGTTCCACCGGGTCCGGGCGCCCCCGGAACGGTAGGGTCCGTTCAGATGGTTGTCGTACCGCAGCGGGCACCTGACGCGGCCGTACGAGTCGTTGTGTACCCGTGTCTCCGGGTACCGGTGTTCACACACCGCGCTCGCTGGGCAGGAGTGGCCCGTCGGACGCGGCGACCGCCGCCGTACGGACAGTCTCGACCATGGAGGTGCCGTGCCCAGCCCCGTCCCCTGGATCTCCCGGGTCGCCACTCTCACCAGCCAGTTCAGCACCGGTGCGGGCCCGATCCGCGACCTGCGGCGCAGCACGTGGCACCGGGTCCGCACGGACGCCTTCGGCGCCGAGCCCAAGGGCGAGCGGCTGGCCCGCATCCTGAGCTCGCCGAACTTCGCGGACGGCGCGTTCCAGAACCCCGTCCCGACCCGCAGGCTGGTCTACGAGCGTTCCCCGCTGGAGATCACCCGGACCCAGCTGACCGCCAACCGTCAGCGCCGGCTCCCCACCGCCGCCGTCCCGCTGCACCGGACGGCGGCGGTGGAGCTGGCCGAGCCGCCCGCGTCCGGGCTGCGACTCACCTGGCTGGGCCATGCCACGGTGCTCGCCGAGCTGGACGGGCGCCGGGTGCTTTTCGACCCGGTCTGGGGCGAGCGCTGCTCACCGTTCGGCTGGACCGGGCCCAAGCGGCTGCACCCGGTGCCGATCCCCCTCGCCGACGTGGGCCCGGTGGACGTGGTGGTCATCTCGCACGACCACTACGACCACCTGGACATGGGCACCGTGCGGGCGCTGACCGGTTCGGGTGCGGTGTTCGCCGTGCCACTGGGCGTCGGTGCCCACCTCGAGCACTGGGGAGTGCCGGTCGAGCGGATCGTCGAGCTGGACTGGTGGGAGTCGGCCGAGGTCGCCGGGCTCACCCTGACCGCCACGCCCGCCCGCCACTACTGCAGCCGGGGCCCGCGCACCAGCACGCACTTCCTTTGGGCCTCCTGGGTGGTGGCCGGCGCCGAGCACCGGGTCTTCCACAGCGGGGACACCGGCTACTTCCCCGGCTTCGCCGAGATCGGACGGCGGCTGGGGCCCTTCGACGCGACGATGATGCAGATCGGTGCCTACAGCGACTTCTGGCCCGAGGTCCACATGACGCCCGAGGAAGGGGTCCGCGCCCACCTCGACCTCGGCGGACAGCTGCTGCTGCCCATCCACTGGTGCACCTTCAACCTCGCCCCGCACCCCTGGGAGGAGCCCGCCGAGCGGACGGTCGCGGCCACCCAGGCGCTCGGCGCCGAGCTGGCCGTACCGCAGCCCGGCAAGCCCTTCGAGCCCGCCGATCCGCCCGCGCTCCAGCTGTGGTGGCGGGCGGTCGCGGCGATGCCCAAGGGCGCCGAACTTCTCGTACCCGACGGCCTCGCCGTCCCCACGGACGAGCGCCGCGTGGAGGACGACGGCGTGACGGTCTGAACCCGGCAGGCGCTGAGCCCCTCACGTGGGGGAGCTCAACGCCGGCCGAGGACGAGGCGCCATGCGCCCTGCTGCACCAGCAGGGTCAGGACGCCCGCGAGGACGATGCCGGCCAGGTTGAGCGCCAGCTGGACCGCCGAGCCCCAGGCCTGGTGGAAGTCGCCGTAGCCGAGGGCCACCGCCGCGTTGGCGGCGGCCGGCACGGTGGTCACCGAGATCGCCACGCCCACGAGCGCGCCCGCCTTGGACGAGGTGAGCGAGAGCAGACCGGCGATTCCGGCCAGGAAGGCCACCACGAAGGACATCGCGTCGGGCTGCCAGATGAACGCGGTGTTCGGGCGCGCGGAGTCGAACTTGAACTGGCTGAACAGGCCCAGCGCGTCCATCAGCAGCGAGAACCCGACGGTGAGCAGCATCGCCACCGCGAATCCCGCCACCAGCGCGTTCAGCGACCGCAGGGCGGGCCTGGCCCTGCGCTGCACGACGGCCACGCAGAGCCCCGCGAGCGGCCCGAACTCCGGCCCGACCGCCATCGCGCCGACGATCAGGATCGCGCTGTCCAGGACGGCGCCGCAGGCCGCCAGCATGGTGGCGACGGTGAGGAAGGCCAGGTAGACGGCGGTGAGGGTGGACTCCTCGTGGGTGATCTCGGAGACCGCCTCCCAGACCAGGGCGTCGGCGCCCTCGCCGGGCGCCAGCCGCTCGGCCTCGTCGGCGGCCTTCGAGATGGTCAGCTCGACCTCCTCGACCCCGATCGCGCCCCGTTCGGCCAGGCCGAGCCCCCGGAGTACCCCGAGCACCTCGTCGGCCGCCTCCCGTGCCACGTCGCAGAGCACCACGTCGCCGGCGGGCCGGACGGCCGAATCCGGCAGCAGGATCACATGGGTGACTCCCACACAGTCGTCGAGGCAGTTCATCACCGTGTCGCGGAGGTCGGTGGGGACGATCAGACGCAGGTGCAGCACGGGGGCTCCGGGCGGGGAGTGCGGGCACGGGACCCGCCCACCCTAAGACCCCCCGGCACCGCCCCCCTCACGCGCCCGCCAGGACCTCCCGCAGGGCCTTGGCCTCCTTGACCAGCCGGCTCGCCGTGCCGCGCCCGGCCACCTCCGCCACCTCGGCGATCGCGCCCCGGGCCGAGCTGCGCCGCGCGCAGTCCGCGGCCACCGCCAGCAGGTCGGCGCCGCCGCGCACCGGCTCGCCGGTCAGCAGCCCTGGCAGGGCGCCCGCCAGCACCGACCAGACCGTGCCGTACGCGCCCGTGTCGGCGGCCGCCCGACGCTGAAGAAGCGCGGGTTGGCGACCGCCCCGGACGGGGTGGCGCCGCCGGAGGTCTCCAGGGCGAGGCTGCGGCCGGCGGTGCTCTCGTGCACGGCCGACGAGCGGAGATAGGCGTACGTCTGCACGGCTTGCGTCATGGCGAGGACGCTAGGGGGCCGCACTGACAGCTCGGATTACTGAAACTTGTTCCACCCGAAAAGGAACGGTGAGAGTAACCCAGCTCACACCGTTGATCGCGCACCATCTGTCACTATGTGCACGTGAACAGACAGGAAGCACCGGGCGAAGCGATCGTCGGCTCGTTCATCGACCTGCTCCGGATCGAGGAGCTGGACGAGAACCTGTTCCGTGGCCGGTGCCACGCCGGGGCGCCGATGCGCGCGTTCGGCGGACAGGTCGCCGCGCAGGCACTCACCGCGGCCGGGCGGACCCTGGCCCCGGGCCGCCTGGTGCACTCGCTGCACGGGTACTTCCTCCGTCCGGGTGATCCGCAGCGCCCGATCACGTACGAGGTGGACCGCGTCCGCGACGGCGCGTCCTACGCCACCCGGCGGGTGACGGCGGTTCAGCGGGACGAGGCCATCTTCACGCTCTCCGCCTCGTTCAAGCGGCCCGAGGAGTCCAGCGCGCGCCAGCGCACCATGCCGCCGGTGCCCGGACCGGAGGAACTGCCGGACCCGTTCCCCGTCTGGGAGCAGAGCGACCCGGAGGACTACGAGCGCGCGGCCGGTTTCCGCACCCTCGACATGCGCTTCATACCGGCCGACTCCCCCGGCATGCCACCGGAACTCCCCGGCGTCCCCCAGCAGTTCGTCTGGCTGCGGACCGGCACCCCGCTGCCCCAGGACGACCCGCTGCTGCAGGTCTGCGCGCTGACGTACCTCTCCGACCTGACGCTGGCCTCGACCACCGCGCTGCACCTGCAGCCGCACCGGATCCAGCGCACCGAACCGCCCCGGATCATCCTGGCCTCGCTCGACCACGCCATGTGGTTCCACCGGCCGTTCCGCGCCGACGAGTGGCTGCTCTTCGCGCAGCGGAGCCCGTCCGCCGCCGACGGGCGAGGGCTGGCACTCGGTGAGTTCTACAACCAGGAAGGCGAGTTGGTCGCCTCGGCGGTGCAGGAGACCCTGGTCAGGGAACGGCGGCGGACGGAGCGCGGGTAGGCTCGTGCCGTGACGCAGACGGCAGTTCCAGGCTGGTACCAGGACCCCTACGGTGCACCCGTCCTGCGCTGGTGGGACGGCGCGCGCTGGACGGAGCACTCGCAGCCGGCGCCCGTGCCGGCGCCCCAGGCCGCCGTTCCGGTGCCGCAGGCGCCCGTGCCCGCGCCCGTGCCGGCTCAGCCCCAGTACCAGCACGCGCAGCAGCCGCAGTACCCCCAGGGTCAGCAGGCCCAGCAGCCGCAGTACCCCCAGGGTCAGCAGGCCCAGCAGCCGCAGTACCCCCAGCCGGTCGGCTGCGGCCCCGAGGCGCTGCTGTCCGCCCAGGCACTTGCGGTCGACCAGAACTTCAAGTGGGTGGACATCTCCACCACCTACGACATCCTCGACCGCAACGGCGTCACCGTCGGCACCGTCGCGGAGACCGGGCAGAACGGCGCCCGCAAGGCGCTGCGGTTCATGAGCCAGATGGACAAGTTCCTGTCCCGCCAGTTCGAGATCCGGGACGCCGCCGGGGTGCCCTTCCTGGTGCTCAGCCGAGGGACGAAGGTGGTCAAGGCCAAGGTCACGGTGGCCCGGCCGGACGGGACGCCGGTCGGCGAGATCATCCAGCAGCAGGTGATCGGCCACATCAGCTTCGACCTGGTCGCGGGCGGCTACCCGGTCGGCCATCTCACGGCCGAGGGCTGGTACGCCTTCACCTTCAAGATCACCGACCACACGGGCGCCGAAGTTGGCCGGATCGCCCGCGACGGGCTGGGGCTGACGCTCAGTGTGCTCGGCGGCAGCGACCACTACTACGTGGAGTTCTTCCGCCCGCTGCCCGAACCGCTCCGCTCGCTGGCGGTGTCCGCCGCGCTGACCGCCAACACCCTGCTCAACCCGGACTCCCACGGGGACCAGTAGCCACGGGCCCCCTGCTCAGGCACCGTTCGCTCGCGGGTGGCCGCCACGTATCATGGTGCGGGTGACGACCAGGGTTGATTTGTCACCAAGGCCGGTCGAGGCGATGTCGCCCCGTCAGCTCGAACGCCGCGGGAACCTGATCGCGGCCGCCCTCGCGCTGGTGAACGAAATCGGTGTCGAGAGACTGCAGATGAGACAGGTCTGCGAGCGCTCGGGGGTCGCACTCGGGACGGCGTACCGGTACTTCTCCTCCAAGGACCACCTGCTGGCCGCGGCGATCGCCGACTGGCACCGGCTGCTGCTCGCCGACCTGGTGGCGGAGTTGCGCAGTCCGCGGGCCGGGATGCTCCCGACGGACCGGGTGGTCCGGTTCGTGCGGCACGGGATGCGGGCCTACCAGCGGCAGCCGCAGCTGGCCAGGCTGCGGGTGGCGGTCGCGGCGTCCACCGACCCTTTCGCCAGCGAAGCCCTGCAGGGCATGGCCCGGGCCGACAGCGCTGCGCTGAACGCCGTGATGGCGCAGGTCCCGCCCGCCGCCGGTGACCTGGTGCGGCACATCGTCGGCCACGCCTGGCAGGGCGAGTTGACGGCCTGGGTCACCGGCCGCACGACGCTGGACGACGCCCGGCGGCGCCTGGAGGACGTGGTGCGGCTGGTGCTGACGCCGTACGAGGCCGCGTAGGGCTCCGCCATTAGGCAATCGGGTCACCTCAGGGGGTGCGGGGAACTGCGCGAGATCGGAAGGCAACGGCCCCCAGCCTCCCGCTTCGCGCAGTTCCCCGCGCCCCTGTTGTGACCCGCTGCGTCCAGTGCCCGGAGGCCTCGCCATCCCCCGTCCGGGTGAAACCGGCCAGGTGCCGACTGACCGTTCGGACACGACGACTGCCCTTGCACGGCCTGGCCGAAGCGCCCCTGCTGCACCTCGGCCCGGCGACGTCACCGAACGCAACCATGCATTACAGACAGTCAGATCAGTGGCATGCTGGCGGACGCACCACCCGTCTGACCAGTCGAGAAGGCCCGCACCGATGTCCTTACGAGCGTCCTGCCCGCTGCGCTCAGCGCGTCCGTGGTGCCCGACGACCGCCGTCGAGTACGCCGCCGACGCCACGGACCGGACGGTCAGGGCGCACCTGGCCGTGGCCACCCTGCTGGTGTGCGCACTCGGCTGTGCGCTGCCCGGCCCCGGAGCGCTGGTACGGCACTGCCACCCGGTGCCCGGGGTGACCCCGCCGATGCTGATGCTGCTCGCGGCGATGTTCATCGGCGGCTTCGAGGTCCGCGCGGCGGACGTGGCCCGGGCCCTGCTGCGACCCGGACTGCTGCTGGCCGGGCTCGCGGTGGCACTGGTGCTGCGGATGGTCGTGCTGCTCGGCGCCGAGCGGGCGGCCGGCTGCTGGCCGGACCAGCGGGAGGCGCTCTGGCTGGTGGTCGGTCTCTCGCTGACCGCCACCATGCCGGTGGCCGGGGCCGCCCAGACCTGGGGCGCAAAGGCCCACGCGGACGCACCGCTCGGCCTCGGGCTGGTGCTCGCCACGACGCTGCTCAGCCCGCTGACCGTACCGCTGGGCCTGGTACTGGCCGAGGAGCCCGAGAGCGGCGGACCGCGCGAGGTGCTCGACGGACTCGCCCGGGCCGACGCCACCAGTGGCTTCATGGCGTTCTGGGTGGCGGCGCCCCTGCTCGCCGGGCTGGGCGCCCGCCGCCTCACCCGGCGGCTCGCGGGCGGCCGGGCGCGCGCCGCCGTCCTGCCCTGGCTACGGCTGCTCGGCCTGCTCAACGCGCTCGGGCTGACCTACCTCAACGCCGCCGGGGTCTTCGGCGAGATCGCCCAGCGGCCCGAACCCCGGCTGGTCGGGCTCGCCCTGACGGCCGGCGCAGCGGTCTGCGCGGCACCGTTCGCGGCCGGCTGGCTGACGGCCCGCCAGGCCCGTACCGGGCAGAGCGAGACGGCCACCCTGACGCTGGCCACCGGTATGAACAACACCAGTGCGGCGGCAGCCCTGGCGGGGAGCCAGTTCAGCGGGCACCCGGCCGTGTTGCTGCCGATCTTCTTCTACGGCATGGCGCAGCAGCTGCTCGCGGCCTGCGTCCCCCGCCTGCTCCGGCCGCGTGCGCCTGCCACCACCTGCGCAGATGTCCCGATGCCGAGCCCCCGCCCAGACTTCACCCACGCGTAGTCACCGTTTAACACCACCCTGGAATGCTCTCTGACATGAACGCTCAACCGACCCCGGCCGCGCAGGCCCCGCTCCCGAACCGCTTCCCGCTCCCCCAGCGGCACCGCCGCTACCTCGCCTGCGCCGCCGTCGCCGCCTCCGTCGCTCTCGGCAGCCTGGGGGTCGCCGCCACGGTCGAGACCGTCCGGCAGGACACCGTCGCGGCGAGCGCGGCCTCTCACTGAGCCGCCGAAGCCCCGCCGGTCAGGCCATCAGCTCCGTCCGGGAGCGGCCCGGCGCCGGGATCAGCGGGGCCGGGCGCGAGTGGCGCCCGGAGCCGGGGGCGGGGTGCAGCTCGGCCCGCGGGGCGTACCGCGCGGCCGGGGCCCGCAGCAGCCAGGCGCGGCCGGCCGGGGCTATCAGATCCATCCGGTGGAGCAGGTCCAGTGCATCCCGGCGGAAGGCCGTCAGGTCGGCCAGGTAGTCCCGGCTCCAGCCCGCCTTGAGCCCGTACTCGTCGGTGATGTCGCCCAGCGCACCGTCTATCAGGGCGTCAGGCACCAGCACCGCCGGGGGCGCCGCCTCCTCGGGAAGCGGGCGCAGCTCCTCGACCAGCCGTTCGACCAGCAGCAAGGCCGCCTGCGGGAGCGTTCCGGCGCCGGGCAGGGCCAGGTCGGTGAGTTCGTCGGCGGGGTCGAGCAGGGCGATGCCCTCGGCCCTGATCTCGGCCTCCAGGCCCAGGAAGTCCGCGAAGAGTTCGGCCTCGGCCTGCCGGTGGTCGAGCAGTCGGCTGCGCTCGGGGGCGGTGAGCTCGTCCAGCAGGACCACCGGCGTCTCGGCGAGGCGCCGCCGGACGGACAGTTCCGGGGTGGCGGCGGGCGGCGCGGCGAGCGGGCCGAGCGCCCGGGCCAGCTCGCGATCCACCGTCAGCCGGCCCTGCTCACCTGGCACCAGCACCTGCCAGTCCTGCAGCACCTGCCGGACGCCCGGCTCGTCGAGCTCCGCCTCCCGGCCGTCGGCCAGCGCCGCCAGGGCGAGCACCAGGGACGCGTACCCGGCCGGGCCGAAACCCGGCAGCCCACGGCCGGGCAGGCCTGCCTTGTGCAGCCTGGCGTACGAGTCGCCGATGGTGAGGGGGTAGCCGAGCACCGTCAGGAAACGTTCCGCCAGCCAGTCGGCGTGACGGCGGATCAGCGGGAAGCCTGCGCCGTGCGGCCCGGCGGCGGTGACCAGCGGGTGGGCGACCAGCAGCCGGGCGGCCGTACGGCGCTCGACGGCGATCTCGTGCGGGGTGCTGCCCGGCGAGCGTTCGGGCTTGCGGTGCCTGCCCCGAGTGCCCGCGGCCGAGCCCGGCCCGAGGCCGACGGCGGTACGGCGGGCCCGGCGCAGCCCGCGGACGGGCCGGCCCTCGCGCGAGCGCAGCAGGGCGGGCAGGTCCACGGTCGGCCCGTGCCACCAGCTCGTCCCGGCGGAGACCGTGCCGCCTGCGTCGACCGTCCCGCCGAAGTGGCGGGCACCGTACAGGCCGAAAGCGGCCGTGAAGAGGTCATGGGCGGCGGCCGGATCGGCCTCGGCGAGCCGCTGCGCCAGGGCCTGCAGCTCGGAGTCGGCGCCGTGCACGCCGACACACGCGTAGGCGGTGAGCTGCCCCGCCCCCGCCCCGCGCCCGCCTGTCACGCCGACCGGCACCTCCCCGGGGCCGGTCGCGTACTCGTGCTGCTCCATGTCGCCCACCAGACTAGACGGTGGGTGAGCCGGGCCGTGGCACCATCCGGGTCCCCGGCCATTTCACCCCGCGCCGCCGGGAGAATGCCTACGCGTCGGTAACAACCTCTTCCGCAGCCCGCCCGGGGTCCCCTATCGTCCTGGGCATGCCGAACCTGCCCAACGTGGTGCTGTGGTCGATACCGGCCTTTGTGCTGCTCACCGTCCTCGAGATCGTCTCGTACCGGTTCCATCCGGACGAGGAGGAGCAGGGCTACACCGCCAAGGACACCGCGACCAGCCTCACCATGGGCCTCGGCAGCCTGCTGTTCGATGCCGGGTGGAAGATCCCGATCCTGGCGATCTACTCGTTCCTGTACGAGCTGACGCCGCTCCGGGTGCCGGTGCTGTGGTGGACGGTCCCGCTGATGCTGCTGGCACAGGACTTCTTCTACTACTGGTCACACCGGGGCCACCACGTGATCCGCATCCTGTGGGCCTGCCACGTGGTGCACCACTCCAGCCGCAACTACAACCTCTCGACGGCCCTGCGCCAGCCGTGGACCAGCGCCACCTCCTGGGTCTTCTACGTTCCGATGATCCTGGCGGGCGTGCACCCGGCCGCGCTGGCCTTCTGCTCCTCGGCCAACCTGGTCTACCAGTTCTGGATCCACACCGAGCGGATCGACCGGCTGCCCCGGCCCGTCGAGTACGTCTTCAACACCCCGTCCCACCACCGGGTGCACCACGCCTCCCAGGGCGGCTACCTGGACCGCAACTTCGGTGGCATCCTGATCGTCTTCGACCGCCTCTTCGGCTCCTTCACCCCGGAGACCACCCGGCCGGTGTACGGGCTGACGAAGAATCTGGCCACCTTCAACCCGCTGCGGGTGGCCACCCACGAGTACGCCTCGATCGCCCGGGACGTGGCCGCGGCCGGCAGCTGGCGCGACCGCGTCCGCCACCTCACCAAGGGCCCGGGCTGGCAGCCGGGCACCACCGACCGCCCGGAGGGCAACGCCGCATGACCATCTCCCGACGCCTGCGCGCCGCCCGCGGCCTGCTCTCCACCTTCGCCGCGACCTCGGCCGCCCACCTCGGGGCGATCGTCACGGGTACGACGGCCCTGCAGCACGCCACCAAGCCGGCGCTGATGCCGCTGCTGGCCGCGCACAGCCTGGCCACCGCCGAGCGGGCCCCCAAACTGCTGACCCCCGCGCTGCTGCTCAGCGCAGGCGGCGACCTGCTGCTGCAGATCGGCGGCGACACCGCCTTCCTGGCCGGCATGGGCTCCTTCGCCGCGGCGCACGTCTGCTACGTGACGATGTTCGTCAAGCGCGGCGCGCTCGAGGACCGGCGGCGCAGCGCCGTGGTGGCCGCGGCCTACGCGGCGGCCTGGGCGGCGATGGTGAGTCAGCTCTGGCCGGGCCTCGGCGACCTGAAGATCCCGGTCGCGGTCTACAGCCTGCTGCTCGCCTCGACGGCCGTGACGTCGGCGGGCCTCGGCCGACGGACCGGCCTGGGCGGGGCTCTGTTCCTGCTCTCGGACACCCTGATCGCCACTCAGCTGGCCGGCTGGCGCGAGCTGCCCGGCCACGAGTTCTGGATCATGTCGACGTACATCGTGGCCCAGTACCTGCTGGCCAGCGGCACCCTGAAGGCCCACCAGACCCAGGAGGAGGACAGCGTCGCGGACGAGCCCGTGACGCGACTCAGCGCCCCGGTGCAACCCACGGGGCGCTGAGCGGAACGCGAGGCGTTCAGAGCTGCGCTTCGTCGCCTCCGGTGCGGCGGCGCAGCAGCCAGAAGCCGCCGATGCCGGCCACCACCAGGGCGCCGCCGGTGACGAGCTCGCGCGTGCCGGTGCCGACCGAGCCGCCGAGGCCGGTCTTCATACTGCCGTGCGGCGTCTGGGCGGCCTGGCCGGTCTTTCCGGCCTCAGCCGTGTGCCCGCTCTGGCCGGCTTGGCCGCTCTGGCCGACCAGCAGGACGGCCACGGCCCCGGTGAAGGTGTCGCCGTTGGGGCAGCTGCCGTCGATGCCCCAGCTGGAGTCCTTGGCGGCCTTCGTGGGCCCCTTGGCGGTGAACTCCTCCTTCGAGGCGAGCCGGGCCGGGCCGCTGTACTTGCCGTCCGGGCCGACCGTGAGGGTGGCCGAGCCGGTGGAGAAGGCCTGCGAGTTGGCAGTGATGGTCCTGACCGAGCTGGTGTCGCAGGTGACGCTGACGGTCACGGTCCTACCCGGCGCCGCCTCGGCGGGGCTGACCCAGGCCGGTTCGACATCCTTGGCCAGCGCGGCCGGCGCGGTGACCCCGAGCAGGGTGGTCGCGCCCAGCAGAGCGGTGGCGGCCGTACGCATGGAGCGCATGCCGTACCTCCAGGTTCTCGGGCGCAGCCGCGGGCTCCATCGCCCGTACGATTCGAACAACTACACCCTGTTACCCACGACGCTAGGCAGCGCCACGCCGAGCGGCCACCCCACTGGCCCAATCGAGGGTCACGCCGTCACACTGCGTGACCGCTCACAGCTCGAGATCCACCACCACGGGCGCGTGGTCCGAGGTGCCCTTGCCCTTCCGGGCCTCACGGTCGACGTAACTGTCCGTGACGGCGTCGGCGAAGGGCTTGTTGCCGAAGGTGAGGTCGATCCGCATGCCCCGGTTCTTCGGGAAGGCCAGCTGCCGGTAGTCCCAGTAGGTGTAGGGGTGGTCGTACTTCAGCGGGCGCGGGACGACGTCCTGCAGACCGGACTCCTGCAGGGCGGCGAGGGCGGCGCGCTCGACCGGGGTGACGTGCGTCATCCCGACGAAGGCGGCGGGGTCGAAGACGTCGTCGTCCGTGGGGGCGATGTTGAAGTCACCGAGGACGGCGAAGGGGCGGGCACCCGCCGCGTCCTCCAGCACGGCCTGGCGCAGGGTCTCGAGCCACTCCAGCTTGTACCGGTAGTGCGCGTGGTCGACCTCGCGGCCGTTGGGCACGTAGACCGACCAGACCCTGACCGGGCCGCAGGTCGCCCCGATGGCGCGGGGCTCGACGTCGGGGAGCATGGCGTCGTCGGCCAGGTAGCCGGGCTGCTCGGGGAGGCCGCGGACGACGTCGTCCAGGCCCAGCTTGGAGAGGATGGCGACGCCGTTCCACCGGCCGGTGCCGTGGGCCGCCGTCTCGTAGCCGAGCTCCCTGACCTCCTCGTACGGGAAGTTGTCCGCGGCGCACTTGAGCTCCTGCAGGCAGAGCACGTCGGGCTTGGCGCTCTCCAGCCACTCCAGGAGCTTGGGCAGCCGGGCGGTGACGGAGTTGATGTTCCAGGTGGCGATGCGGACGGTCACGGCAGGCGGCCTTCCCGGGTGGTGCGGACGAGGGGTGCGTGCGAGGGGTGGGGGCCCCGAGGAGCCTGCCCACCCCGAACATACCGCCCTGCACCGACAGGCCCTCGCTCAGCGCGAGGGGTGGACGACCGCCGCCGATCCGCCGCCGCGCCGGACGGGCTCGGCCGCGGCGACCCACCGGCCGTCCGGCAGCCGCTCGACGCCGGTGGCCGCACCGATCTCGGGGTTCGCCGCGAAGGCCTGTCCGAGCGCCTCCAGCCTCGCCCGCTCCGGCAGCGCGAGGAAGCCGGGCTCGGCGGCGGTGGTGGCGGCGTTGCGCTGGCTGGCCCGGGGGGCGGCGATGGCCTGCTCCAGGGTCAGGCCGCGGTCGATCCGGCCGAGCAGCACCTGCAGCACGGTGGTGATGATGGTCGCGCCGCCGGGCGAGCCGGCCGCGATGAAGGGCTTGCCGTCGTGCAGCACGATGGTCGGCGAGATCGAGGAGCGCGGCCGCTTCCCGGGCCCCGGCAGGTTGGGGTCGGGCACGCCGGGCGTGTTGGGGGTGAACGAGAAGTCGGTCAGCTCGTTGTTGAGCAGGAAGCCGCGCCCGGGGACGGTGATGCCGCTGCCGCCGGTCTGCTCGATGGTGAGGGTGTACGCGACCACGTTGCCCCAGCGGTCGGCGACGGTCAGGTGCGTGGTGCTGGGGCCCTCGTACGTCTCGGTTACGGCCGGCCCGCTGCTCGCGCACGGAGCCGGATGGTACGGGTCGCCGGGGGCGAGCGGGCTGGTCAGGGCGTGCTCGGGGCTGATCAGGCAGGCCCGGGAGGCGGCGTACTCGGGCGAGAGCAGCTGCCGGGTGGGGACGGTCGAGAAGCGCGGGTCGCCCACCCATCGGTTGCGGTCGGCGAAGGCGATCCGGCTCGCCTCCAGGAAGCGGTGGTAGTACTGCGTGCTGTCCAGGGCTCCCAGGTCGCTGTGGCCGAGGATGCCGAGGGCCTCGCCGACGGTGGTACCGCCGGAGGAGGACGGCGCGATGCCGTAGACGTCGTAGCCCCGGTAGTCGACGTGGGTCGGCTGCTGGTGGCGGACCTGGTACGCCGCCAGGTCGGCGGTGTCCACCTTTCCGGGGCGGGCCACCCGGCCTGACGCCGGGTCGACGGGCGGCTGCTGGACGGTACGGGCGACGTCTGCGCCGAGTGCGCCGCCGTAGAGGGTCTGCACACCCTTGCGGCCGAGCTCGCGGTAGGTGGCCGCGAGGTCCCGGTTGCGCAGGGTGCTGCCGACGACCGGCAGTTGGCCGCCGGGCAGGAAGAGCTCGCGGGTGGCCGGGAAGTCCTTGAAGCGGGCCTGGTTGAGCGCGGTCTGGTCCCGAAAGGTCTGGTCGACGGTGAAGCCGTGGTCCGCGATCCGCTCGGCGGGCTTGAGCACCTCGGCGAGCGAGCGGCTGCCCCAGAGCTGCAGCGCCTTGTCCCAGGTGGCTGCGGTGCCGGGGACGCCGACCGAGAGGCCGCTGGTGACGGCGTCCGCGAAGGGCAGCGGCTTGCCGTTCTCCAGGAAGAGCGTCTCGTCTGCCGTGCGGGAGGCCGTCTCCCGGCCGTCCAGGGTGGAGACCCGGCCGGTGCGGGCGTCGTAGTGGACGAAGTAACCGCCGCCGCCGATGCCGGCCGAGTACGGCTCGGTGACGCCGAGGGCGGCCGCCGTGGCCACCGCCGCGTCCACCGCGTTGCCGCCGCGGCGCAGCACCTCGATCCCGGCGGCCGTGGCGTCGGCGTCCACGCTGGCCACCGCACCTCCGTAGCCGACCGCCTCGGGTGCCTTCGGTGGCGCGCCGCCTGCCTGGGCGGGGGTGACGACGGCACAGACGAGGGCGGTGGCGAGCGCGAGCGAGGGGGCGAGGCGGGCCAGTGGTCTCATCGGATTCTTCCTGAGGCGGCGTCAACTCCCTGTTCTTTCACAGGTGCAGCTGACGCCACAACAGCGCCTCAGGGCGGCTTCACGCCACTACTCGCGAGTAATTCTGTTATCGCTCCGCAACCTGCCGACGAGTTACTGACACAGCGTCCAACAAGCTACCGTCCAGTAGACCGAGCTCGGATCTGCTCCCCCACCCCGCAGAGCCGCCCCCAGGAGTTCCCCCATGCCCGCACGCACTCGCGCCGCCGCCTTGGCGCTGGCCACCACGCTGCTCGTCGTCACGCCCCTGTCGGTCGCGCACGCCGCCACGACCGCTCAAGCCGCCGCCTCCACCCTGCGGTTCACCGACATCCCCGGCTCCGACGGCGTCGTCCTGAAGGGCAACGTGCACGAGCCCGGCGACGGCGCCGCCCGCCACCCGCTGGTCGTCCTGCCGAGCAGTTGGGGTCTCAACGATCTCGAGTACCTCGCCCAGGCCAGGCAGTTCGCCGACGCCGGCTACGTGGTGGTCAGCTACACCCCGCGCGGCTTCTGGGGCTCCGGCGGGCGGATCGAGGTGGCCGGGCCCCCCGACATCGCCGACCTCTCCCGGGTGATCGACTGGGCCCTCGCCCACACCACCGCCGACCCGGGCCGGATCGGCGCGGCCGGCATCTCCTACGGCGCCGGGATCAGCCTGCTCGGCGCCGCCTTCGACCCCCGGATCACGACCGTCGCCGCCCTGAGCGGCTGGGCGGACCTGGCCGACTCGCTGTTCAGCGACGAGACCCAGCACCTCCAGTCGGCCGGGCTGCTCGCCCTCGCCGGGTACCTGACCGGCCGTCCGGGCTCGGAACTCCAGGCCGAGCTCACCGACTTCTTCGGCAGCGACTACGAGAACGAGGCCAAGCTGCGCGCCTGGGCGGCGAAGCGCTCGGTCGCCACCTACGTCGACCGGGTGAACGCCAACGGCACGGCCGTGATGCTCGCCAACGCGTGGGGCGACAGCATCTTCCCGCCCAACCAGCTCACCGACTTCTACGAGAAGCTGACCGGCCCCAGGCGCCTCGAACTGCGCCCGGGCGACCACGCCACCGCCGAGGCCACCGGCCTGGCCGGGCTGCCCAACGACGTCTGGACGGACACCCGCGCCTGGCTGGACCACTACCTCAAGGGCGTCGACAACGGCATCGACCGCGCTCTGCCCGTCCACCTCAAGCCCCAGCTCCAGGACGGCTACGAGGACTACCCGAGCTGGCGGGCCGTCACCTCCTCGACCAGCCGCCTGGGCCTCGGCGAGCGCAACTGGCTGGGCACCGGCTCACTCCGGCCCGGCACCGACACCGGCTGGCGCACCACCATCGCCACCGGCCTCGACTCCGGAGCGGACGGCGGCGTGATCTTCCTCAGCAACCTGGCCGAGCAGTTCCTCAAGGTGCCACCGATCGTCTCCGTCCCGCTGCTCCCCCGCCCGGTCGCGGCGGTCTGGCAGTCCGGGTCGTACGGCACGGCGCAGCGCGTACGGGGAGCCGTCCGGATCCACCTCGGGGTGACGCCGTCGGCCTCGCAGGGCAGCCTGATCGCCTACCTGTACGACGTGGACGCGCTGGGCCTCGGCAAGCTGGTCAGCCACGCGCCGTACACCTTCCTGAACCGCACCCCCGGGCAGTCCTTCACCGCCGACTTCCCCCTCCAGGCCACGGCCTATGACGTCCCGGCGGGCCACCGGCTGGCCCTGGTCGTGGACAGCGTCGACCCGCTGTACATCACCCACAACCCGGCCTGGTCCACCCTCGGCTTCGGCTCTCCCTCGGCCGATCCGTCCTGGATCTCCGTCCCGCTGAAGTAGCGGCCGCTGCGGCCTGGGCCCCCTCCGGAGGGGAGGGGCCCAGGCCGGAAGCAGTCGGTCGATCGGGGCGGGAGTCCCGCAGGGCACCTCGACGGTGCAGCGGCGTATTCGGGCCAGCGCGAGCCGGGTGCCGGCGGGGGCGCCGTACGGCGACCGCCAGCGCGACCGTGCCGCTCACCAGCCACCACGGCCCACGGGGTCTCCTGGGCTCGGTCACACCGGGACTCCAACCGCCCTTCCGTCCATGCCGACCCTCCGCCCGTCAGCCGAGATCGACTCCATCACGCATTGCGTTCACCGGACCACTCCTGGTAGTTATTAGTTGGCATGACCCGGACGAGAGGCTGACATGATGATCAGAAGACTCTGGGAACGACTCCGACGAACAGCGGCACGACAGCCGACCGGCCAAGGCCACGTACCCGACATGTGGCGGCCGGTGCGGTAGACCGGGATGACAGGGCGCCCGGCCGGGCTGTCGGTCAGGCCGGGACGACCCGCTCCACCCGGTGCCGCTTGATGGTCCTGAACCTGCGGGCCACCTGGCGGGCCAGATCCGCAGCACCCACCAGGCCGGCCTCGTTGCCGAGCGCCGCGTGCACGATCGGCGCCTCGGGGCGGAAGCCGCGGCCGGTGAGGGTCCGCTTGAAGGCCTCCTGGGCCGGGCCGATCAGCAGGTCCCCCGCCTCGGAGACGCCGCCCCCGATGACGAAGCGTCCGGGGTCCAGGGCTGCGGCCAGATTGGCGATGCCGACGCCCAGCCAGGTGCCCACCTCGTAGAGCAGCTCGGTGGCGACCGGATCCCCGGCCCGGGCCGCCTCGGTGACCAGCGGCCCGGTGATCCCCTCGGCCGTCCCGCCCGCGAGCGCCAGCAGCGGCTGCACCACCGGCGACTCCTCCTCGATCAGCTCGCGGGCGTCCCGGACGAGGGCGTTGCCGGAGGAGTACTGCTCCCAGCAGCCCCGGTTCCCGCACGGGCAGCGGTGGCCTCCGGGGACGACCTGCATATGGCCGAACTCGCCCGCCAGGCCGTACTTGCCCCGGTCCACGTACCCGTCACGGACGACGGCGCCGCCGATGCCGGTGCCGAGGGTGAGCATCACCATGTGGTCCTCGCCGCGCCCGGCGCCGAAGCGCCACTCGGCCCAGGCGGCGGCGTTGGCGTCGTTCTCCACGATCACCGGGAAGCGCAGCCGCGTGCTCAGTGCCTCCTGCAGCGGCTCGTTGCGCCAGTTCAGGTGCGGGGCGAACAGGACGCGCGAGCGGTCGGCGTCCACCCAGCCCGCGGCGCCGATGCCGACGGCGTGCACGTCGTACCTGTCGGCGAGCTGCAGCACCAGGTCCACGATGATGTCCTCGATGACCTGCGGGCTCTTGCTCTTGTGCGGGGTGTCGGTCCGGAGCTTCTCCAGGACCTTCCCCTCGCCGTCCACCACGCCGGCGACCACCTTGGTGCCGCCGATGTCGATCCCGATCGTGGGCAGCCGCAGGATGCTCGCGGGCAGCGCGCGCCGACGGCGTTCCGCGCGAGGGCCGATGCCCAGCAGGGTGGGCAGGACCGCGGGCCTGGAGGTACCGGTGGGGCTGGTCACTGGCTCGGACGCTCCTTCGGGTCGGTGCGGGCCGGCTCGTGGGAGAGCTCGGCCAGGTCCGAGCCGCCCGCCCTCTCGGTGGTGAGCTTCTCGAGAGTGATCTCGCTGCGCGGGTGGCTCCCTGCCATCCTCCCTCGTTCGAGCGGGGTGAAGGGGTCTCCGACCAGGTACGCGTGGTGCGGGTTGCGGGTGATCGGCACCACGCCGGGCCCGGCGGCCCGGTGAGGAGCAGAAGCGCGGCCAGGAGGACCATGACCGTACACGGACAGCGGGCTGACACTCCGACAGTCTGCCCACGGGGGGAGCCGATCGAGTCGGCGGACTCGCCTGGAAGATCCCTGGACCCGTTCGACGCAAGCCCCCAGGCGGGTGGCAGACTGGACCAGGCCGTTCAGCCGTTTCTCACGGAAACGTGATGTTCCTCTCAGGTTCCATCCAGATTCGAGAGCAACTGATCCCCCGTTCGAGATCGTCTGATCCCATCGAAGCGCGTACCGGGCAAGCGGGGCCCGGACGGCGGGCGACCCGGATACGAGAACTTGATGCAACTGACAGGCACCCCATTCCTCATCTGCACGGTGATCTTCGTGCCGGTCTCCATCGCGGTGGCGCTGCTGCTGTGGGGACGGGTCCGAGGGCCGAAACCCATGCAGTTCCTGGCCAGACTCGTCATGCTTCTCTTCTGCCAGGTCACGGCCGTGACGATGGTCTTCGTCCTGGTCAACAACGCCAACCTGATCTACGGCAACTGGGACGACCTGCTGGGCACCGGCGACCACGTCCGGGCCGTACCGCAGGTGCCGTCCGAGAACCCCTCCGGCGGCCCCGGCAACGACGCCAAGGGCGAGCCGAAGGTCATCCAGTCGTTCAAGAGCGTGGACGACCCGCTGGTGCCCAAGGACGTCCAGCGGACCGACCTCAAGGGCCGGCTCTCCGGGGTCGACGGCGAGGTGCTGGTCTGGCTGCCGCCGCAGTACAACGACCCGGCGTACAAGGACAAGAAGTTCCCGGTGGTCGAGCTGCTCCCGGGCTGGCCGGGCTCGTCCAGCACCTGGTACGGCACCCTGAAGGTGTCCGAGAAGCTCAAGCCGCTGATGCAGAACGGGCAGGTCACGCCGTTCATCCTGATCTCGCCGCGCACCCTGCTGCTCGGCAACACCGTGGACACCGGCTGCGCGGACGTCCCGGGCAAGGTCAACGCGGACACCTGGCTGTCGCGGGACGTGCCGCAGATGATGTTCGACAACTTCCGGGTCGACAGCTCCCCCGACCGCTGGGCGGTGGCCGGCTACTCGGCCGGCGGCCACTGCGCGGCCAAGCTCGCCGTCGAGCACCCGAACCGGTACCGCGCCGGGATCAGCCTCTCCGGCTACAACGACCCCGCGCAGGAGCCCGCCTCGCTGACCGCGAAGGACCCGCACCTCAGGGACATCTCCAACCCGCTGAACATCCTGAAGAGCGCCGCGCAGCCGCCGAAGGTCGCGCTCTTCATGAGCGGTAACAAGGGCGACGGCTACGAGGGCGCGCTCGCCATGAAGGCCGCCGCCAAGCTGCCGACCACGGTCACCGTCCAGGAGACGGTGGGGGCCCACGACAAGACTGTCTGGGGCCCGATGGTCCCGGAGATCTTCAAGTGGCTGAGCACCGTCATTCCGGTCCAGCACTGACTCCAGCAGTACGCGAGAGGGCCCCGCCGTTGTCGGCGGGGCCCTCTCGCGCGTGTCACGCCCGGCGGTGCACCCGGGTCGGCCTGACCACGCGCGGCCAGGGGAAGAGCCGGGGGCGGCGTTTGGCGGCGACGTCCTCCATCCACCCGAAGAGCAGCACCACCAGCGCGATCAGCGGCAGCGACAGCCCGAGGGCCAGCCAGCGGCTGTTGAGCAGCCAGGGCATGTTGTCGCCCAGCCAGTCGATCCGCCAGCCCTGCTCGCGCAGTGCGATCGCCGCGATCAGGGCCGGGATGTGCCAGAGGTAGACCGTCACGGCGCGCGCGTTGAGCAGCGAGATCAGGCCGTTCCAGCGCTCCAGCTTCGGCGGCCAGGAGGTCCAGGACGGGCTGAGCTGCAGCAGCATCAGCACGAAGCCGAACGACCAGACCGCCTGCGCGAACGGGATGCTGTCCAGGTCGTACCCGTCCTCGGTCGGGTGGCTGGTCGCCCACCAGAAGCCGAAGCCCAGGATGAACGGCGCGATGGACGGCGCGAGGTAGCCCGGCAGCCGCTTCAGCACGCCCTCGTTGTGCGCGAAGCCGAGCAGCCAGCAGGCGGCGAAGGTGGTGAAGTCCCGCAGCGCCTCCCCGGCCCGGCCCTCCAGGTACGGCACCAGCCCGGAGGAGAGGAACCAGGAGACGGCCAGCGGGGCCAGCACGGTCGGCCAGGGGAAGCGCCGGACGGCCCGCAGCAGCAGCGGCGAGGCCAGCACGAACCACAGGTAGGCGCGCAGGTACCAGAGTGGCACGGCCATCTGCATGGCCCAGGTGGTGTCCAGCAGGCCGGGGATCTCCGGCATGTCGGCCGCGTACGGCGGCTCGCTGAACGGGACGATCCAGAACAGCATCCGCAGCCACCAGCGGGCCGGGTTCCCGTCCGCCGAGGGCGACCAGCCCTGCGACACCATGCCGGCGATCAGCAGGACGCCGAACAGCCACATCGGCGGCAGCAGACGCCGCAGGCGGCCCCGGATCACCTGGAGGGCCGGCCGGCTGAGCGAGCGCGCCATCAGCGAGCCGGCCAGCGCGAACATGACCCCCATCGAGGGGAACAGGAAGGGCAGCCAGGCCCAGCCGAACAGGTGGTAGGTGATCACTCGGCCGAGCGCCAGGGCGCGCAGCATGTCCAGGTACCGGTCCCGGCCGGGCCGGGCGGCCGGGACGGAGGCCGGCGGCTCGACCGGGAGGACCGGTTCCACCGGTCCGGCCGGTGCGGCTGCCGAGGGGGCGAACGCCTCCCAGGCGGGAGCGGGCGAGGCCATCTCGGGGCCCTTCCAGGAGAGCTGGCTCATGACGTCACCGGTGCCTCTACCTCGCCGGTGCGGCGGAGCTTCTGCCAGCGCAGCCGTCCGCCGGTGAGCGCGGTGATCCAGGACTGCAGCAGGACGAGGTACATCAGCTGGCGGTAGACGACCTGCTGCAGCGGCAGCGAGATCAGGTGCGAGAGCTTCTCCTTGTCCAGCCAGAAGGCGTAGGCGGCGAACGCCACCTGGATCACCAGCGCACCCAGCGCGGCCGTCAGAGTCTTCGGGGCGTCCACGAAGAGCACCCCGTAGACGAGGAAGACGTCGAAGAGCGGGGCCAGCAACGGGGCGATCACCATGAACATCGCCACCAGCGGCAGGCCGATCCGGCCGAAGCGGCCGGCGGGCCCCGAGGCGAAGACCGCCCGGCGGTGCTTCCACATCGCCTGCATGGTGCCGTAGCTCCAGCGGTAGCGCTGCGACCAGAGCTGGCTCATGCTGCCGGGTGCCTCGGTCCAGGCGCGGGCGTTCTCGGCGTAGACGACCTTCCAGCCCTCGATGTGCAGGGCCATGGTCAGGTCGGTGTCCTCGGCGAGGGTGTCCTCGCTCATGCCGCCGGCCTGGTCCAGGGCCTCCCGGCGGTACGCGCCGACCGCGCCCGGGATGGTGGGCATGCAGCCGAGCTCGTCGTACATCCGGCGGTCGAGGTTGAAGCCCATCACGTACTCGATGTGCTGCCAGGCGCCGATCAGGCTGTCCCGGTTGCCGACCTTGGCGTTGCCCGCGACCGCGCCCACCCGGGGGTCGGCGAAGGGCTGGACCAGCTCGCGGACGGTGGAGGGCTCGAAGACGGTGTCGCCGTCCATCATCACGATCAGGTCGTGGGTGGCGTGCGCGATGCCGGTGTTGAGGGCGGTGGCCTTGCCGGAGTTGGGCTGGCTGATCACCCGGACGCCGGGCAGGGCCAGCTCCTCGACGATCTTGACGGTGTCGTCGCTGGAGCCGTCGTCGATCACGATCACCTCGATCGGGTGATCGCTCTCGGCGAGCGAGCGCACGGTGTTGGCGATGCACTCCTGCTCGTTGTAGGCCGGGACGAGGACGGTGGCGGGCTCGGTGACCGGCGGGCCCCAGGTGAAGTCCGCCCGGCGGGTGCGCCTGGTGTGCTTGATCGACAGGAAGAGCATCAGCGCGAAGCGGCCGAAGACCAGGGCGCCGACCACCGCGAGCAGCGCGACCAGGCCGGGCAGGGCGAGCACCGACCACTGGGCGAAGGTGATGAAGGCCTTGCCCTCCCACAGCTGGAAGCCGGTGACCCTGGCCATCGAGCTCTCGGCGCCGAGCGACTGGCTGACGGTGGTGAAGCGGTAGCCCTCGCCCTGCAGCTTGGGCATCAGGATCTGCAGCGCCGCGATGGTCTGCGAGCGCTCACCGCCGGCGTCGTGCATCAGCTCGATCTGGCCCTCGCCGGGGTGCTTGGGCAGGCAGGCCCGGACGATGGCGTCCACCCCGGGGCGCTTCCAGTCCTCCGCGTCCACGTCGATGAAGGCGGTGAGGTAGCCGCGGGCACCGAGCTTCTTGACGACGGGCCAGGTCAGGTCGTCCAGCGCGGTGACGTCCGAGGAGTACGGCGGGCGGAACAGCGAGCTGTGCACGCCTGCGACACCGGCGAGGGCGAGCTGCGTCTGGGCCATCTCCCAGGTGAGCCGGCGGTCGGACTGGAAGGTCAGGTCGGGGTGGGTGAAGGTGTGCAGCCCGATCTCGTGGCCCTCGGCGATGATCCGGCGGATCAGCGCGGGATTGCGGGCCACCATGGAGCCGGTCACGAAGAAGGTCGCGTGTGCGTGGTACTCGGCGAGGATGTCGAGCACCTTGGGCGTCCACACCGGGTCGGGGCCGTCGTCGAAGGTCAGGGCCATGGTGTGGTCCTGGGCGCGGTAGCTGACGGGCTTTCCCTTGCCCCGGGCGTCGATGACCGGGCCGCCGGTCAGCAGCGCCGGCGGCACGGTGTCCTTGTCGACGGAGATGTTGATCCGCTCGTCGTGGAACACCTCGTTGGTCACCAGCCCCCGGAGGACCAGGGTGGCGAGCAGGGTGACCAGCAGCAGGGAGGGGAGCAGGAACCGCAGCGGTGGAACGGCGCGGCGGCGCGGGCGGGTGGCCGCTCGCCTGCCTCGGGGGCGGGGCATGGGCAGGGTGGTCCTCTGGAGCAGGGGTCTAGCGGGGCTTTGCGGCGGTGCCGCCGTGGGTGCTGCCGTGGGTGCTTCCGGGGGTGGCGGCCCGCCCGGCGGGGGTGCTCGCCCGGCCGGTGGGAGTGCCGGCTCGGCCGGTGGGCGTCGTGGTGGCCGCCTTGCCCCGGGTCGCGGAGGCGGAGGGGCTCGCTGTGGGCGTCACCGTCGGCGGCGGTGTCGACGGCGGGGCGGAGGCCGAGGCGCTCGGCGCGGCCGAGACCGAGGACGCGGGCTGGTCGGGGATCACGAGGTCGGGGGCCTGTGCGTTGGCCCCGGCGACGGTGGTCACGGCGGTCGCGGCGAAGCCGCCGACCAGCACCCCGGCCAGCCAGCCGAAGCGGCGCAGGGCCCGCCCGCGGCGGCCGCTCTGGTCCACGAAGACCGCGATGCTGGCCTGGTCGGGCTGCGCGGTGACGCGCTCCACCACCGGCGCGGGCGGTGCGGCCTGACGGGAGGTCCGGGCATCGGGGACGCCCGCCCACGGTGACCGCAGCTGCACGGTGTCCTCGTGGCGGGCGTCGTACCCGTGGGCCTCGCGGCCGGATGTCTCGTACACGGACGGGCGCTGCTCCGGTATGGGGGGTCGCAGACTCGGCATACCGTGCAGCCGCCTTTCGGTATCCGTGCGCAGGGCCGACCGCAGAGCCGCACGCACGCATGACAGGAGAGCCACCCCCGGGGCTGCTCAGCCCCCCGGTGGAGGTGGGAGGCGAGCCACCTCTCTGTGGTGAGGGGGTGTGGCTACCGATCCGCGTGCGAAAGCTATCGCACGGATCCGACAGAGAACCGGCTGAATGTGCGATATGTCAGATACGGAGTTCTTTTGTCACCAAGACGTGATCGAGCCGGGGAACTCTTCACCTGTCCCTGTCAAGAGCTTGCCGGTCGGCCTTATGCCAGTTCAAGCGCCAGATAGAAGTCCACCCGGTCCTCCAGCCGGGAGAGGTCACGACCGGTCAGCTCCTCGATCCGCCCGATCCGGTAGCGCAGGGTGTTCACATGGACGTGCAGCTGGGCGGCGCAGCGCGTCCAGGAGCCGTCCGAGCGCAGGAAGGCCTCCAGCGTCCGGACCAGGTCGGCCTGGTGCTCGATGTCGTACGCGATCACCCGGTCGAGCAGGCGGCTGCGGAAGGCCCGGCGGACCTCGTCCGGGACGGCGGCCAGCAGCAGGACGTGCGAGGCCAGCTCCTCCGGGCCCGCGACGCAGACCCGGCCGACCCGGGCGGCGGCGATCCGGCGGGCGTGCCGGGCCTCCTCCAGGGCGCCGCGCAGGCCGCCGGCCTCCAGGGCGGGGGCGGAGACGCCGAGGGTGATCCGGCCCTCGGAGCCGAGGCCGGCCTCCAGCGGGGCGAGCAGGTCGCGCAGCGCGTCGGCGGGGACGGCGGTGTCCGGTGCGGGCAGCACCACCACCGCGCCCGTCCCGGCGTCGGCGACCAGGGCGCGGTCGGAGGCGTCGGTGAGAGCTTCCTCCAGGATCGAACGCACCGCCCCTTCGGGCAGCCCCGTCCCTTCGGCACTGAGCACCAGCCAGGAGCCGTCCTTCACCTGCGGCTTGGGCTCGGTGCCCTCGTAGCGGGCGGCCATCGCCGAGGAGGCGTACAGGGTGCGGCTGATCTCGGCGGGGTCGGCGTCGCGCTGAAGCAGCGTCAGGACCTCGTCGGCGAGCCGGCGGCGCAGCCGGCGGCCCTCGTCCCGGCGGGTGCGCTCGGCGGCGACCAGGCGGGCGAGGTTCTCGGCGAGCTGCTGGCGCTTGGTGGTCCACTCGGTGACGTCACCGGCCACCGCGAGCACCCAGTCGGCCAGCGAGGCCTCGGCCTCGGTCGAGGCGGGGGCGGGCAGCAGCGAGTACGAGCCGGAGACCAGCCGGGCCCGGTGCGGGGGCCTGCGGCGCTGGCGCTGGGCGGCGAGGTGGGCGCGGACCAGCTGGTCGCGGTCCTCCGCCGAGAGCCGGTCGGCGGGGCCCGCGATCACCCGGCCGGTCGGGGTGAGGACCCAGCAGTCCAGGTCGAGGTCGCCGCCGAGCAGGTCCAACACGGCGTCAAGCCCGCCGCCGCCCGCGGCGGAGACCAGCAGCCGGTGCCGGTCCACCAGGGCGGCCAGGTCGGCGGCCCGGTCGGCGGAGATCTGACGGCCGATGAACTCGGTGAGGGTGCTGAAGGCGATGTCGTCGGGTACCGCCAACAGGGGCATCCGATGGCGTCGACAGGCGTCGACGAGGTCGTCGGGCACCGGCCCGACCTCGGCCTCGCCCGCCGCCAGTGCGACGGCCCCGCCGGCCACGATGGTCCGGACGAAGCGCTCGGAGTCCTCCGGCCCGGTCCGCCAGAGCATGCCGGTGAGCACCAGCTCACCGCCGTGCAGGTAGCGGCCGGGGTCGTGCAGGTCCGTGGTCATGACACCGCTGACCTGCCGGTCGAGCTCGTCCTCGGCGGCGAGCAGCCGCAACCGCGGAGCTCCGGGGGCGAGCAGGTCACGGACGCGCATCCGCAGACTCCTTCGTCTTGTCGGGTGGTTTGGGGGGTCACAGTGTGCACGAGATGTGCAGCTCGGTGTTACGTATCAACAGGCTCCCGGGTCACGGGCCCATAGCTTCGGAATCACGGCCGGATTACGGTCGTAGGTAGCGGCTCAGTAACCGCTGTACAGGGCAATTGTCCGCCTTAGAGGAACGTACAGGATGCCGGGCGGGACCACGGTAAGGGCTTCATGCCATCGGTGACTGCCAGTGGGCCGGGTCACAGAGGTTCACTGGCCACACGCCGCCGGACACACCCCGGTGACCAGGACTCAACGGCCAGGCAAAGAAGTGGCAGCAGAGTCCGATACACCGAGGTTTGGAATCTAGCGCTGACGCTCCCCGTGGGCGGGCCCCGCAGGTTCCGGGCGACAAACGACGACTTGAGGAGACACCCGCATGGAGTTCCTTCGGCCCGCTACGTGGGACGAGGCACTCGCGGCGAAGGCTGAGTACCCGACCGCGCTGCCCATCTCGGGCGGCACGGACGTCATGGTCGAGATGAACTTCGACGTGCACCGGCCATCCGCGATTCTCGACCTGAACCGCATCACTGAGCTGACCGAGTGGTCGATCGCCGACGACATCGTCCAGCTCGGTGCCTCGGTGCCGTACACCCGGATCATCAACGAGCTCTCCGGACCGCTCCCCGGCCTCGCGCTGGCGGCCCACACCGTCGGCTCCCCGCAGATCCGCAACCGCGGCGGCGTGGGCGGCAACCTCGGCGGGGCCTCCCCCGCCGGTGACGCGCACCCGGCGCTGCTGGCGGCCGGCCGTGACGTGTTCGTCGAGGTCGCCTCGCAGGCCCGCGGCACCCGGATGATCGCGATCGACGACTTCTACGTCGGCGTGAAGCGGAACTCCATGGAGCAGGACGAGCTGATCCGCCGGGTCCACATCCCCGTGGCGGACGGCCCGCAGCAGTTCTCGAAGATCGGCACCCGCAACGCGATGGTCATCGCGGTCTGCGCCTTCGGCTTCGCGCTGCACCCGAAGAACGGCACCGTCGGCACGGGCATCGGTTCGGCCGCCCCCACGCCGCGCCGGGCCGTCGAGGCGGAGGAGTACCTGCAGGGCGTCCTCGCCGAGCGCGGCCTGTGGGAGTCCGGCGACCTGCTGGGCACCGAGGTGATCCAGAAGTTCGGCGAGCTGGTGAAGGCCGCGGCCTCCCCGATCGACGACGTCCGCGGCACCGCCGACTACCGCCGGCACTCGCTGGCCGTGATGGCCCGCCGCACGCTCACCTGGACCTGGAACGACTACAGCAAGCAGATCAGGAGCGCGGCATGAGGGTCACATTCACCGCCAACGGCAAGCCGGTGGAGGCGGACGACGTCTGGGAGGGCGAGAGCCTCCTCTACGTGCTGCGCGAGCGCGTTGGCCTGCCGGGCTCCAAGAACGCCTGCGAGCAGGGCGAGTGCGGTTCCTGCACCGTCTACCTCGACGGCACCCCGGTCTGTAGCTGTCTGGTCGCGGCCGGCCAGGTGCAGGGCCGCGAGGTCCGCACCGTCGAGGGCCTGACCGACGAGAACGGCGAGCTCGGCCTGGTCCAGCAGGCGTTCATCGACGCCGGCGCCGTGCAGTGCGGTTTCTGCACCCCGGGCCTGCTGGTGCAGACCGATGCCCTCCTTGAGCAGGAGGCCCAGCCGAGCGACAACGACATCCGCGAGGCGCTGTCGGGCAACCTGTGCCGCTGCACCGGCTACGAGAAGATCATGGACGCGGTGCGGCTGGCTTCCGCCCGCAAGTGCGCGAAGGGTTCTGGAGAATGAGCACTCGCACCATCCAGGGTCAGAAGAACCTGCAGGACATCCGGCAGAGCAGCCCGGACGGCATCGGCGGCTCGCCGCTGCGCCCGGACGGCAACCTGAAGGTCAAGGGCGAGTTCGCGTACTCGTCCGACATGTGGCACGAGGACATGCTCTGGGGCATGGCGCTGCGCTCGCCGCACCCCCGCGCCAACATCCTCTCGGTCGACATCTCCGAGGCCCTCAAGGTGCCCGGCGTGTACGCCGTCCTCACCCACGACGACATCCCCGGCTCGAAGTTCTACGGCCTGGAGATCCAGGACCAGCCGGCCCTGGCCATCGACAAGGTCCGGTACCACGGTGAGGCGATCGCGCTGGTCGCGGCCGACCACCCGGAGACGGCCCGCCGCGCGGTGAAGAAGATCAAGGTCGAGTACGAGGTGCTCACCCCGATCGTCACCGAGGAGCAGTGCCTCAACCCCGAGGTGCACGGCTACGTCCACGAGCCGCACGAGTACAAGTCCCACGGGTACGGCAACATCTGCCACGAGCAGAAGCTGGTCTCCGGCCTCGGCGTCACCGACGAGGTCCGGGCGATGGCGGACGTCATCGTCAGCGGCACCTACGAGGTCGGCATGCAGGACCAGGCCTTCCTCGGCCCCGAGTCCGGCCTGGCCGTGCCCGCCGAGGACGGCGGCATCGACCTCTACATCGCCACCCAGTGGCTGCACGTGGACCGCCAGCAGATGGCCCCCGTGCTGGCCCTGCCGGAGGAGAAGGTCCGCCTCACCCTGGCGGGCGTCGGCGGCGCCTTCGGCGGCCGCGAGGACCTGTCGATGCAGATCCACGCCTGCCTGCTGGCGCAGCGCACCGGCAAGCCCGTCAAGATCGTCTACGCCCGCGACGAGTCCTTCTTCGGCCACGTGCACCGCCACCCGGCCAAGATGTTCTACGAGCACGGCGCCACCCGCGACGGCAAGCTGGTCTTCGCCGACTGCCGGATCGTCCTTGACGGCGGCGCCTACGCCTCCGCTTCTCCGGCGGTCGTCGGCAACGCGGCCTCGCTCGGCCACGGCCCGTACGTGATCCCGAACGTGAAGATGCACGCCATCGCGCTCTACAGCAACAACCCGAGCTGCGGCGCCATGCGCGGCTTCGGCGCGGTGCAGGCCGCCTTCGGCTACGAGTCGCAGATGGACAAGCTGGCCGCCGAGCTGGGCATGGACCCGGTCGAGCTCCGTCAGCTGAACGCGATGTCCGAGGGCGACTACATGCCCACCGGCCAGCAGATCGACTCGCCGGCCCCGGTCGCCGAGCTGCTCCAGCGGGTCAAGGACATGCCGCTCCCCCCGCCGCTGGACCTGGACAACCTGGACATCCGTACCGTCCCGGGCGCGCTGTCCAACACCTCGCACGGCGAGGGCATCGTCCGCGGCATCGGCTACTCGGTCGGCATCAAGAACGTCGGCTTCTCCGAGGGCTTCGACGACTACTCGACCGCCCGGGTCCGCCTCGAGGTCATCGGCGGCGAGCCGGTCGCCATGGTGCACACCGCGATGGCCGAGGTCGGCCAGGGCGGCGTCACCGTGCACGCCCAGATCGCCCGCACCGAGCTCGGCGTCGAGCAGGTCACCATCCACCCGGCGAACACCGAGGTCGGCTCGGCCG
Source organism: Kitasatospora atroaurantiaca (assembly GCF_007828955.1). Classification (NCBI taxonomy): domain Bacteria; kingdom Bacillati; phylum Actinomycetota; class Actinomycetes; order Kitasatosporales; family Streptomycetaceae; genus Kitasatospora; species Kitasatospora atroaurantiaca. Next base: position 6,402,326 of record NZ_VIVR01000001.1, on the reverse strand, counting down.
GCTCCACCTCCGCCTCGCGTCAGACCTACATGACCGGTGGCGCGGTGAAGCTCGCCGCCGAGGCGGTCAAGCAGGCGCTGATCGAGAAGGGCCGCCGCCGCTACGGCTGGACCGAGAAGGACATCACGCTGGTCGGCGGCAAGGTCGTCTCCGAGTCCGCCGGTGTGCTGGTCCCGATGGTCGACCTGCTGGGCGACGAGGCCATCGACCTCACCCGTGAGCACCACCACCGCCCGACCGTCCCGTTCGACAAGGAGACCGGGCAGGGCTTCGGCCACGTCCAGTACACCTTCTGCGCCAACCGCGCGGTCGTCGACGTGGACATCGAGCTCGGCCTGGTCAAGGTGGTCGAGCTGACCGCCGCCCAGGACGTCGGCAAGGCGCTGAACCCGCTCTCGGTCGTCGGCCAGATCCAGGGCGGCTGCACCCAGGCCCTCGGCCTGGCCGTGATGGAGGAGATCATCGTCAAGGACGGGAAGGTGCGCAACGCGTCCTTCACCGACTACCTGATCCCCACCATCCTGGACACCCCGCCGATCCCGGTGGACGTCCTCGAGCTGCCCGACCCGAACGCCCCGTACGGGCTTCGCGGGGTCGGCGAGGCCCCCACCGTCTCCGCCACCCCGTCCATCGTGGCCGCCATCCGGCAGGCCACCGGGATCGCGCTCAACCGCATTCCCGTCCGGCCGGAGCACCTCACCGGGACGCTCTAGCCACCGAAAGACCTCCCCGGGGCGGCGACAGTCTTCCCCGCCGCCCCGGGGTAGCACCAAAGAGAACAAATGGAACAAGTGCACCGACCCGCTGCCTCTCCCACGCCGGGGCAATGCAGCGGTGCGCACCACCCCGCACCGCAGGCACCGCTTGAGTGCACCTCGTGAGTCGAACAGTCCCCCTGTGCCGCTCCCTCAGTTGGCAATCAGGTCGGCTCGCCCACCCCAACCCCCTTTGAACCTTGGGAGTGGACATGACCCGGATCTCCACGGAGCCCGGCACCACTGAAGAAAGACCCGCCACGGACGGCGCCCTCACGCCGGACGCGGCCACACCGCCGAAGAACGCGCTGGACGCCTACTTCAAGATCTCCGCCCGAGGCTCCACCTTCGGCAACGAGCTCCGCGGTGGCCTCACCACCTTCATGGCCATGGCCTACATCATGCTGCTCAACCCGATCCTGCTGGGCGGTGCCGACAAGAACGGCCTCCACCTGGATCACGCGCAGCTGACCACCGCGACCGCTCTGGCTGCGGCCGTCACCACGATCCTGCTCGGCGTCGTCGGCAACGTGCCGCTCGCCGCCGCAGCCGGTCTGTCCGTCTCGGGCGCGATCTCCGCGATCGTCGTCCCGCACACGACCTGGCCTCAGGCCATGGGTCTCTGTGTGATCTACGGCCTTCTGATCGTGCTCCTGGTCGTCTCCGGCCTCCGCGAGAAGATCATGAACGGCATCCCACTGCCGATCAAGCACGCGATCACCATCGGCATCGGCCTCTTCATCGCCCTGATCGGCCTCGCGAAGGCCGGCTTCGTCACCCAGGGCAAGGGCCCGCTGCTGCAGCTCGGCCCCACCGGCGAACTGGCCGGCTGGCCGGTCCTGATCTTCGCGGTCACGCTGCTCACGATCTTCGTCCTGCTGACCCGTAACACCCGCGGCGCGATCCTGATCGGCCTCGGGGCCGGCACGGCACTCGCCTTCATCGTCAACGCGGCGGTCGGGCTGGACGACAAGGTCTGGGGTCTCCAGGTGCCCAAGTGGCCCGGCAGCCCCGTGGACGCGCCCAACTTCGGGCTCTTCGGTGACGTCGACGTGTTCGGCGCCTTCGGCGGCCAGGGCATGGGCGCGATCAGCGCCTCGGTCGCGGTCTTCACCCTGGTGCTGGCCGGCTTCTTCGACGCGATGGCCACCATCATCGGTGTCGGCACCGAGGCCGGACTGGCCGACAAGCAGGGCCGGATGCCCGGTCTGAGCAAGGCCCTCTTCGTGGACGGCGCCGGCGGTGCCATCGGCGGTCTCTCGGGTGCCTCGGGCCAGACCGTCTTCGTGGAGTCCGCCACCGGCGTCGGCGAGGGTTCCCGTACCGGCCTCGCCTCGGTGGTCACCGGCGGCCTCTTCGCCCTGATGCTCTTCTTCACGCCGCTGGCCAGCATCGTGCCGGTGCAGGTGGCCTCCGCCGCCCTCGTCGTCATCGGCTCGATGATGATGAGCCAGGCCCGGCACATCGACTGGTCGGACCGTGAGGTGGCCATCCCGGCCTTCCTGACCTGCGTCCTGATGCCGTTCACCTACAGCATCACCGCGGGTGTCGCGGCCGGTGTCCTGACCTACTGCGTGATCAAGGCAGGCCGCGGCAAGTGGCGCGAGCCCGGCCCGCTGATGTGGGTCCTGAGCGGGGTCTTCCTGATCTACTTCGCTCTCACTCCCGTGAAGGCCTGGCTGGGCGTTCACTAGTACCAACGCCGCTGTGCGGGGGCCCCGGCCCCTGCACAGCGGCTCCCCCCGTCGACCCTCTGCACTCTGTAAGGAGCCCCCCGACATGCAGGACATCGCCGAGCAGCTGCAGGCCTGGCACGCGTCCGGGCGCTCCTTCGCCGTGGCCACGGTCGTCGGGGTCTCGGGCAGCGCGCCTCGCGACCCGGGGGCCGCACTCGCCGTGGACTCCGCCGGCGAGGCCATCGGCTCAGTGTCGGGCGGCTGTGTCGAGGGAGCCGTGTACGAGCTGTGCCAGGAGGCCATCGCCACCGGCGAGCCGGTGCTGGAGCGGTTCGGATACAGCGACGAGGACGCCTTCGCGGTGGGTCTGACCTGCGGCGGCATCCTCGACGTGTTCATCCAGCCGATCACCCCGGGCGCCGATGCCGCCCTGGACGCCGGCATCACCTACATCGCCTCCGGTACGCCCGTCGCCCTCGCCCGGGTCATCGAGGGCCCGACCGGACTGCTGGGCGCCACCGTCGCCGTCACCGCCGACAGCCACCACGGCTCGCTCTCCCCCGCCCCCTCCACGACCGGCGCCCTCGAGCGCGCCGCCGTCGCCGAGGCCCGGGCCATGCTGGACGCCGGCCGCACCGGCAAGGTCGTCCTCGGCCTGGACGGCCGCCCCTGCACTCCGTCTGATTCAGAAGAGGGCTCGGACCAGGCCACCATCACCTTCTTCGTCGAGTCGTACGTCCCCGCGCCCCGGATGCTGGTCTTCGGCGCGATCGACTTCGCGGCCGCCGTGGTCAAGATCGGCAAGTTCCTCGGCTACCGCGTGACCGTCTGCGACGCCCGCCCGGTCTTCGCCACCGAGCGCCGCTTCCCGGACGCCGACGAGGTCGTGGTCGACTGGCCGCACCGCTACCTCGACTCGCAGCTGGACTCCCTGGACGGCCGCAGCGTGCTCTGCGTCCTCACCCACGACGCCAAGTTCGACATCCCGCTGCTCGAGCGCGCACTGCGCCTGCCGGTCGGTTACGTCGGAGCGATGGGCTCGCGCAAGACCCACCTCGACCGCAACGCACGCCTGCGCGAGGTCGGCCTGACCGACGCCGAGATCGCCCGGCTGCGCTCCCCTATCGGCCTGGACCTCGGTGCCCGTACGCCGGAGGAGACCGCCGTCTCGGTCGCCGCCGAGATCGTCGCCAACCGCCGCGGCGGCAGCTGCCTGCCCCTCTCGGCCGGCCAGGGCCCGATCCACCACGACCTGGCCCGCGCGGACGAGCCGGCGGAGGCGAAGCCGCACGCGGCGTGAACCCCAGGGGCGCGGGGAACTGCGCGAGGCGGGAGGCGACAGGCCGTTGCCTTCCGGTTTCGCGCAGTTCCCCGCGCCCCTTGTGGTTGGCCCGACGCCTCACCCAGGGGTCGGCGTCATGACCTTCAGTCGGAGACCGCGAGCTTCAGTCCGAAGCCGACGATCACCGCACCGGTCACCCGGTCGAGCATCCGCCGTGCGGTCGGCCGCTGCAGCCAGCCGCGCACCGTGCGGGCGAACCCGACCAGGACGGCCGACCAGAGCAAGCCCTCCACCACGTGAACGCAGGTCAGCAGCACTCCCGTGGCGAGGTGCGGTGCGCCCGCCGGGATGAACTGCGGCAGCACGGCCACGTAGAAGACGCCCACCTTGGGGTTGAGCAGGTTGGTCAGAGCGCCACGACGCCAGCCCGCGAGCAGTCCGCCCGAGGCTGGCAGGCCGTCCGCCTCGGGGGCCGCGTCGCCGCTCCTGCGCAGCATCTGCCAGCCCATCCAGAGCAGGTACACCACCCCGGCCCAGCGCAGCGTCTCGTACGCCAGGCGGGAGGCTGTGAGCAGCGCGCTCACGCCCAGGGAGCTGAGGGTGCCCCAGATCAGCGTGCCGGTCTGGATTCCCAGCACGACTCCCCATGCCCGCCGCCGCTCACCGAGCGCGGCAGTCCGCAGGATCAGGGCGGTGTCGAGGCCGGGAGTCAGCGTGAGCAGCCCCACGACCAGGGCGAAGGACCAGAGTGCCGTCGATATCTCCATGGGCCTGCATCCTATTCGCGCCTCTACAGCCTCCGCACGTGCTCGGCGACGGGCCGGTCCTCCTGGACGGTGGGGTCGTACTCAACCTTCTCGCCCTCCTGCAGCTCGCGGTCGGCCGCGCCGACGATGGAGTCGAAGTAGACCTTGAGCTCCGGCCCGCCGTCGTCGGGCGTGATCACGCCGTAGCCGTGGTGAATGTTGAACATCTTCACGGTGCCGGTGGCCATGGGATTCTCCTTCGAGCGCGGGGCTGCTTCACAGGAGTACCAAACCACCGGCCTTCCGGCGGGCCGTGACACGCGCTCACCCCACGTCGAGGCGGGCGGCGCGGCGGAGCAGTCCCGGGGAGAGGCGGCCCAGCAGGCGGGCCGCCTTCGCTTCGAAGGTGACCGGGACGACCGCCTTGCCGGTGCGGACGGCACGGACGATCTCGGCGGCCACCTTCTCGGGCGGGAAGCCCCGGCGGGCGTACATCTTGGAGACCTTCTCCTGCTTCGCGGCCTGCTGGTCGGCGGTGAGGCCGGAGAAGGTGGAGGTCCGGGTGATGTTGGTGTTGACGATGCCCGGGCAGATGGCCGAGACGCCGATGCCGGCGGGCGCCAGCTCGGCCCGCAGACAGTCGGAGAGCATCAGGACGGCGGCCTTGCTGGTCGCGTACGCGGCGAGCACCTTGGACGGCAGATAGGCGGCCGCCGAGGCGAGATTGACGATGTGTCCGCCCTCGCCGCGCTCCGTCATCAGGGTGCCGAAGGCGCGGCAGCCGTGGATGACGCCCCAGAGGTTGACGTCCAGGACGCGCTGCCACTCCTTCTCGGTGGTCTGCAGGAACGTCCCGGAGTGGCCGATGCCGGCGTTGTTGACCAGGACGTCCGGCACACCGTGCTCGGCGGCGACCTGCTGGGCGAAGGCGTCCATCGCGGCGCCGTCACTGACGTCGAGCGGGTAGGCGTGGCCCCGGCCGCCCACCAGGGCGCACAGGTGGGCCGTCCGTTCGGCGGAGGCGAGGTCGAGGTCGCCGACCACGACCCGGGATCCCTGCTCGGCGAAGGCGAGTGCGGTGGCCCGGCCGATGCCGCTGCCGCCGCCGGTGATGACCACCAGCTGCCCGGACTCCGGCGGGGCGTGGTCCTGCCCGGCCTCGACGCGGGCGGTGAAGTCCCGTACCAGATCGGCCACCACGGGCCCCTTCTCGAGCAGTGCGGACCAGTGGGTGGCGTTGACGGTACGCCGGGTGAGGCGGGGCACCCAGCGCTCCAGGCCCTCCGAGAGGAACTCGCTGACGTAGTGGTCCCGGGCCAGTGTGACCAACTGGACGGGCACCTCGGTGGGCCGCTCGCGCGGGCGGCGCAGCGTCGGCCGCATGTTGGCCCGGTACAGCTCGATACCGCGCACCGCGTCCTGACGGAGCGTCGGCTGCGGGTGGCCCGGGCGCGGGGTGACGGCCTCCAGGTCGCGCAGCACCCTGGGCCAGGCGCGCGCCAGCCAGAGCCGCCAGGTGGCGGGCGCCAGGAAGGGCAGGTGGAAGGCGGTGATGTACCAGGAGTGCACCCCCTGGACCAGCAGCTGGCGCAGGTGGCGCGGGGTCGGGCGGCGGAAGCGCTCGCGCATCCAGAAACCCAGGTGGTCGAGGGAGGGGCCGGACATGGTGGTGTACGAGGCGATGCGCCGCTCGGCGGCGGGCGCCGTGACGGCCTCCCAGGACTGCACCGAGCCCCAGTCGTGGGCCACCACGTGCACCGGCCGGTCCGGGCTCACGGCGTCCGCGACGGCGAACAGGTCGGCGCCCAGCAGCTCCAGCCGGTAGCCGCTGCGGTCGGCCGGCACCCCTGATTCACCGGCTCCCCGGACGTCGTAGCGCACCACATGGTGGTCGACGGCCAGGTCGGCGGCGATGTCGTCCCAGACCACATGGGTGTCCGGGTAGCCGTGCACGAGCAGGACGGTCTGGTTGGCCGGGTCACCCTCCTCGAACACGGCCAGCGGCAGGCCGCCCGAGTGGACGGTGCGGCGACGGATCGTCATGCGGTCGTCTCCTTCTGCTGGGTCCAGCGGCGTACGTGCGGCAGGTCGTCGTCGAGCCAGTAGGCGTCGTCCTCGGTGACCACCAGCAGCTCCTCGAACTTGATGCCCACGTCCCGGAACCCGATGTGCGGCTCCACCGCCCACAGGCCGGGCGTGGGCGCGTGACGCGAGGACCGGCCGTCCGCCCAGAGCGGCGAGCGGCCGTGCAGCCGTTCACTGATCAGCTCCCGGCCGAGGGTCTGCAGCGTACGTACCCCGAAGCCGAAGAGGTTCACCCCTGCCGGGCCGCGGGCGGTCATCCTGGTCACCTGGTGGCCGATCACCCGGCCCGGGTAGACCTTGTGCCGGTTGTCGTAGCCGTGCGCGGCGATCTGGGCGTCCACCGCGGCGTACACCTCGTTCAGCGGCTTGCGGGCGCGCACCTCGCGGAGGATCAGCTCACGGTAGACCTGGAGGTCGGCGGCGAGGCGGTCCCAGGCGGGGTTGTCGCCGACCTTGCCGCCGTAGCCGATGTCGGCCGTGTAGCCGTCGACGACGGGCGCGCAGTCCAGGACGTACGGCATGCCCTCCTGGAGCTTGCGGCCGCCGGCGAAGAACTGCAGCGGGGTGTGGAAGTGCCGGAAGGCGGTCCGGTCGCCGAACCAGGCGAAGGGGACGTGGAAGAAGTCCTGAACGCCCGCCGCGACCAGGCAGCGGCGCAGCTCCGCGGTGGCCTGACGCTCCGTCACGCCAGGCTCGATCCACGCGGCCACCTGCTCGGCGCAGTGGTAGGCGAGCTGCTGGGTCTCCCGGAAGCGGTCGAGGTCGTGCTCGGTGAAGGGGAAGGCGGGGAGGGTCTTTGCGGTGGCCATGGCGGTGCTCCTCACAGGTCCAGGACGAGCGTCTCGCCCTCGGCGGCCCGCGAGACGCAGGGCAGCAGGGCTCCGGCGGCGCGTTCCTCCTCGGTGAGGCGGCGGTCGCGGTGTTCGGGGGTGCCGGAGCGCAGCTGCACCCGGCAGGTGCCACAGAAGCCCTGGTGGCAGGAGTACGGCAGTTCGGGGCGCAGCTCGCGCAGCACGTCCAGCGCGGAGCGGTCGGCGGGGACGGCGAGCTCGGGCCCGTCCTTGCCGAGCCGGACTGTGAAGGGCTTGCCGTCCAGGATCGGTGCGGCGCCGAAGCGCTCGAAGTGCAGGGCGCCGCTCGTGCGGGCCGCCTGTACGGCGGCGAGCATCGGCGCCGGGCCGCAGCAGTACACGGCCGCACCCTTGGAGGCCCGGGCAAGGAGTTCGGCGCCGGTGGGGATGCCGTGCTTCTCGTCCGTCAGGAAGGTGACCCGCTCGGGGTCCAAGGCGCGCAGCTCGTCCGCGAAGGGCATGGTGTCGGCGCTGCGGCCGGTGTGGACGAGCCGCCAGTCGAGACCGCGGCGCTGCGCCTCGCGCGCCATCGGGAGCAGCGGGGTGACGCCGATGCCGCCGGCCAGCAGGAGCACGGCGGGCTCGCCGCAGAAGGCGAAGCCGTTGCGCGGGCGGCGGGCCGTCAGCCGGGCGCCGACGTGCAGCTCGTCGTGGATCTCCACCGAGCCGCCTCCGCCGCCTTCGATCCGCCGTACCGCGATCCGGTACGAGCCGAGGTCGGCCGGGTCGCCGCAGAGCGAGTAGTGGCGCTCCAGGCCGGAGGGGAGGGTGAGCAGCAGTCGGGCGCCGGGCTGCCAGGCGGGCAGCCGGTCTCCCGACGGGTCGGCGAGGCGCAGCTCCACGACGTCGGTGGCGATCTTCTCGTGGCCGGTGACGGCGAGTTGGAGCGGCGGGGTGGGGCGGGGCGCCGGGCGGCGCGGGCTGCGGCGCAGCAGGGGGCGGCCCATGGCGGGGGTGTACCACTCGCTGAACGCGGTGATCCGCTGCATGAAGCGGTCGGGCCTCGGGCGGCCGTACAGGTCGGGGGGCGGGGCGGCGAGATCCATCCGTACGGGCTCCTGTCCCTGGATAGTGCAACTGGGAGGCTTCGTCAGTGGGTGGGCTACCGATCGGGATCGGGTTACCGCAGGGGCGCGTGGGGGCACCTCCCGGCCGAAGGCTGGGGGAGAACTGCGCGAGGGGGCAGGGCACAGGTCGTCGCCTTCCTATCTCGCGCAGTTCCCCGCGCCCCTGGTCGTGCGTGGCTGGGCGATGTGCCTAACTGGCCGCGGCGCGGGCCGCCGGGGAGGTGGCGAGGTAGCTGAGGGCCTGGCTGGACGAGCCCTCCTGGGTGGGGTGGTAGCCGGGCCGGAAGTAGCGCAGGGCGGAGCGGGCCATCCGGCCGGGCTGCGGGAGCAGGCCGCGGCGGCCGTTCACCTGGGCCTCGCGCCAGGTGGGCTTGATCCTGCCCTCCAGGGTGGGGTCGGCGGCGAGCAGGAAGCGGGCTCCGCGTGCCCAGAGGTGGACCAGCAGCGGCCCCGAGATCAGCATGCCGCGGACCCTGCGCAGGTAGCCCGGGTCGAGGTGGACCATCAGGTCGAACGCGACGCTGCGGTGCTCGACCTCCTCGGCGCCGTGCCAGCGCAGCAGGTCGAGCATGGTCGGGTCGGCCTTCGCGCGGTCCAGGCCCGGCGAGTTGAGGGCCCAGTTGCCCAGGAAGGCGGTGAAGTGCTCGATGGCGGCGACGAAGGCCACCCGTTCGATGATGTTCTCGCGGCGCTGAGCGGGTGTCAGGCCGGGCTTGTCCCCGAGGATCCGCCGGAAGAGCCAGGTGACCTGGCGGACGTACGGGCGCGGGTCGAGCCCCTGGCCGAGCAGGTGGTCGAGGACCTCCTGGTGCGCCTCGGCGTGGATGGCCTCCTGGCCGATGAAGCCGAGCACCTCCTCGCGCAGTTGGTCGTCCCTGATCATCGGCAGGGCGTCCTTGAAGACCTTGACGAACCACCGCTCCCCCTCAGGCAGCAGCAGGTGGAGCACGTTGATGGTGTGGGTGGCCATCGGCTCGTCCGGGATCCAGTGCAACGGCAGCTGCGACCAGTCGAAGCGGACGTCCCGGGGCTCCAGGACGAGGCTGTCGTGAACCGTGGTCGGTGCGGTGGGGCGGGGCATGGGGGGCCTCCTGACCTGCGGGTGGCGGCTCGACTCTGGGCAACTTACTCGCGGGTAGAGCGGCCCACAAGGGTTTCGACCGCTCTTATCGACATTGAGTCTAATAAGAATCCCCTGCCGGTGGACAGGCACCCCATCAGCCACGGACAGGGGCGCGGGGTACTGCGCGAGATCGGAAGGCGTCGGCCTGCAGCCTCCCGATTCGCGCAGTTCCCCGCGCCCCTGAGATACCCCTACCTGCCGGCGAGGTCAGCCCGCGTGCGCGGCGGCGACCAGGTCGGGCAGCAGCTTCGCCGCGTTGGGCGTGCCGAGCCCGGTGACCGGGTCCCATCCGGTCGTGGCGGGGTAGCCGGGCACGGCGGGATCGGCGGTGTTGTTCCCGGTCGTCACGTCGTAGAAGTCCGCCGCGTACTTCACCGGGTCGGCGCCGATCCGGTACAGCGCCGGGTTGATCAGCCCGAGACCGCCGCCGTTCAGCTGGTCGGCGATCGCGACCATGCCCGCCCACTCCGGGCAGGCAAGCGACGTGCCGCCGATGTCGTACCAGCCCGTGCTGCAGGGGGCGTCCCCGCAGCTGAGGCCGCCCTGACCGTCCGGCGGCAGCGAGAGGTAGACCAGCGCGCCCGTACCGGCGCTGGCCTGCAGCGCCACGTCGGGGACGCCGCGCTTGCCGGCGACCGCGGTGCTGCCGGCCGACAGGGTCGACTGGTAGTCCGGCCGGTCGAAGATGTGGCTGTAGCCGCCACCGGAGAAGGTCCAGCCCACCTCGGCCACACCCGGGTTGGAGCGGCACTTGGCGGGTTGGTCGCTGCTGTCGGCCACCCGGCCGGTGGTGGCCGCCGGGTCGGTGCCCAGGTACGTGCCACCGACGCCGGTCACCAGCGGGTCCGAGGCGGGCCAGCCGGCCTCCGGGGTGGGAAGCGTGGTGCCTCCCTGCTTGACCGGAGTCTTCTTGCTGCCCGAACTGCCGTCGTCACCGGAGGAGGCGAGCACCGTGGCACCGTTCTGGGCCGCACGTCGCGGCGGAGGCCGCCACCCGGAGCGGCGCGCGCACCGGAGGCGACGAGCGCGAGGCTGCTGACACCGGCGAGTAGCCAGCGACGAGCAGCAGAAGCAGTGGAAACCGTCAAGAGAGTCCTCCTCAGGGGTCGTAAGGGGACTTGCGACGCCCGGCACCGGTATCTCGCCGGCCCGGGCGGTACAGCCTTCGGGCACGACACGGCCCAGGTCGGGGCGCGCGTCGGACCACGACCGCAGACCACGGAACGGCTGCGGGCGGGGCGAGTCCGGGTGCGGTCGTCCGGTCGATCAACGGTCGGCACCGGATTGGGTCCGACCGCCCAGGTGACCCCGGACGGGGGTACGAGATGGCTCAGACGGCGATCGCCAGCATCAGCGGCGCCGCCCGCTCCGCCAGGAGTTCGGCCGCGGCGCGGAGGCGGTGGATGTTGTCGACCGGCATCGAGGTGGCGAGGCAGCCGACGGTACTGCCTGCGGTGACCGGGACGGCGGCGCAGACGGTGCCGAGGGCGTACTCCTGGATGTCCAGGACCGGGACGGTGGCGGGCTGGCGCTCCAGACGGTGCATCAGCTGCTCGGCGTCGGTGATGGTCCGGGAGGTGAGGCGGGCGATCGGGTGGCGGGCGAGGTGGTCCCGGCGGCCGTCGTGGTCGAGCTGGCTCAGCAGGCACTTGCCGATGGCGCTGGCGTGCGCCGTGGCCTTGAAGTCGACCCACTCCTCCACGGCCGGGGCGTACTCCGCCGCCGCGACCGCCTCCACCGTCAGCTCGCCGTCGTGGTAGCGGCTGAAGTAGACGGCGGCGCCGAGCTCGTCGCGGAGTTCGGCGAGCTTGTGGTCGAGCCGGGTCCGGACCAACTGCTCGCGGTTGGACTGGCCGAGCAGTGCGAAGGTGCCGCCGAGCACCCAGCCGCCCTCCTGGCAGATCAGGTACCCCTCGATCTCCAGGACCTCGGCCAGCTCCTGGACCGCGGGCACCGGGAGCGACAGCTCACGGGCGAGCACCGCGAGCGGGGCGCCGTTGGGGTGACGGTCCACCGCCTCCAGCAGCCGGAGCGCGCGCTGCAGTGTGCCGAACGGGCCCGGGCCGCCCTCGGCGAGGATGGCCTGGCGGCCTCGGCTCTGTGCCGACATGGCGACCCCTTCCGTTCGTCCCGGCGCGCGGAAGGACCGCGGCATCTCCAGCCTATCCACAGGACGTTCCCAGGCACGTCGAAGTGGTGAAGACAGCTCAGTTGGCATATGCCAGCGGAGAGTTGGAGCGCTGCGGGAAAGAGAACGGGCCCCTCCCCCACTGCCCAGGGGGGAGAGGCCCGCGTTCGGTCACCCGACCCAGCTCACTGAGAGCGTGGGCCCGGGTGGCCCGGGAGGGTTGGTCGGGTTCAGCTCTCGTCGCCCGCGCGGAGCTTGGCGACGGCGGCCTCCAGGCGGGCGCCGTACTCCTCGTCGGCCGCGTGGAAGTGGGCGAGGTTCTTCTCGACGATGTCGTCGCGGGTGACCTGCGCGAGGAAGCCCGCGATGTTGTTGATCAGGCGGGTCTTCTCACCGGCCGACATCAGGCGGTAGAGCTCACCGGCCTGGAAGAAGTCGTCGTCCTTGGTGTGGGCCGGCGTGGTGTAGGTGCCGGTGTAGCCGTTGAGGGCCACCGGCGCCGCCAGCGCGCTGTCCGTCTGGGCCGGGCCGTCGTACGAGTTGGGCTCGTAGTTCTTGCCGCGGCCGGACTTGTTGATCGCCGACAGGCCGTCACGGCCGTAGTTGTTCGCCTCGGTCGCCTTGGGGGCGTTGACGGCGAGCAGGGTGTGGTTGACACCGAGGCGGTAGCGCTGGGCGTCCGCGTAGGCGAAGAGGCGGCCCTGGAGCATCTTGTCCGGGGACGGGCCGATGCCGGGAACGAAGTTGTTCGGCGAGAAGGCGGACTGCTCCACCTCGGCGAAGACGTTCTCGGGGTTCTTGTTCAGAACCAGGCGGCCGACCTTCTGCAGCGGGTAGTCCGCGTGCGGCCACACCTTGGTGAGGTCGAAGGGGTTGAAGCGGTAGTCCGCCGCCTCGGCGACCGGCATCAGCTGGACGTACAGGGTCCAGGACGGGAACACGCCGCGCTCGATGGCCTGGTGCAGGTCACGCTGGTGGCTGTCGGCGTCGGCGCCGAGCACCTCGGCGGACTGGTCGCCGTCCAGCGAGCGGATGCCCTGGTTGGTCTTGAAGTGGTACTTCACCCAGAACGCGTCGCCCGACTCGTTGACCCACTGGTAGGTGTGGGAGCCGTAGCCGTTCATGTGGCGGTACGAGGCCGGGATGCCGCGGTCACCGAAGAGCCAGGTGATCTGGTGGGTCGAGGCCGGCGAGTGCGCCCAGAAGTCCCAGACGTTGTCGGCTTCCTGCACGCCGGTGAACGGGTCGCGCTTCTGCGAGTGGATGAAGTCGGGGAACTTGATCGGGTCCTTGATGAAGAACACCGGGGTGTTGTTCCCGACGAGGTCGTAGTTGCCCTCCTCGGTGTAGAACTTCAGCGCGAAGCCGCGGGGGTCACGCACCGCGTCGCTGGAGCCCAGGTTGCCCGCGACGGTCGAGAAGCGCAGGAAGACCTCGGTCCGCTTGCCGACCTCGGAGAGGAAGTTCGCCCGGGTGAACTGCGAGACCTCGTCGGTCACCTCGAAGTAGCCGTACGCGCCGGAGCCACGGGCGTGCACCACGCGCTCCGGGATGCGCTCACGGTTGAAGCGGGCGAGCTTCTCGAGCAGCTGCTGGTCCTGGATGAGCAGCGGGCCGTACTCGCCGGCCGAGGCCGAGTTCTGGTTGTCGGCGATCGGGGCGCCGGACTCCGTGGTCAAGATCTTGGACATGGAGGGTCCTTCTGAGGTGAGGCGGTGCGTGGAGAAAGGTTCGGACTCAGACGCCGAGAAGGCGCCAGATCGCCGAGCGGCGGCGGGAGGACTGCTCGCCGTCGGGGCCGTCGGTCGGCTGCAGGGCAGCGACGGCGGCGGTGGTCGCGGCGGCGTCCGCGAGCGGGCGGGCGGCGGTCAGCGCGGTGGCTTCCTCCGCGTTCAGGCCGGCCTCGGTGAGCGCGGCCTCGGCCTCGGCGACCGGCAGGGCGTTGAACCAGCGGAGCGCGAGGGCGGCGCGGCCGGCCTCGGTGAGCTTGCCGGTCAGCCGCAGGCGGGCCAGGCCGCCGTCCGGGTAGACGTTGATCCGGACGTGGGTGACCGGGCGGCCGACGTTGAGGCGGAACTTGTGCCGGGTGTCGGGCTGCAGCCGCGTACGGGGCAGGATCTCGAACCAGCCGTCCGCGTCGTCCGAGGGGTTGCCGCCGTTCGAGGCGTCGTAGCCGACCAGGTCGGCCCAGCCGGGGGCGTTGGCGACGAAGTGGGTGGTGTCCACCTCGGCGGCAAGGACCTCGCCGCCCCCGGCCAGGGCGATCTGTACCCAGTCGTTGGCCTTGTCGCGCCGACGCCGGGTCTCCCAGCCCTCGCCCATGACGGAGGCTCGGCCGGGAGCGTTCAGGTTGTGCGGGGAGGAGAAGTAGCGGTCCGAGGCGGCCTCGGCGACGCCGCCGAACTCCTGCGCGGCGAGGTCGAAGGTCAGGCCGTCCAGCTCACGCGGGTCGGGCAGCACCTCGCCGTGCACGCGGAGGCGGGCCACGCCGCCGTCCGGCCAGATGTTGAGGCGCACGTGGGTGTAGCGGGTCTCGTCCGCAACCTCGAACTCGTGGGCGGTGTCGCCCTGGAGCGCCGTGCGGGGTACCAGGTCGACCCACTCGGCCTGCTCCAGCTCCTCGACCGAGGGAATGCCCGGGATCGAGGCGCCCTGGACGGAGCCGGACTCCGGGTAGTTGCCGGTGAAGTGGGCGGTGTCCACGATCACGCCGCGGATCACGCCGCCGACGCCCAGGCGGACGATCGTCCAGTCGTGGTCCTCGTCGGTCGGGTGCGGCTGCTCGGCGGAGACGCCGCGGCGGCGCTTGCTCTCCCAGCCGTCCATGATCTGGCCCTTGTGGCCGAAGGTGTGGGCGCGGAACTCGGCGGGCTTGGCGACCAGCAGGTTCTCCGCGTCGGCGAAGGTGTCCTCGTTGGTGGCGACCACGCCGGCGCCCAGCAGGCGGGAGGCCAGGTTGACCAGCTCGGTGAACGGAGCGCTCGGGGTGTTGACGGTGCTCATCTGAGTCTCCTAGTGACGAGTGATCTGGCGGCCGAACGGCTCGGCGTCCACGTCCACGACCCGACCGCGAAGCCAGGTCGTCCGGACGGAGCCGGTCAGCGTCTTGCCCGCATACGGGGTGACGGGGTTGCGGTGGTGCAGCTCTTCGGCATTGACGGCGAACTCGCCGTCGGGGTCGAAGGCGACCAGGTCGGCGTCGTGGCCGACGGCGATGGCGCCCTTGGTACCGGTCAGACCGACCAGCGAGGCCGGGCCGGCGGACATCCATCGGATGACGTCGCTCAGTGTGTGGCCCCGGCGGCGGGCCTCGGTCCAGATGGCCGGAAGGCCCAGCTGCAGGGAGGCGATGCCGCCCCAGGCGGCGGCGAAGTCGCCGCTGCCGCCGTACTTCTGCAGCAGCTTCAGATCCGGCGTGGACGGCGAGTGGTCCGAGACGACGGCGATGAACTCGCCGTTCGCCAGTGCGGCCCAGAGCTGGTCGCGGTTGGACTCGTCGCGGATCGGCGGGCAGCACTTGAAGGCGGTGTCGCCGTCCGGCACCTCCTCGGCTGCGAGGGTGAGGTAGTGCGGACAGGTCTCGGCGGTCACCTGGACGCCGTCCTCGCGGGCCTGGCGGAGCAGGGGCAGGACGGCCGCGGAGGAGACGTGCAGGATGTGGACGCGGGCGCCGGTGCGACGGGCGGTGTCCAGCAGACGGGCGACCGCGGCGGCCTCGGCGTCATCGGGGCGCGAGGCGAGGAAGTCGCGGTAGTGCACGCCGGGCTGCTGCGGGGCGGCCTCCAGGACGGCCGGGTCCTCGGCGTGGATGATCGCCAGCGCGCCGATCCGGGCCTGCTCGGCGAGGGCGGTCTCCAGGTCGGCCTGCTCGACGTGCGGGAACTCGTCCACGCCGGAGGGGGCCAGGAAGCTCTTGAAGCCGAACACGCCCGCGTTGTGGAGCGGCTCGAGGTCGGCGGCGTTGCCCGGGATCGCGCCGCCCCAGAAGCCCAGGTCGACCCAGGCCTGGCCCTCGGCGATCTTCCGCTTGGCCTCCAGGCCGTCCACCGTCGTGGTGGGCGGGATGGAGTTGAGCGGCATGTCGATGATGGTGGTGACCCCACCGGCGGCGGCGGCACAGGTCGCGGTGGCGAAGCCCTCCCACTCCGTGCGGCCGGGCTCGTTCACGTGCACGTGGGTGTCGACCAGGCCCGGCAGCAGGGCGACGTCGCCGAGATCGGTGAGGTGCTGGTCGCCGGCCAGGAGGGAGCCGTGGGCGGCGATCTGCTCGATCTTCCCGTCCCGGATCAGTACGTCAGCGGGACGCTCGCCGTCCGGCAGGACCACACGGCGGGAGCGGATCACCACGGTGGTGGGTGGCGTCTCGCTGAGGGACATCTGGACCTCCGGACTGGGGATGGTACGAGTGGGGGTCGCTGAAGGCGGGTGGGCAGCGCCATGGGGGCAGTTGAGGTCTTTTCATCAGACTGACAGCTGCGATGGCTCGGAGCCTAGGGCCGCCTTCAACAAAACGTCAATGTAGGAAAGTACGAGGGCTCAGCGGACCAGGAGCTCGGCCGCGAGTCGCTCCCCCGCGACCTCTGCCAGCTCCGCCGCCTTGGTCATGCTGTCCCCGGGCTGCTCGGCCAGATCGGTGAGCGCGTACGCGGCCACGAAGCCCGCCGCCCGCCACTCGTCCTCCGACAACTCGAGCCGCCCTGCCACAGCGGCCACCCGAACCCCCGCCCGAGTGGCCGCCGCGGCAACGCCGGCGGGTGCCTTGCCATGGAGCGTCTGCGCGTCCAGGCAACCCTCGCCGGTCACGACGAGGCGTGCCCCACGCACGGCCTCGTCGAAGCCCAGCAGCTCGAGCAGAAGCTCGATGCCGGGCCGCATGGTGGCGCCGAGCAGAGCGAGGGCGGCGAAGCCCACCCCGCCTGCGGCCCCGGCGCCGGGGGCGTCGCGGAAGTCCTGGCCGGTCGCGTCGCGGACGGTGTCCGCCCAGCGGGTCAGGCCTTCCTCGAGGATCTGGAGGTCGTCGAAGTCGGCGCCCTTCTGCGGGCCGTACACGGCGGTGGCGCCGCGCGGCCCGAGCAGCGGGTTGTCGACGTCGCAGGCCACGACGATCTCGACACCGGTGAGCATGTCCGCGATGGACCCCGGGTCGAGACGGGCCAGCTTGCGGAGCGCCGCGCCACCGGGCGGGAGCTCCGTACCGTCGGAGTCGAAGAGGCCCACGCCGAGTGCCTGGACCATGCCCGCACCGCCGTCGGTGCAGGCGCTGCCGCCGAGGCCGAGCACGATGCGCTTGGCGCCCAGGCTGACGGCGCGTCCGATCAGCTGGCCCACGCCGTACGAGCCTGCGGCGAGCGGGGCGGTACGGCCGCCGGGGAGCCGGGCGAGTCCGGAGGACTGGGCCAGCTCGACCACGGCAGTGTCGCCCTTGACGGCGATCGCGGCGTCCACCGGGAGGCCGGTCGGGCCGGCCACCTTGGCGGGGATGCGGGTGAAGCCTGCGGCCAGGGCGGCGGCCAGGGTGCCCTCGCCGCCGTCGGCGACGGGGAGCTCGCGGATCTCGGTGCCGGGTGCGGCGCGGCGGATGCCGGCGGCGATCCGGGCGGCGACCTCGGCGCCCTCCAGCGTGCCCTTGAACTTGTCGGGGGCTACGACGACATGGCCCTGAGTGGGGGTGGCGGGCATGGCGTGGGCCTCACTTCCGGAACGGGCTGACTACTGAGTTGGGCTGACCACTGGGGGCGCGCGGCGAACTGCGTGCGCAACCGTGCACCTTCGTAGGGGGCTGGTCGCGCAGTTCCCCGCGCCCCTGTAGGTAAACCCGATTCTGTACAGAGTTGGGGGGTGCGACCCCCTCCCCGCCGTTCCTCTCGTCCCGCTTCCGACGTACGAGAGGCTCCCCTCGGCGAAGGAGGGGGCCGGGCGGGGCGCGCAGGCACGACCGAAGTGCCCCCGGGAGGGTGACGCGCGCCGCCGGCTTGGACCGATCGGCAGGAGGGCGGTGAGCACCGAGCCCGCCTGCCGACCGAATCTGGCCTCCTGGTGACGCGGGCACGACCGGACAGGTACACGCCACCAGGAGGAGCTATGGGGTTACTTGACCTCGCGGCCGGAGAGGCGCTCGACGCCACGCAGCAGCGCGGAGTGGTCGAGCGAGCCGTCACCGTTGGCGCGGGCCGAGGCGACCAGCTGGGCGACGACCGCGCCCACCGGGAGGGCGGCACCGACGGCGCGGGCGGCGTCGGTGACGATGCCCATGTCCTTGTGGTGCAGGTCGATCCGGAAGCCCGGGGCGAACTGGCGGTCGATCATGTTGGCCTTCTTGCGGTTCAGCACGGTCGAACCGGCCAGACCGCCGCCGAGCACGTCGAGCGCGGCACCGAGGTCGACGCCCGCGTTCTCCAGGAAGACCACGGCCTCGGCCAGGACCTGGATGTTGACGGCGACGATCAGCTGGTTGGCGGCCTTCACGGTCTGGCCGGCACCGGCCGGGCCGACGTGGATGACCGTGGTGCCCAGCGCGTCGAAGAGCGGCTTGGCCTCGGCGAAGTCCTCGGCGGCACCGCCGACCATGATGGAGAGCACGGCCTCGATGGCGCCGGCCTCGCCGCCGGAGACCGGGGCGTCCAGGGTGCGGACGCCCTTCTCCTTGGCGGCGGCCTCGACCTTGATCGAGGTCTGCGGGGTGATCGAGGACATGTCGATCACGAGCGTGCCGGCCTTGACGTTCTCCAGCACACCGCCCTCACCGAGGATGACCTGCTCGACGTGCGGGTCGGCGGGGACCATCGTGATGACGACCTCGGCGTCCTTGACCGCCTCGGCGATGCTGGTGGCACCGTGGCCGCCGGCCGCCACCAGGGCGTCGATCGGGGGCTGGGTCAGGTTGAAGCCGGTGACGGTGTGGCCGGCCTTGACGAGGTTCTGGGCCATCGGGCTGCCCATGATGCCGAGGCCGATGAAAGCGATCTTGCGGCTCATCGCGTCGTTCCTTTGTACGTGGTGAGGTGGTTTGGGTGACTACTTGGCGGCACGGTGCTCGCGCGGGAGCCACTCGAAGCTGTCGGCGCTGACGCCGGTCGACGGCCTGTACTCCAGGCCGATGCGGCCCGTGTAACCGGCGGCGGTCAGGCGGGCGAGGAGGTCCTCGTAGTCGATCTCGCCGGTGCCGGGCTCGTTGCGGCCCGGGTTGTCGGCGATCTGCACGTGGCCGAACCTGTCGGCGTAGTTGTCGATGACCGCGACCAGGTCCTCGCCGTTGCGGGCCAGGTGGTAGAAGTCGCAGAGGAACTTGGCGTTGCCGAGGCCGGTGGCCTCGTTCACCTTGTCCACGACCTCGACGGCGGCAGCGGCCGAGACCAGCGGGTAGGCGGGAGCCTCGGGCTTGTTGAGGGCCTCGATCAGGAGGATCGCGCCGATCTCGTGCGCGGCCTTGGCGGCGAGCACGAGGTTCTCGAGCGCGAGCTCGTCCTGCTCGGCCGGGTCCACGCCCTCGATGCGGTTGCCGTAGAGGGCGTTGAGCGCCTTGGTGCCGAGGGAGTCGGCGAGGCCCGCCGCGACCGGGATGTTCGCACGGAAGCGCTCGCTGTCGGCCGGCACCGAGAGGGTGCCCTTGGCGACGCCGGTGGAGATGTCGTCAAGGAAGTTGAGACCGGTCAGCTGGACGCCCGCGTCGGTGAAAGCCTTGCGGAGCTCGTCCTGCTCGGCCTGCGACGGCGTGGCGTCGAGGCCGAAGGGCCACCACAGCTCGGCGGCGGTGAAGCCGGCGGCCGCGGCGGCGGCGGGACGCTCAAGGAGCGGAAGCTCGCTGAACAGGATCGACAGGTTGACCGTGTAGCTGTGCTTGGAAGCGGCAGTCACGTCAATCACCTTCACTCTCTTCCTCATCCGCAACTTCCACGATCCGGAAGAGCGATTCTGCTTGGTGGAAGCATGTCCGGGAATCCGAGGGAGTGTCAAGACCGCCACAACATTTTGTTGAAGCGCCCGAAACCCTGCGGTCACGTCGGTGCTCGACTGTTTGATCGACCAGCCCCTCCCATCCGCAGAGCCGCTCGCTACAGTGAGCAGGTGCGATTGATGGTGGAGTTCACGACAGAACCGTTCGAGCTGGACACGTTCCCCGAGCACGCGGTGGCCGCCCGGCGCGTGGTCGACGAGGCCGGCCTGGCCGTGGCCGTCGGCCCGTTCGGCACCGGCGCGGAAGGCGAGGCCGATCAGGTCCTGGCCGCCGTGTCCAGGCTGCTGCGCGAGACCCTGGACGCCGGCGCGACCCGGATCTCGGTCCAGGTCAGCGTCCTGGATGAGGACAAGAGCCCGGAAGGAGTGGGTACGCAGTGAGCAACGCCCTGGAACACCCGCTCGCCGCAGCGATAAAGCCGCTGCTGGAAGCGGTCGGCGCCACTCAGGTGGCGGTGACCGAAGCCCGCCCCGACGACGTCCTGCTGGAGTGGGAGGGCGTCCCGGCGGTCGCCGTACGTCTCCCGCACCTCAGCAGTGCCCTGGATCGCCTGCTGGCGGAGATGACCCGCCAGTTCGACGGCCGCCCGCTCGCCGAGCTCGACCGCTGGGAGAAGCAGCGCGTCGTGGCCCTGCTGGAGGAGCGCGGCGCCTTCACCGTCCGCCACGGAGTGGAGACGGTGGCTTCGGCGCTCGGTGTCAGCCGGTTCACGGTGTACAACTATCTGAACCGGCAGGACGGCTCCAAGACGGGCTGACCCCCGGCTGACCTGCAAGCCCCGCCGGTTTGCCCAGTCTGTCCCACTCGACACACCGGGCACACTTGGCGAATCGCACACGAAACGGGCCGGTTACCGGCCCCGTCTCAAAACGTAACCACCAACCGTTCAACAAAGTGTTGACGCCCGGGGGTGGTGGATCTAGCTTTTGCGGGTGGCACCACTCTTCAGGAGGTCCACCCGTGACCAACCACCCCCGTACGTCCCCTGACGCGGCCGGCGCACTCAAGGCGCTGGAGGCGGCTCCCGCCGCCGAGCTGACGGAGACCCTGCTGGAGATCTGCTCCAGCCCCAGCTGGGCCGAGGCCGTCGCGGCCGCCCGACCCTGGGCCGACCGCGACGCGCTGCTGGCCGCCAACGCGGCCGCCATGGCGGCGCTCACGGTCGACGACCTGAACGACGCGATGGCCGGCCACGCCCGGATTGGCAAGCCCAAGACGGGCGACGCCACCTCCGAGCGCGAGCAGGCCGGCATCCAGGGAGTGGACTCCGCTCTCCTCGATGAACTGCACGAGGCCAACGCCGCCTACGAGGCGAAGTTCGGCCATGTGTTCCTGATCTGCGCGACCGGCCGCACCGCGGCCACCATGCTCGCCTCCCTCCGCGAGCGCTTCCCCAACGATGCCGCCACCGAGGCGGAGATCGTCCGGGGCGAGCTGCGCAAGATCAACGACATCCGTATCAACCGCCTGCTCGACGAGTCCTGACGACTCCGACGCGGCGCCCACCCGTCGCCCGCCGCCACCCTTCCAAGGACGCGCTGCGCGCGGCACCCGATATCTGCCATCAGTAAGGTCACTTCACCCATGACTGGCATCTCCACGCACGTGCTCGACACCAGCCTCGGCCGCCCGGCCGAGGGTGTCCCGGTCGAGCTCGCACTGAACACCGAGGGTGGCTGGAAGGTGCTCGGCACCTCCGCCACGGACTCCGACGGCCGGGCCAAGGACCTGCCGGCCGTGGAGGCGGGCTCGGTCGTCCGGCTGCTCTTCGACACCGCGGCTTACTACGCCAAGAAGTCGGACGAGACGCCGTTCTTCCCCGAGGTCTCGATCGTCTTCACGGTCGCGCCTGCGCAGCACCACTACCACGTGCCCCTGCTGCTCAACCCGTTCGGCTACTCGGTCTACCGCGGAAGCTAGACCGCTCGATTGTTTTAGGAGCCAGCCATGGCCCACGTGCTCGGTCAGAACCAGTACGGCAAGGCGGAGAACCGCATTGTGCGTGTCTACCGTGACTCCACCCGCCACGAGATCAAGGACCTGAACGTCTCGGTCTCGCTCCAGGGTGACTTCGAGGACGTTCACCTCACCGGCTCGAACGCCAACTGCCTGCCCACGGACACGACGAAGAACACCGTCTACGCCTTCGCGAAGGAGTACGGCATCGAGTCGGCGGAGGCCTTCGGCATCACGCTGGCCCGTCACTTCGTCGACAACACCGAGCGGGGCGTCGTGCGCAGCGCTCGGATCCGGATCGAGGAGTACGTCTGGGACCGGATCAAGACCCCGGACAACTCGGCCCGCTTCATCGGCGCGGACGAGGTCGGCCACTCCTTCGTCCGCAACGGCCAGGAGACCCGGACCACCGAGGTCGTCTACGACGGTGAGACCGTCCAGGTGATCTCCGGTCTCAAGGACCTGATCGTCATGAACTCCACCAACTCGGAGTTCTGGGGCTACATCAAGGACCGCTACACCACCCTGCAGGAGGCGTACGACCGCATCCTGGCCACCCAGGTGACGGCCCGTTGGAAGTACGGCTTCAGCGGCAAGGACGGCGAGGCCCAGCCGAACTGGAACCGCTCGTACCAGCACGTGCGCCGCCACATGCTGGAGGCGTTCGCGGAGACCTACTCCTACTCGCTGCAGCAGACCCTGCACGCGATGGGCACCCGCGTCCTCAACAACCGCGCCGAGGTGGACGAGGTCCGCCTGGAGCTGCCCAACAAGCACCACTTCCTCGTCGACCTGGAGCCCTTCGGCCTCAAGAACGAGAACGAGGTGTACTACGCGGCCGACCGCATGTACGGCCTGATCGAGGGCACCGTGCACCGCGAGGGCGTCGTCCCGGTCATCCCGGTCGCCTGAGCAGGACCCATGAACGTCGTCCCGTACCGCAGCACCCTCCGGCCCTCGCGGGCCGGCCGGTCCGGGACGTCATGCACCACCGCTTTCTCCACCCCCAACATCCGGAGATCGTGCCCGCCTCACGGCGGCCGGCCCGGGGAGCTGGAGAAGCATCCCGAGGGACCCTTGCACCGCCGTCCCGCCCTCGGGACGTCTCCAGCGCCACGGGCGCGCCGAGAGCCATGGGCACAAGAGGGGCTCGACATGGCACTCCGCTCCACCCGTACCACCGACGGCGGTTCCACCCCTGACGGGCCATCACGGCCGGTCGAGGTGTCGACCGACACCCTGGCCGGCCGTGAGGTCCACCCCGTGGACGAGCTGCTGCCCCCGGTGAAGCTGATCACCACCGGTCTGCAGCACGTGGCCGCGATGTACGCGGGCGTCGTGGCGCCCCCGCTCATCGTCGGCGCCGGCGTGGGACTCTCCCCCGCCGAGCTCGCCCTGCTGATCTCGGCCAGCCTGTTCACCGCGGGACTGGCCACCCTGCTCCAGACGCTCGGAGTCTGGCGCATCGGCGCACGGCTGCCGTTCGTGAACGGCGTCTCGTTCGCCGGCGTCGCGCCCATGATCGCGATCGCCAAGGAGCACGGCCCGAAGGACGCCCTTCCGGTGATCTTCGGTGCGGTGATCGTCGCGGGGGTCCTGTGCTTCCTCGCGGCACCCTACTTCTGCAAGCTCATCCGGTTCTTCCCAGCGGTCGTCCAGGGCACCGTGATCACCCTCATCGGGGTGTCCCTGCTTCCGGTGGCGGTCAACTGGGCGCGCGGCGGCTCACCGGCCGCGCCCGGTTACGGCTCCATGCGGGCCATCGGGCTCGCCGCGTTCACCCTTGCCGCGGTGGTCCTCTGCAACAAGCTGCTCCGAGGCTTCTGGCAGCAGCTCTCGCTGCTCATCGGACTGGCGATCGGCACCCTGCTCGCCTTCCCGCTGGGCCTCGCCGACTTCGGCGCGGTCCAGGACGCGAAGGTCTTCGCGCTCCCCTCCCCGTTCCACTTCGGCGCGCCGATGTTCGACGCCGCCGCGATCGTCTCGCTCTGCATCGTCATGGTGGTCTCGATGACCGAGTCCACCGCCGACATGCTGGCGCTCGGTCAGATCGTGGACCGGCAGGCCGACGAGAAGACCCTGGCCGCCGGCCTCCGGGCGGACGGCCTGGCCACCGCGATCAGCCCGGTCTTCAACGGATTCGCGGCCAGCGCCTTCGCCCAGAACATCGGGCTGGTGGCGCTGACCAAGATCCGCAGCCGCTTCGTGGTCGCGGCCGGCGGAGGCATCCTGATCCTGCTGGGCCTCTTCCCGGTCCTCGGGTCGCTGGTCTCGCTGGTGCCGCAGCCCGTCCTCGGCGGAGCCGGGATCGTGCTCTTCGGCACGGTGGCGGCAAGCGGCATCCGCACCCTCGCGGAGGCGGGCATGGAGTCCAGCGCCAACACCATCCTGGTGTCCGTGTCCCTCGGGGTAGGCATCATCCCGATCGCCGCCCCCACGTTCTATGACGCCTTCCCGGAGGCCGTCCGCACGCTGATGCACTCCGGAATCTCGGCCGGCTGTGTGATGGCCGTCCTGCTCAACCTGCTCTTCCACCACGTCGGCGTCGGCCGCCGGTCCCCAACCGGCGAGACGCCCGGCGCGGCGGTGTCAACGGCGACACCGTCCTGACCGGCTGGGGGGCGTGCACCGCTCAAGCACGCCCCCTGCCCTCCCCCCATAGGAGTCACACCATGGCAGTCCAGCCCCCGCCCGCCGACCAGCGGATCGTGATCGAGAACGTCGCCATCGCGACGGTCGACGCCAACGACACCGAGTACGCCCGCGGCCACGTCGTAGTCCTCGGCAACAAGATCGAGTCGGTCGGCAACGGCCCCGCCCCTCAGTGGCTGGACAACGTGGTGCGCCGTATCAACGGCGAGGGCCACCTGGTCACGCCGGGCCTGGTCAACACCCACCACCACTTCTACCAGTGGATCACCCGCGGCCTCGCCCAGGACAACATCCTCTTCGACTGGCTGGTCGCGCTCTACCCGACCTGGGCCCGCATCGACGACAAGCTCGTCCACGCCGCCGCCCAGGGCTCGACGGCCGCGCTGCTCAAGTCCGGTTGTACGACCGCGAGCGACCACCACTACGTCTTCCCGAAGGACGGCGGCGACATCCTCGGCGCCGAGATCGAGGCCGTCCAGGAGCTCGGCATGCGCTTCACCGCGCTGCGCGGCTCGATGGACCGCAGCAAGAAGGACGGCGGCCTGCCGCCGGACCACGCGGTCGAGAAGACCGAGGACATCCTGATCGCGTCCGAGGCCGCCGTGGACAAGTACCACGACGCCTCCTTCGACTCGATGCTGCAGATCGCCATCGCGCCGTGCTCGCCCTTCTCGGTCTCCACCGAGCTGATGCGCGAGGCCGCCGTCCTGGCCCGCCGCAAGGGCGTCCGCCTGCACACCCACGGCTCGGAGACGGCCGAGGAGGAGCAGTTCTGCAAGGAGCTGTTCGGCATGGGCCCGACCGACTACTTCGAGTCGACCGGCTGGCTGGGCGAGGACGTCTGGATGGCGCACTGCGTCCACATGAACGACTCGGACATCGCCAAGTTCGCCGAGACCGGCACCGGTGTCGCGCACTGCCCGTCCTCCAACGCCCGCCTCGCGGCCGGCATCGCCCGCGTCCCGGACATGCTCCGCGCGGGCGTCCCGGTCGGCCTCGGCGTGGACGGCACCGCCTCCAACGAGTCGGGTGAGCTCGGCACCGAGCTGCGCAACGCGCTGCTGATCAACCGTCTGCACGGCCGCCCGGACGCGCTGACCGCCCGCAGCTCGCTGCGCCTGGGCACCATGGGCGGCGCCCGGGTGCTCGGCCGTCAGAACGAGATCGGCTCGATCGAGGTCGGCAAGCTCGCCGACCTGGCGCTCTGGAAGATCGACGGCATCATGCACTCCTCGATCGCCGACCCGGTCGCCGCCCTCACCCTGGGCGCCCTGCCGCCGCTGGCCCTGCTGCTCGTCAACGGCAACGCCGTCGTCGAGAAGGGCAACCTGACCACGGTCAACGAGGACAAGATCGCCCAGGCATGCGCCCGTGCGGCCAAGGAGCTCGCCTCCCGCGAGGTCTGATTCCCACATACTCCGGGCCGCGCCAGGGACGGCGCGTCACCCGGACTCCACCCCCTCGCGGGGAACGGAGAGCAGCCCCGGACCCACGGCGAGGGTCCGGGGCTGTCACCTTTTCTCCATATATTCGGAAAACGCGCGAGTAACCCTCAGGTAATGCTCAAATATAGCGGGAGAAATTCCGTTTGGGGTTACGTAAATCCGAATTCCAGGGTTACCGTCCCCCAATGAGTACGGACACCAAGCCCACGACCGCCCACGAAGCGGCCACCGGCGGACACCTGCAGGCCGGTCTGAAGAACCGCCATCTCTCCATGATCGCCATCGGCGGCGTTATCGGCGCCGGCCTTTTCGTCGGATCGGGCGCCGGAATCGCTTCGACCGGCCCCGGAATTCTGCTCTCGTACACCCTGGCCGGCGTGCTGGTAGTGATGGTGATGCGGATGCTCGGCGAGATGGCCGCGGCGGACCCGCAGAGCGGATCGTTCTCCGCGTACGCGGACCGCGCGCTCGGCCGGTGGGCGGGCTTCACCATCGGCTGGCTGTACTGGTTCTTCTGGGTGGTGGTGCTCGCCGTCGAGGCTACCGCCGGTGCGAAGATCCTCAACCACTGGGTGCCGGGCGTGCCGCAGTGGGCGTTCGCGCTGCTGGTGATGGCCGTGCTGACCGCGACCAACCTCTTCTCCGTCTCCTCCTACGGGGAGTTCGAGTTCTGGTTCGCCGGCATCAAGGTGGTGGCGATCGCCGCCTTCATCGTGATCGGTGTCCTGGCGGTGCTCGGGCTGCTGCCGGGCACCCACGCGGTCGGGGCGGAGAACCTGACCGGCCACGGCGGCTTCCTCCCGCACGGCGTCGGCGCGGTGTTCACCGGCATGCTGACCGTGGTCTTCGCCTTCATGGGCAGCGAGATCGTGACCCTCGCCGCCGGCGAGTCGGCCGACCCCGAGAAGGCCGTCAGCAAGGCCACCAACAGCGTGATCTGGCGGATCGGCGTCTTCTACCTGGGCTCGATCGCCATCGTGGTGACCCTGCTCCCCTGGGACTCCGCTTCAGTGAAGGGCAGCCCGTACGTCGCCGTGCTGGAGCACGTCGGCATCCCCGGCGCGGCCGGTGTCATGGACGTGATCGTACTGACGGCCGTGCTGTCCTGTCTGAACTCGGGTCTCTACACGGCCTCGCGGATGGCGTTCTCGCTCGGGCAGCGCGGCGACGCACCGCGCGCCTTCGCGCAGGTGAGCGGGCGCGGCGTGCCGCGCACGGCGATCCTGTCGTCCGTGGTGTTCGGCTTCGTCGCGGTCTTCTTCAACTACACCTCGCCCGACACCGTGTTCCAGTTCCTGCTCAACTCCTCGGGTGCGGTGGCGCTCTTCGTCTGGCTGGTGATCTGCTTCTCGCAGCTGCGCATGCGCAAGATCATCGAGCGGGAGGCCCCGGAGCGGCTGACCGTACGGATGTGGCTCTACCCGTACCTCACCTGGGCGACCATCGGCCTGATCGGCTTCGTCGTCGCCTATATGTTCACCGACCACGACGGACGCATCCAGATGATCCTGTCCCTGGTGGCGGCGGCCGTCGTGCTCACGGCGGCGGCCGTCGTGGACCGCAGGCGCAAGGCGGCCGCGGCCCTGCAGTGACCGTCGGCGGATGACGGCAAGCGGCCCGTGCCGTGCCTCGGCCCGCTCCCCCTGCCGGGGAGCGGGCCGAGTGCGTTTCAGGAGGTGCGGCCCAGGGTCGCGAGGTAGGCGCGCCAGCCGCCGAACTCGGTGATCTCCTTGTGGACCCCGCGCTCGAGCTCGCCGCGCGCGAGGACCATGGAGAGGCACGGCGTGCCGTCCTCCAGCGTGATGACGCCGAGTTCGAGCTCGCGCGGCTCGCCGGGGAGGATCACGTCGCGCAGGTGCTCCAGCGGGACGTCGTACAGCTCGCCCTCGATGGCGGTGTCCACCGAGGGGTCGGGGAGCAGGCCCGGGCAGACGTCGTCGATGGAGAAGAAGCGGTGGCCGGGCGCGGTGCGGACCGGGCCGATCAGCGCGTCGGCGACCGAGGCGTGGAAGGGGCCGCCGACCATGGCCTGGCCGTTGAAGAAGATGCGTGCCACGGGGGGCCTCCGGGTGTGACGGTTCCGTACGGCCGCCGGGGACGGATGATGGGCGGCCGTACGGAACGGAGAAATCGGTGCCGCGGATTCGCCAGCCTGGCAGGAGGACGGACCCGTGGCGGATGGATAGATTCGGTTCAGCCGAGCAGGGCGTAGCCGGGCAGCGTGAGGAAGTCGACGAACTCCTCTGCCAGGGCGACCTGTTCGAAGAGCTTGGCGGCCTCGGCCCAGCGCCCACCGGCGTAGGCCTCGTCGCCCAACTCGGTACGAAGTTCGGCGAGCTCCGCGGCCACGAGCCGACGGACCAGCTCGGCGGTGGCCTTCTCACCGGTGTCCGCGAGCACGACGCCGTTGTGGATCCACTGCCAGATCTGCGAGCGCGAGATCTCGGCGGTCGCGGCGTCCTCCATCATGTTGAAGATGCCGACGGCACCGAGACCGCGAAGCCATGCCTCGATGTAACGGACGCCGACCTGAACGGCGTTGTGGAGGCCGGCCTCGGTGCAGCTGCCACCGGCGCCGGCGATGTCGAGCAGCTGGGCGGCCGTCACGACCTCGTCTGAGCCGGGGTTGTCCTTCTGGTTCGGACGGTCGCCCAGCACGGCGTCGAAGGAGGCACGGGCGACGGGGACCAGGTCGGGGTGTGCGACCCAGGAGCCGTCGAAGCCGTTGCCCGCCTCGCGGTCCTTGTCGGCCTTGACCTTCTCGAGCGCGGCGGCGTTGACCTCGGGGTCGCGGCGGGACGGGATGAAGGCGGCCATGCCGCCGATCGCGTGGGCGCCGCGCTTGTGGCAGGTCTGCACCAGCAGGCGGGTGTACGCGGCCATGAACGGCGAGGTCATGCCGACGCTGTTGCGGTCCGGCAGGATGTAGTGCTCGCCCGCGTCACGGAAGTTCTTGACGATCGAGAAGAGGTAGTCCCAGCGGCCCGCGTTGAGCCCGGCGGCGTGGTCGCGCAGCTCGTAGAGGATCTCGTCCATCTCGAAGGCGGCGGTGATGGTCTCGATCAGCACCGTGGCGCGGATGGTGCCGTACGGGATGCCGAGGGCTTCCTGGGCGTGCGTGAAGACGTCGTTCCAGAGCCGGGCCTCGAGGTGGCTCTCGGTCTTCGGAAGGTAGAAGTACGGGCCCGAGTTCGGGTCCTCGGCGCCACGCGCGAGCAGCCGGGCGGCGTTGTGGAAGAAGTAGAGGCCGAAGTCGAGGAAGGCGCCGGCGATCGGGGCGCCGTCGACCAGCACATGGCTCTCGTCGAGGTGCCAGCCACGCGGGCGGACCACGACGGTGGCAAGCTCCGGGGCCGGCTTGAGGGTGTACGCCTTGCCGGTGGAGGAGGTGAAGTCGATCCGGCCCTCGAAGGCGTCGATCAGGTTGACCTGACCGCTGACCACGTTCTCCCAGGTGGGGGCGGTGGCGTCCTCGAAGTCGGCGAGCCAGATCCTCGCACCCGAGTTCAGCGCGTTGATGACCATCTTGCGGTCGGTGGGGCCGGTGATCTCGACCCGGCGGTCCTGCAGTGCGCGGGGGGCCTCGGCGACCTTCCAGTCACCCTCGCGGACGGCGGCCGTTTCGGGGAGGAAGTCGAGCGTGCCCGCCTTGGCGATCTCGGCGCGGCGCGTCTTTCGTCGGGTCAGGAGCTCCTGCCGGCGACCTTCGAAGGCGCGGTGGAGGCCGACGACGAAGGCGACCGCCTCCGGGGTGAGCACCTCCTCGGCGCGGGGGACGCGCGGACCGGCGACAGTGACGACCGGAGCGGCGGGAGAAGCGCCGACGGGTCCCTGATCTGCAGCCATGGGCAGGACACTCCTTGGACGGTTGAGCCTTCAAAGGGAGCTCCGGTGGGAACTTCCTTGATCTGAACCCGCCTACTGACGGGTTCGGTTCTGTAAGGTGGAGACTAGTTTCCGCGATACAGAATTTCAACGCTTTGTTGAGGTAGATCGCTGGGACTCTACTCCTCCTCCGACAGCGAAGGGAACGCCGGTGTCCAGCACCCCCGCCGCAGCACCCACAGGGACCGAGCGCGCCACCGGCGGCGTACAGTCCGTCGAGCGCGCCTTTCAGCTGCTGGAGGCCTTGGCCGACTCGGGCGGCGTGGCCACCCTGAGCGAGCTGTCGACCACCTCCGGCCTGCCGATGCCCACCATCCACCGCCTGATTCGTACCCTCGTCCAGCAGGGGTATGTGCGGCAGGACACAGCCCGGCGCTACACCCTGGGCCCCCGGCTGATCCGGCTCGGCGAGACCTCGGGCCGGCTGCTCGGCAGCTGGGCCCGGCCGTACCTGGCCGAGCTGATGGAGGCCACCGGCGAGACCGCCAACCTGGCCGTCCTGGAGGGCGGCGAGGTGGTCTACGTCGGCCAGGTCCAGTCGCGGCGCTCGATGCGGATGTTCACCGAGGTGGGGCGGCGGGTCCAGCCGCACTGCACCGGTGTCGGCAAGGCGCTGCTCGCCCAGCTGCCCGAGGACGAGGCGCGTGCCGTGCTCGGCAACCAGCCGCTCCAGGCCCACACGCCGTACACCGTGACCGACACGCAGCAGCTCTTCGCCCAGCTGGCCCGCGCCCGCGAGTCCGGGTACGTGGTCGACGACCAGGAGCAGGAGATCGGCGTACGCTGCATCGCCGTGGCCGTGCCGGGCGCGCCGACGCCGACCGCCCTGTCGGTGTCCGGTCCGGAGGCCCGTATCCGGGCACTGGAGGCGCAGGCGGGCAGTGCCGGTCTGGTGCCGGTGATGCGTCATATCGCGGCGCGGCTCGGCCAGGTCCTCGCACCCTGAGCGGCAGGCTCCGCCACAGGTAGGCACCGCAGCCAGTTGCACTGTCCAGGGGCGCGGGGAACTGCGCGAATCGGGAGGGTTCAGGCCGTCACCTTCCGATCTCGCACAGTTCTCCCCCAGCCTTCGGCCGGGACGTGCCCCCACGCGCCCCTGCTGTGGTTACTCAGGTGCCCACCGTTCAGCTCCCTGCCTGCCGGTGGAGCCTCTCAGTCCAGGGCCAGCGAGCCGATCTGGGACGCCGTCACCTGAAAGACCGTCAGCTCCGGCTCGGCGCCCACGTCGGCGAAGAGCCGGGGCGCTGCGGCCAGCTTCGGATTCGACCGGACGGCCTCCAGGGCGGCCCGGTCACGCCACAGACTCTGCACCCGCCAGCGGTGGCCCGGGCCGCGCAGCAGCTCGGTGCGGATCAGCCCGTCCGGCAGCGGGCCCGCCACCAGTTCCCGATAGGACGTGACCAGCTCGGCCTCCCGCTCGGGGGCCACCAGCGCACTGACCTCGCTCAACACCTGTCCCGACATCGTCCTCACCTCCGGAGATCCAGGCTACCTCGCTACAGTGGGTAGCCAGATGATGACCACACGTGGACAGGTGAGGACCTTGACCCGAGGCTCGACCCGGCTCGCCGCCGCCACGGCGGCACTGGTGGCATGCGTCACGGTGACGGCGATGGCGGCGCCGTCCGACTCCGACCTGCGGGTGGTCCGACTGGACCCGGACCCGGCCGCACCCGGCGGCACCACCACCGTGCACGGCTTCGTCGCCAACGGCGGCCCCGACCGGACCGCCTCGCCGTTCACCGTGCTGATCGACCTCCCGCCGGGGTTCACCGCCGAGGGCCCGTACTTCCCCACCTCCTGCGCCGCGTCCATCGGCGGGCACGTGCTGAGCTGTGCCTTCCCGGCCGGACTGCCCTCACTGCGGACGGCCACCGTGCTGGCCCCGGTCCGGGTGGGACGCGACGTGCCCCCCGGCACGGTGGCCGAGGGGCACGTCAGGGTGGTCGGCGTCGACGACCGTCATCCGGCGGACAACGGCACGGCGTTCACGATCACCGTCCGGTGAGGGTCAGCGGTAGACCCGCACGTAGTCGGCGGCGAAGCTGAGCGGGGCGGTGCCGGAGGGCGCGGGGTGGTACTGGCCGGCACCCACCGACAGGTTGAGGATCAGGTACGCCGACCAGTCGGCGCCCACGCCGGTGCCGTCCGAGAACACCTTGGTGCCGTTGACGTACCAGTCGACCGAGGTGGCGCCGTAGTACGTGCCGATGGTCACCCACTGGTCCTTGGCGACGGCGTTGGCGTCGGTGTAGTACTTCGAGCCGGACTTGACGTGGTTGGTCAGCTCCAGCAGGTTCGGGTTGTCGGGGTGGTACTCGAAGGAGTCGATCTCCCCGTTGCCGTTCTTCCAGGTCCACAGCGCGGGCCAGGCGCCCGAGCCGGTGGGCAGCTTCACCCGGGTCTCGGCGTAGTCGCCGGTCTTGACCTGGAAGCCCTGGGAGGAGCCCTCGGTGGTGAGCAGCCCGGTGTCCCAGGCCTGCTTGCCGTTCTCCAGGGTGTGGCTGGACGGCTTGGCGGTGAAGGTGGCGACACCGTCGGCGACGCTCACGCCGCTGGTGGTCAGCCAGTCCAGCTTGTTGTCGTCCGGGTTGTGGTTGCCGTAGCGGTAGGCGGTGCTCTTGTCGCCGACCCAGGTGGAGCCCCAGGCGATGCTGCTGTTGAACTCGTCGGACCAGGTCAGCGACTTGCCGGGGACCGGCGAGGCGGTGCCCGTGGTCGGCGGGGCCGGAGCGGGAGTCGGCGTGGGAGCCGGGGCCGGAGCGGGGGCCGGAGCCGGGGCAGGGGCCGGGGCAGGGGCCGGGGCCGGGGCAGGGGCCGGGGCCGGGGCAGGGGCCGGGGCCGGAGCGGAGGCCGTACCGGAGACCGTCAGCGTCTTCTTGGCGAGGTTGTGCCAGCCGCCGTTGTAGTCCTGCCAGGCGCCGAACTCGGTGTAGGAGCCGGCCGGCAGGGTGCGGCTGCCGGTGGTGATCGAGACACCGCTCGGGCAGATCCGGATGTCGTGTGCCGAGCCGGGGAAGTCCAGGTTGTGGCCGGCCGCGTCACGGACGGCGACGCCGAGCGTCTTGGCCGTGAAGCAGGTGGTGGAGTGGACCGTGAGCCCGGCCCGGGCGGCCGTACCGGCGGCCATCGAGGTGGGTGTGAGGCGGTCCTGGGTGACGCCGGTGGCGGCGCTCGCCTGGCCGACCAGCGGCACGGTGACCAGCGCGGCGGCGCCGGCTATCGCGCCGAGGCGCGCAGGGGTGGCAGAAATGCGCATGTCGGGAGTCCTCTGCGACGCCTGCGAGGTGAGCTGTCGGGTTCGGGCCCTGAGGAAGCCCGGCCGCCCGCAGGACGGCTTCACCCCGAGCCGCATCCCCACGCCTGGACAGGCGCGGGGGCACGGCAGACTGACCTGGTTCCCCCGCTCCTGTCCGTGTTCGGTGCTCGAGTGCCCGCCGTCGGGTGGACAGGACTCGGCGTCCCGACGGGCAGGGTCCGCGCAAAGCGGACATCCCGTGCAGGCTAGGCAGATCGACCGTACTCGGACAATGAGACGTCCCTCACAGGCCGTGGGCGCGAACTCTTTACGCCGGATTTACGGACTAGTACCCTCCTGAAACATCTTGCAGATCCTTGCGCAAGACAGAGCGTCAGCTCTGGCCGCCCTGCCCGTCGGAAATCCCGGCAAACCGGGGCGTGGCAAGCCTCATGGAGCACGCCCGACGGCCGTATGCGCCGCAGGATCTGCAAGTGGTTGCAGTGACTTGTGCTGCCGTCGGGACCTCGCTCCTCACCCCCACCCGACAGGCCGCTCCCCCGCGCGGCCCGCTCCGAGGAGTCCCCCCGTGGACCACGCACCACGTCGCAGGGCCCGGCACAGGCGCCGCCACCCGCTGCTGGCGGTGCTGACCGCCGTGGCCGGGCTGGTGGCCACCCTGCTGCACACCGTCGCCGCGCACGCGGCCACCAGCGCGACCGTCTACTACAAGCCCGCCACGAGCTGGACCACCGTCGACATCCACTACGCGCCCACCGGCGGCAGCTGGACCACCGCCCCCGGCGTGGCGATGGAGGCGGCCTGTACGGGCTGGTACAAGAAGACGATCGACCTGGGTACGGCCACCTCGCTCGCCGTCACCTTCAACAACGGCTCCGGCACCTGGGACAACAACGGCGGCGCCAACTACCAGCTCGGCAGCGGCATCAGCGCCGTCTCGGGCGGCGTCGTGAGCACGACCGACCCCTGCGCGGCGGCCACCCCCGCCTCGGCCACCGTCTTCTACTGGACGGCGACCGGGAACTGGCCGGCGTACTACCTGCACTGGGCTCCCACCGGCGGCAGTTGGACCACCGCGCCCGGCACCCTGATGACCGCAGCCTGCACCAACTGGGTCAAGCTGACCGTCAGTCTCGGCACCGCCACGAGCTGGCAGGCCACCTTCAACAACGGCTCCGGCACCTGGGACAACAACAGCGGTGCCAACTACCAGCTCGGCACCGACCTGATCAGCGTCAAGGACGGGGTGGTCGCCCACAGCGACCCGTGCGGTACCACCACTCCGCCGACCGGCACCGCCGCCACCGTCTGGTACTCCACCGCCACCGTCGGCTGGTCCACCGTCAATCTCCACTGGGCTCCCACCGGCGGCAGTTGGACCACCGCGCCCGGTGTCGGGATGGACGCCGCCTGCACCGGCTGGGTGAGGAGGACCGTCGACCTGGGCACCGCCACCACCTGGCAGGCCACCTTCAACAACGGCAACGGCGTCTGGGACAACAACAACAGCGCCAACTACCGGCTCGGCAGCGGCAACAACACCGTCAAGGACAAGGTGGTCACGGCGAACGCCACCGACCCCTGTGCAGCCGTCGTCCCCGACACCACCGCGCCGACCGCCCCCACCGCCGTCGCCGCGAGCGCCACCAACACCTCCGTGGTGCTGACCTGGAACGCCGCCACCGACAACGTCGGCGTGACCGGCTACCAGATCACCCGCACCGGCGGCACCAAGGGCACCTCGGTGGTCAACACCGCCTCCACCGTCCACTCGGAGAGCGGCCTGGAGGCGACCACCTTCTACTGCTACACCGTCAAGGCCCTGGACGCGGCGGGCAACCTCTCCGCGGCGAGCGCAGCGGGCTGCGCCACCACCGGGACGGCTCCCCCGGCCGCCCCGGGCGGCACACCGCTGGGCGGCGACCCGCGCAAGGACCCGATCTACTTCGTCCTCACCGCCCGCTTCAACGACGGTGACAGCAGCAACAACCGCGGCGGCAGCCAGGACGTCAAGTCCGGCAACGCGGCCAACAACGACCCGATGTTCCGCGGCGACTTCAAGGGCCTGGTCCAGAAGCTGGACTACGTCAAGGGCCTCGGTTTCTCCGCCATCTGGATCACCCCGGTCGTCCTCAACCGCTCGGACTACGACTACCACGGTTACCACGGCTACGACTTCTACCGGGTGGACCCGCGGCTGGAGTCGGCCGGCGCCTCGTACCAGGACCTGATCAACGCGGCCCACGCCAAGGGCATCAAGATCTACCAGGACGTGGTCTACAACCACAGCTCCCGCTGGGGTGCCAAGGGCCTCTTCACACCCACCGTGTACGGCGTCCGCGACGCGCAGTGGAGCTGGTACTACGACGCGCCGAACGCCGGCTTCGAGTACGACGGCCTGACCGTCGACCCGGTCTCCGGCAAGTCCTACTACAACGGTGACCTCTGGTCGACGGCCGAGCCGGCCGGGAACACCTGCGTCAACTGGGGTGTGCCGACCGGCGGCAAGAGCGCCGAGGGCTACACCGTCTACAACTGCCAGTGGCCCAACCCGACCTCGGGAATGTTCCCGAAGGCGCTCTACCACCAGTGCTGGATCGGCAACTGGGAGGGCGAGGACGCGCGGAGCTGCTGGATCCACGAGGACCTGGCGGACTTCAACACCGAGAACCCGGTCGTCCAGAACTACCTGATCGGCGCCTACAACAAGTACATCGACATGGGCGTGGACGGCTTCCGGATCGACACTGCCGTGCACATCCCCCGGGTCACCTGGAACCGGCACTTCCTGCCGGCCATCTACAGCGAGGTCAGCGCGAAGTTCGGCGCGGCGAAGGCGGCGGACTTCTTCGTCTTCGGCGAGGTCGGCGCCTTCGTCAACGACAAGTGGAACCGCGGCTCGGCCAACCAGTCCGCCCAGTACTACACCTGGAAGGAGCGGTTCACGTACAGCACGGACGACGCCACCGCCGCCGTCCAGCAGTACACCACCGACAACGACCCCGGCACCCAGCCGACGTCCACCAACGCCTTCCTGAACGGGAACCTCTACCACGCCCCCGACCACAGCATGTACTCCGGCATGAGCGTCATTGACATGCGGATGCACATGAACTTCGGGGACGCCTCCAACGCGTACAACAACGGCAAGGACTCGGACGACAGCTACAACGACGCCACCTACAACGTGGTGTACGTCGACAGCCATGACTTCGGCCCCGGCAAGTCGAGCACCCGGTACGCCGGCGGCACCGACGCCTGGGCCGAGAACATGGCGCTGATGTGGACCTTCCGCGGCATCCCGACGCTGTACTACGGCTCGGAGATCGAGTTCCAGGCCGGGAAGCAGATCGACTGCGGCCCGACCTGCCCGCTCGCCAGCACCGGCCGGGCGTACTACGGCGACAAGGTCGCCGGCGAGGTGACGGCCGGTGACTTCTCGGTGGTCTCCGGTGCCTCGGGTGCGGTGGCGACCACGCTGGCCCAGCCGCTGGTCAAGCAGCTGCAGCGGCTGAACCAGATCCGCCGGGCCGTCCCCGCCCTGCAGATGGGGCAGTACTCGACGGAGGGCGTCTCCGGGAACATGGCCTTCAAGCGCCGCTACACCGACACCGCGAGCGGCGTGGACAGCTTCGCACTGGTCGCGGTGACCGGCGGGGCGACGTACGGCGGGATCCCCAACGGCACCTACAAGGACGTCGTCACGGGCGACGTGAAGACGGTCTCCGGCGGCAGCCTGACGGTGGCCGCGCCCGGCAAGGGCAACCTGCGGGTGTACGTGCTCGACCTGGGCGGCGCCAACGCCGCACCGGGCAAGATCGGCACGGATGGCCCCTACCTGAAGTAACCGGTGAAGCGTCACCTGGTCGGATAGGTTGGTGGGTACGGCCGGAGGCCTCCGGCCGTACCCACCGTTCTCCCAGACGAGGAACGCCCGAAGATGACCGCGCCCCTGCCAGGCTTCGCCGGACACACGTACCTGTTCCAGGTCGACAACGGCGCGGCCTTCCGAAACGCCTACTCCGCCGACGGGACGCGGCTGCGCTGGGAGGGCCTCGGCGAGTCGGCCGGCCAGTGGGAGGACGTCACCCTGCACGTCGCCCAGGTCGGCCCGGAGCTCTACTTCGTGAGCTGGACGGAGGCGAGCGGCATCACCGTCAGCCATGTGATGGACCTGGCCAAGCTGACCGTCCGGGCCTTCTGGACGTACGAGGGAGAGGGCGGCCGGGTCGGCGAACTCCACACCGGCACCCTGGAGCAGGTCGCCTGAGTTCCATCCCGGACAACAGTTCGGCTAGCCTCTTGACGGATAATCAGCCGGAGTACGGGGAGTGGCTGCGGACTCCGAGAACATGGGGGAGAGCCGTATGGGTGGCGACAGGTTCGGTGTGTCATTGGCGGAGCTGGCCAGGATCCAGAAGGACTGGCAGTCCATCAACGAGCGCATGACGGAGATGACCAAGAAGGTCGGCCGGATCAAGGAGGCCGTCGCCAAGGCGGCCGCCACCGATCTGATGGCGAGCCAGCTGGCGGGTGTCGTCGGCTTCGGCGTGGTGGCGGTCCAGGTGGCGAGGGACGTCGAGGACATCCTGAAGCGGACCGAGCACCTCCAGCAGACCAAGGAGCGCCTCACCAAGGAGATCGGTGAGGACGCGCAGAAGATCAAGCAGGTCATCAAGGAGTACCAGGAGATCGAGCGCAGGATCCAGGAGGAGCTGCACAAGAAGGAGAAGCAGCACCAGCCGCCGAAGTCGCCCGGGGGCGGCGACCGCACCGGGATCGACAGCACCGGCCCCGGACACCACAAGGACCACGGCGGCGGCGGGCACCACCAGCCGCCCAAGTCACCGAACGAGCACGGTGGCGACGGCGGTGGCGACGGGCACCACTCGGCACCTTCCTCGGAAGGCAAGATCAGCATCTCGCAGGTGAACTACGGCGGCGCCGGTTCCTGGAAGAGCGGCAAGGAAGCCTGCACCGACTACATCAACAAGGTGCTGGACATGAAGGGCATCACCGATCCCAAGGCGCGCGCCAACTGGATGCGCGGGATGCTCACCATCGCCGAGCGCGAGTCCTCGTTCAACTCCTCGCGGTGGCTGGTCAACAAGAACGACAGCAACGCCTGGGGGCCCGTCCAGTCGGACGGCGCGCCGCTGCACTCCTCGCGTGGGCCGTGGCAGTGCATCCCGGACACCTTCGCGAGCTACCACGAGAAGGGGACGTCGACCGACATCTACGACCCGGTGGCGAGCTGCGCGGCCTCGATGAACTACCTGATGGGCCACTACCACGTGTCGCCCGACGGCTCGAACCTCGCCGCCAAGGTCCCGCAGGCCAACCCCGCCAGCGGACCGCACGGCTACTGAGCAGGTCCGTCCGGACAGATCACTCGTACTCGTCAACCAAGGAAGAGCCACCATCTTGTCCCGCGCCACCACGCTGATCGCGGCGACCGCCGCCGTGCTCGTCTCGCTCGGCTCGCTGACCGCCTGTGAGCCCGACGACGCCTCCACGGCCGCTGCCCCGCCGAGCACCGCGTCCACACCGGCCTCGGCTCCGGCCCAGGACTCGGCCTCGCCGAGCGGTCAGGCGCCCACGGCCACCTCGTCCGCCGGCGGCCAGGGGGTCAAGGGCCTGCCGAACCCGGTGTGGATCTCGGCGAACAACATCCCGCTGTACTCGGCCTACCACTGGGCGTCCCCGGCCGAGGCGGCGAAGACCGCCAAGGACCCGAAGTTCGAGTTCGAGTCGCTGTGCAGGTCCAAGCGCTCGACCGACCTCGACGGGGTCACCTCGCGGGCGACGGCCGGTCAGGCTCTGCTCGGATCGGGCGGCGGCCAGGACTGGCAGGCGAAGGAGACCATCGTCAACTGGCCCGGGAAGAGCAGCGGCGCGGTCCAGACCGCCGCTGCGCTCTTCCGCGGACTGGTGGACGAGCTCAAGGCGTGCGGCACCTCCGCCCCCGGCGCGACGGTGAAGGTGACCACCGAGGACTCCACGTACCTGGTCGCGACCATCACCGTCCCTCAGGCGGGCGGCGCCACGGCCACCCTGCACCAGTACCTGTCCAACACCTCCGCCACGGTCTCCGAGCTCGCCCTCTGGTCCGCCCCGCCCGCCGGGGGCCGGCCCAAGGTCGCCTGGTCCGCGCCGTCGGACGCCGGTGTGCTCAAGACCCTCGAAGGCCCGCTCTGCTCGACCTTCCAGGACTGCTGACACAACTGCTGACACACACCAGGGGGCCGTATCCGAGACTTCGGATACGGCCCCCTGGTGTGTGTCCGCTCAGGGCCTAGGCTCCGGCGGCCGGCACCTTGAGGTGCTGGGAGAGCCACTCCAGGGAGGGCGGCAGCAGCCGGCTCCAGGTCTGGAAGTTGTGGCCGCCGGTCTGCACCACGGCCGTGGAGACGGTCATCGGGCTCTTGACGGCCGCCTGGAAGGCATCGCTCTCGCGCTTGTAGTTGCCGTCGCCCTCCTCGCTGCCGGCGAGCATCACCGCGACCGGGGGCTGCGGCAGGTTCTTCAGCCGCCACATCAGGTCGGCCTCGTCGCGCCGCTGCTGACTGCCCTTGAAGAGGTCACCGGTGGTGGCGTCCTCGGCGGCCTTGTAGTAGCCGGCCATCGAGACGGCGCTCGGGAAGACCTCGGGGTGACGCATCGCCAGTTTCAGCGCGCAGTAGCCGCCGGTCGAGTTGCCCGCCACGCCCCAGGCGTGCGGGTCGGCGGAGACCCGGTAGGAGGCCTCGACCACCTGGGGGACGTCCTTGGTGAAGTAGGTCTCGGACTGCGCTCCGCCGGGGATGTCCTCGCACTCCGTGTCGGCCGGCATCGCCGGGGAGGGGCGCATCAGGATCAGTACGGTCGGCTGCATCTTCCCGGCGTGCATCAGCTGCAGGGCGGCTCCCGGGTAGTTCAGCCTGGTCAGCAGGTTCTTGGCGTCGCCGGGGAAGCCGGTCATCACGACGACGGCCGGGAACTTCCGGTTCGCGTACTCCGGCTGGAAGTACTGCGGCGGCAGGTAGACGTAGCCGTCCGTGCTCAGCCCGGTGGCCGGGCCGCCGATCCGTACCGCCTGGATCTCGCCCGCCTGCCTGGGCTCGCGGCCGACAGCGCCGCCGCCCTGGACGGCCTCCCTGCCCAGGGTCTGCACGGTGACCGGGGCCTTCTGGCCGCCTGTCGCGGTCTGCGCCCCCGGCTTGCTCTGCACCGTCACCGCACCGGCGTCCCCGGTGCCCAGCAGGTCGTCCCAACTGCTGTAGAAGGCGAAGTAGTTGTTGGCCACCAGCCCCAGCGCCGCGAGCATTGCCAGCTGGGTCGCCAGCAGGGTGCCGATCCGGCCGAGCACCGCCCGCCAGCTCTTCCGCGCCAGCCGCGGCCACACCCAGACCGCGGCCGCCATCGCCAGCACAGCGGCGGTCACCGCCAACGCCAGCACCTTGTGGCTTGTCAGCCCCATCTGCCCCGTTACTCCTACGTTCCGCCGGGCCGCGGGCCCGTCCCTCCGACCGGTGGGACTCCCTCTTGGCCGCTCTCACTGTGAACGAACGCCGAGAACGGCCCCTCCGGTTGCACCGGAGCCCGGACAACTGTTCAGCAAGCTCCCAGCACATTCCCACCGCTGGTCAAGTATGCCTTCCCGGATCACCCTCGCCGTGCCGGGCACTCACGGCTGCGAGACCTCGGCGCGCGCGGCCGGCGCCGCACGTTCCTGGCGGCGCCGCAGGGCGTTGCCCGCCCGCACCAGCGCCGCCGCCACCAGGACGAAGGCCACCGTCATCAGCGTGCAGGCACCCGCGATCCGGCCGTAGCCGCCGGAGCGGGCGGGGTCGAGGAAGGGGTACGCGTACCAGTGCACGATCGGGCCGCGGATCAGGCTGTACGCCAGGTAGAGGAACGGGAAGGCCAGCCAGGTCAGCGCCGTGCGGTAGGCGATCCGACGGCGCGGCGGGGCGGCCAGCCAGTCGACCAGGTAGACCAGCGGCATGATCTTGTGCACCACGGTGTTGACCCAGATGATCTCCAGCGGCAGGTGGTAGCCGGAGAGCAGCACGGCGTACACCAGCCCGGTGATGGTCATGTAGAGCACGACGGCACCCCGGACCCCGTCCGGTACGCCGGGCCGCCCGAGCAGCCCCAGCACTCCGCCGGTGAGCAGGACCACGACCCCGGCCATGTTGCTGAGGATGGTGAAGTAGCTGAAGAAGTTGGACATCGACGCGCCCTGGGTGGACACGTGGTAGCCCTGGATCCCCAGTGCGACCGCCGCGAGCAGGCCGAAGACGAGCCTCAGGACGTTCACCGCGCGCTCCTGCATGGGCCGAGCCTCCGTACCGTCGGATGACCATTCGCCGTGGTCATCATCCGGCGGCCCGCCGTCCGAGCCCCGCGGGCCGCCGCGGTGGCAGCGGAGCGCTACCCGTTCGGCCCAGACGCTCAGACCGGTACGACCGCCACCGGGCAGTGGGCGTGGTGCAGCACGGCGTGCACCGCCGTACCGAGGCGCAGCCCGAAGTGCGCGGCGGGCTGGTGGCGGGCGATCACCAGCAGGGCGGCCCGCTGGGAGGCCTCGACCAGGGTCGCGGCCGTGGCGCCGCTGAGCTCGCGGGCGTCCACCTCGACCTCCGGGTACTCCTCGCGGACCGGGTCGACGGTACGGCTCAGCAGCTGCTCGTGCAGCTTGGCCTCCTCCCCCAGTTCGTCCATCATCGGCGCCATGTGCCCGACGTCGGCGACCACCGGGGACCAGATGTGCAGGGCCCGTACCGGCAGGCCGAAGCCGATCGCCTCGCGGATCGCGAAGCGCAGGGTCTTGGAGTCCCGCTCGTCGCGGATGGCGACCAGGACGTGCTCGCCGGCCTGCTGGGTCACCCGGACCACGACGGTCGGGCACGTGGCGTGGGCGGTGACCCGCAGGCTGACCGAGCCGAGCAGCAGCGAGGCGAAGCCGCCGTGCCCGCGCGTCCCGACCACCGCGAGTTCGGCGTGCTCGGCCGCGGTGAGGATCGCTGCGGCGGCGTCCCGGGGGACGACGTCACCGGTCAGGCGCAGGTCCGGGTGGGCGGCCTGCAGCTTGCCGAGCGCCTCGTCCAGCACGGCTTGCGCGTTCTGCAGGACCAGGTCGGTGACGGCGGCTCCGGCCCGTGGCGAGAGGGTGATGGTGCCGGTGTTGACCGCGTGGACCAGATGCAGCGCGCAGTCACGGCGTTCCGCCTCCTGGGCGGCCCACTCGGCGGCGGCCGCAGCGTGCGACGAACCGTCCACCCCGGCCACCACGCCTGCGGGGGATCTGCTGTTCATGGTCGGCTCCCGGAGCGCTCCACGCCTTCCGCCCGGCCCGGTCCGAGCCGTCACGCAAGGCCCTGGTACCAGGATGCCCCCGCCGCCGCGCCTTGGGGACGTCGGGCGGGTCAGCCCTGGCCCAGGGCGGTCAGCTCGGGGTGGGAGAGGTGGAGCACCTCGTAGCGGGTCTCGTCGTCGGGAGCTCCGTGCTCCCACAGAGCGAAGCGCAGCAGCTCCCAGCGGCGCGGGTCGAGGGCGACGGCGGCCGAGTGCAGTCCGGGCCCGTCGGGCAGCTCGGCCAGAGCGCGGGAGACGGCCTGCGCCGGGTCGGCGTCCGCGGGGAGGGGCTCGGTCCGGCGGGTCGCCGTACGGGGTGTCAGGTCCCGGGCCGGGCCCGGGCGGAAGCCGACGCCCAGCCAGTGCTGGACGGGCGGGCGGCCGAAGTCTGCCGCCAGGCCGGCGAAGCCGGGGCTCCGGAGGAAGGCGGCCATCCCCTCGGCGGTGCGCCAGAGGTAGAACGGCGCGTACTGGTTGACGGGCGAGGCGTGCACGCCGCGCTCGCGGATCAGGAAGGCCTTGAGCCCGAGGCCGGGGAAGTCGTCCATCAGGTGGCCCTTGGTGGCGACCCGCTGCCGGATGATCTGCATGTCGTAGTCGGCGGGCAGGCTGATCTCGTACTGCATCGCTTGCACTGTGGGTACCCCTACCGGTTGCGGAGCAGCGCGAGGGCGCCGCGGACGGCCTGGTGGAACGGTTCGGGCGAGTCGGCCGCACGGGCCAGCACATAGCCGCCCTGCAGGACGGCCACGACGGCCGCCGCGATGTCGGCCGGGTCCGGGCCGGTGGCGAACTCGCCGTCCGCCTGGCCCTCGGCGACGATCTCGGCGATCCGGCCGCACAGCCAGTCGAAGGTCTCCTCGACGGGCCGCCGCAGCTCGGCTTCGGCGATGACGTCGGGGTCCTGGGCCATCCGCCCGATCCGGCACCCGCGCAGGACCTCGCGGTCGCGCAGCAGGTACGCCGCGATGCGCTCGTACGCCGTGCCGGGGCCGGCCAGCTGCTGCTCGGCCTGGGCACGGAGTTGCTGGGCGCTGCGGCTCAGGGCCGCGGCGGCCAGATCGGACTTGCCGGTGAAGTGGTGGTACATGCTGCCCTGCCCGACACCGGCGCGCTGCTGGATCGCCTTGGGGCTGGTGCCGACGTACCCGCGCTCCCAGAGGAGCTCCTGGGTGGTCTCGATCAGACGGTCCTGGGTGGCCATGGCCTCACTGTACATACCAGTAGGTACAGAATGCCACGGAGAAGGGCCGTCCGAATCCGGACGGCCCCTTCCGGCCTCTGACGGTCAGACCGGGATGCGCTCGGGCTCCGCCGGGGCCTTCACCGGCTCCGTGCCGTGCTCGACCTTGAGCTCGGGCAGGAGTCGGTCCAGCCAGGCCGGCAGCCACCAGTTCGCCCGGCCGAGCAGGGTCATGGTGGCCGGGACGAGCACCAGGCGGACGACCGTGGCGTCGACCAGGACGGCCGCCGCCATGCCGACGCCCATCATCTTGACGGTGATGTCCGGATCGATCGCGAAGCCGGTGAAGACCGCCACCATGATCGCGGCCGCGCTGGTGATGACCCGCCCGGTGGCGGACAGACCACGCACCACGCTGCCTCGCGCGTCGCGGGTGACCAGCCAGTCCTCGCGGACCCGGGCGAGCAGGAAGACCTCGTAGTCCATGGAGAGGCCGAAGAGCACGGTGAACATCAGGATCGGCACCCAGCTGGAGACCGGCACCGAGTGCG
This sequence comes from Kitasatospora atroaurantiaca, assembly GCF_007828955.1. Classification (NCBI taxonomy): domain Bacteria; kingdom Bacillati; phylum Actinomycetota; class Actinomycetes; order Kitasatosporales; family Streptomycetaceae; genus Kitasatospora; species Kitasatospora atroaurantiaca. The sequence continues at coordinate 6,358,389 of NZ_VIVR01000001.1, read as the reverse complement.
GCAGGCCGAGCAGCCTGGCGCCCGTCTCGGACTGGAACACCGCCGTGGTCACGCCGTAGGCGGCCGCCACCGAGAGCAGGTTCATCGCGGCGGCCTTCAGTGCGAGCACGGGGGCCCGGAAGAGCAGGGTCAGCAGGACCAGCGAGAGCGCGACGACGAACGGGACCACCACCCAGAGGCGGGCGGAGAGGCGGTCGGAGATGTCGGAGAAGACCGCGACCACACCGGTCACCTCGGCACCCGCCGGGAGCAGGTCGGCCCGCATGCGCTGCAGCAGCTGGGCGGTGTGCCGGTCCTGCGGGCCGGTCCTCGGCTGGACGGAGACCACGGCCGCGTCCCCGGCCTGGTTGAGGATCGGCGGAGCGACGGCAGCGACCCCCTGGTCCGCCCTCAACCTGTCGGCGATGGCGGGCAGTTCGGCGGCCTGGACCTTGTGCAGGTCGACGGCGACCAGCAGCGGGCCGTTGGCGCCCGGGCCGTACGCGTCGGCCACCAGGTCGTACGC